>JAFGTF010000146.1 GCA_016934265.1 Spirochaetota bacterium
CCGTGGCTCGCCCTGAGATACGCCTGCTGCACCTTTCGCCGGAGCTTTTCCGGGTCTCCCCGTTCGACATACTTCTCCGTGAACCCTTTCGGTATCGCTATCGGGCTCATGTCGGTGAGCTGGCTGTCGATGGAGAACACCTCCCTCATGAGGCTCGCGTCCTTGTCGATTTCGTGGCCTTCTATCCTGGTGACCTGCTGGCCGACAGGCTTGATGTACCCGACCTTCTCAAAGCGCTCTTTAATCGCCGAGAGCAGTCCCAGTGCCGTAACGGTCTTACCGTCGTTCTGGCGAGTCGCTGCCACGTAGACCTTCATATAACCACTCCAAAAGGAATTTGTTATCTGTTTTCGAAGAAGAAACCCGAAAAAAACGGTTCATTGAGAGGCAAGATACTTGTTGGATGCGGCCTTCTTCATTAGTCGGTATCGGAGATGTCAACCCCGATGTCCTCTGTGACGGAGGCCTCACCGCTTTCTTCCGGGAGTTTCTCGATCGTTTCCTTCGCGTCGAGCATCTCGTTAATCTGTATCTTCGACTGCCTGGAGTTGAGATAGCCCAAGACGAAGCTCACGATGAGAAATAACGCCGCAAGGAGTGTCGTGAATTTAGTCAATACGTTACCCGTCTTTGTTCCGAACGCGGATTGACTTCCTCCGCCGAAGAATCCAAGACCGCCGCTCGAACCGGGTTGTATCAGCACAATTACTATGAGTAAAACCGCGACGAGAAAAAAAACTACTGTTAAAGCGATCACCATACCCGTTTTCCTTGCCTTATAATATATCCAAAAATAGATCAGGTTTCAAACTTTATAATTCTGAGAAACGACTCCGACTTGAGAGAAGCCCCGCCGACGAGCGCCCCGTCTATGTTCGCTTTTGCCATCAGGCCGTCGACGTTCTCCGGCTTCACTGAACCGCCGTACAAAATCCTCATCTCCGACGCTGCGGTCTTCGAAAATTTCGTCGATAGCACCGTCCTGATGTAGGCGTGTACGTTGTCCGCATCCTTGGGTGTCGCCGTCTTTCCCGTCCCTATCGCCCACACCGGCTCATACGCGACGACCACGTCTTCTAGCGCCGCTTCTTCCACACCGTCGAGCCCGCGTTCTATCTGCCGTTTCACGACCCGCTTTGTATTCCCCTCCTCCCTCTCTTCGAGGAGCTCACCCACACAGAGGATCACACGAAGCCCCTGCTTCAGTGCCGAAGCGACCTTTTTACCGACGAGTTCGTCGGACTCGCCGAAAACGTGACGCCGCTCGCTGTGGCCGACGATCACATACGAGCAGGGCACGGAACGAAGCATCGCGGCCGAGACCTCGCCGGTGAACACCCCCGATTCTTCGTAATAGAGATTCTGAGCGCCGAGCTGTACCGCCGATCCTTCTACCGCCTGCGCCACCCGGCTCAAGAGGGGAAAAGAGGGACACACGAGGATATCCCGGTCTGTAACGTTTTTTGTTCCGGATACCAGCTCCTCCGCGAGTTTCCCGGCGCCGGGTATATCGAGGAACATCTTCCAGTTTCCTGCCATAAGCGGTCTTCTCATCGTCACTTCCCTCTCTTTCCTCGGCATTCCCCCGAAATCCCCCCGGGTTATTTTCTATACCGTCTTCACTGTGCGACTCCGTAATAGCGCTTATTTATCGAGCAGCGCCACAACGCCCGGCAGGTCCTTGCCTTCTAAGAATTCCAGCGACGCGCCCCCGCCGGTCGAAACATGCGTAATGCTGCCCGAAAGACCCGCAGCGTTCACCGCCGCGACGGAATCCCCGCCGCCCACAACCGTCGTCCCCCTGCTTGAGGCAAGCGCTTTCCCGATCTGCCGCGTCCCCTTGGAAAACTTTTCGATCTCGAACACCCCCATCGGCCCGTTCCAGAGGATCGTTTTAGCGGCCTTGATCTCCTTCTTGAAGACCCTGATGGATTTGGGCCCGATATCGAGACCGATCATCCCGGGCGGAATCGCGTTCGTATCGACGATCCGTATCTTCGCTTCCTCTTCGACCTTATCCGCGATGACATGATCGAGCGGCAGTAGAAGCTTGATCTTCTTTTCGTCCGCTTTCTTGATGAGCTCGAAGGCGAGGTTCACCTTGTCGGTCTCTACGAGGGAGTTCCCGACCTCGAATCCCTTCGCCTTGAGAAAAGTATAGCACATTCCCCCGCCGATTATGAGGACTTCAACCCGCTCGATGAGCTTCTCGAGCACCGCGATCTTCGTTGACACCTTTGCCCCGCCGATGATCGCGATATATGGATGCTCCGGAGAGTAGAGGAGCTTTCCGAGAAAGTTGATCTCCTTTTCCATGAGAAAACCGGCATACGCGGGTAAAAGCTTCGCGATTCCCTCGGTGGAAGCGTGCGCACGGTGCGCCGTGCCGAAGGCGTCGTTCACGTACACATCGGCATACGATGCAAGCTCCTGCGCGAAACCGGGGTCGTTTTGCTCCTCCTCCTTGTGAAACCTGAGGTTTTCCAAGAGCGCGACATCCCCGTTCTGCATCCCCGATATTATCTTTTTCGTCTCTTCTCCGATCGAGTCTTTGCAGATGATGACATCCCTGCCGATGAGCTCGGACAGCCTCTTCCCGACGGGGACGAGCCGGAGCTCTTCCTTCTCTTGCCCCTTCGGCCTGCCGAGATGACTCATGAGCACGAGCTTCGTCTTGCGTTCCATTACATACTCGATCGTCGGAAGCGCAGCACGTATTCGCGTATCGTCGGTTATTCTCCCTGCGGAATCGAGAGGAACGTTGAAGTCCACGCGCATGATGACACGCCTTCCTTCCAGATCGACGTCTTTCACCGTCTTCTTAGTGATCATACACACTCTCCGTCTCGTGGTACGTTCTTCATACGACGTTCCGCTTCCCGGCGAAAAATCACCGGGAAGCGGTTTTCGCTGTTCTTGTCTATCAGAAAAGTTTCTCGATAAGGTCCACAACCCTGTTCGAGTATCCCCATTCGTTGTCGTACCATGATACAACCTTTACCATCCGCTTGTCGATTACCATCGTGAGGAGTGAGTCGAATATCGACGAATGCGGATTGCCGATGACGTCGCTCGAGACGATGGGATCGGTGCAGTACTGGAGGTAGCCCTTCATCGGTCCCTCAGCCGCCTTCTTCATCGCATCGTTCACCATCTCCTTCGACACATCCTGGTCGACTTCCACGATCAGGTCGACGATGGATCCCACCTGCACCGGCACCCTCATCGCCATACCGTCGAGCTTTCCGTTCAGCTGGGGAATGACCTTGCCGATCGCCTTTGCGGCTCCTGTCGTCGTGGGGATGATATTGGCGGCGGCAGTCCTGGCCCTTCTGAGGTCGGAGTGGGCGAAATCGAGGATACGCTGGTCATTCGTATACGCATGTACCGTGGTCATGAGACCCCGCTTGACGGTGAATACGTCGTTCAAAACCTTCGCGACCGGAGCGAGACAGTTCGTCGTGCAGGAGGCGTTCGAGACTATCTTATCGCCCGGCTTCAGCATCTCCTCGTTGACGCCGAGAACGATCGTCCTGTCGATCTCGTCCTTTGCGGGAACGGTGAGAATGGCCTTCTTCGCCCCGGCGTCGAGGTGCATCGCGACCTGCTCCCTTTTCCTGAATACACCGGTGGCCTCGATGACGAGGTCGACGCCGAGGTTCTTCCAGGGAAGCTTGGACGGATCTTTTTCCTTGAGCACCTTGATCCCCTTGCCGTTCACGGAGAACCCGTCCGACGTCACCTCTACCGTTCCACCGAACCTTCCATACACGGTATCGTATCGAAGAAGGTGGGCGAGCTGGTCGGGTTCGAACATATCGTTGACCGCAACGACTTCCACGTTCTTCCGCTTTTCCGCAATCCTGAACACGTTCCTCCCGATCCTTCCGAACCCGTTGATTGCTATCTTTACCGCCATTATACAACCTCCGATCATGTTTAATTGAATAAACCTATTGTAAAAACCTACATGGAAGAGCAAAGATAATGTATAAGTGTAATAAGTTTTAAGCGTATCATCAAGAAATTACTTTCCTGCATATCACTCCCTTTTCAGGACAGCCATGAACGCCGCCTGGGGGATGTCGACGTTTCCCACCCGCTTCATGCGCTTCTTTCCCTCCTTCTGGCGCTCGATGAGCTTGCGCTTTCTCGTAATGTCTCCGCCGTAGCACTTTGCCGTAACGTTCTTTCCCACGGCCCCTATCGTCTCGCGAGCTATGATCTGGCCGCCGATGGACGCCTGTACCGCAATCTTGAAGAGGTGTTTGGGGATCTCCGACTTCAGGGTGCGGACTATCTCCCGGGCCCGCTCGTACGACCGCTCCTTCCGAACGATCTGGGAAAGGGCATCCACCTTCTTCCCGCCGACCAGTATATCGAGCCGCACCAGCTCGCCCCGCCGGTAGTCGGCATACTCGTAATCAAGCGACGCATATCCCCTGGAAACCGACTTCAGGCGGTCATGAAAGTCGTATATCACCTCGGCGAGCGGCATCTCGTACTCTACCTCGATTCTCTGTTCACCGATATAGTTCATTGCGACCTGGGTGCCGTACCGCGAGATCGCGAGCTTCATGACGTTCCCGATGTACTCCTCCGGCGTGACTATCGTGACGCGAACGTACGGCTCTTCCGAGTACTCGAGCGCTCCAAGATCCGGGAAGAGCATGGGGTTGTTTACGATCTCGCTCGTGCCGTTCTTGTATGCAACCCTGATCTTCGTGCTCGGCGCCGTTACAACGAGCGAGAGCCCGAATTCTCGCTCGAGACGCTCCTGTACGACCTCGAGGTGAAGGAGCCCGAGAAAGCCGCACCGGTAGCCAAACCCGAGCGCCTGAGAGGAATCGGGCTCATACACGAGGGAGCTGTCGTTGAGCCTGAGCTTCTCCATCGCGCCGGTAAGGGCTTCGTAATCGTCGGCGAAAGAGGGATAGATCGAGGAGAAGACCATCGGCTTCACCTCCCTGTATCCGGGAAGCGGCTCTTTCGCACCGCCGGCGGCGTGCGTGACGGTGTCCCCCACCCTCGTCTGCCGTATCTCCTTGATTCCCGCGATGATGTAGCCCACCTGCCCGGAGACGAGCTTCTCGTTCTTCGTCATCCGGGGCCGGAATATCCCGGTTTCCTCGACTTTGTACCCCATACCGGACGACATGAGCCGTATCCGTTCTTCCGGCGTAAGCTTCCCCTCGAAAACCCGTACGAAGACGATAACCCCCCGGTAGGTATCGAACTGGGAATCGAACACGAGGCAACGGAGCGGGGCGTCGTCGTTCTCCGCGGGTGGGGGTACTTTCTCCACAACCCTGTCGAGCACGTCCCGCACGCCGGCGCCCGTTTTCGCGCTTGCCAGCACGATCTCTTCCCGTTTGAAGCCGAGATCGTCGATGATCTGGGAGATCGCCCCCTCGACGTCCGCCTGCGGCAGATCGATCTTGTTCACCACCGGGATGACCGTGAGGTCGTGCTCCATCGCCATGTAGTAATTGGACAGCGTCTGCGCCTCGATTCCCTGCGACGCGTCGACGAGCAGGAGCGCCCCCTCGCACGCGGCGAGCGAGCGGGAGACCTCGTAGTTGAAATCCACATGCCCGGGGGTGTCGAGGAGGTTGAGCGTATAGGATTCGCCTCCGCATTCGTACTGCAGGGTGACCGGATGCGACTTTATCGTGATCCCGCGCTCCCGCTCGATGTCCATCGAATCGAGAAACTGCTGCGCGCCGGATTCCGGAGAGAGGACTCCGGTGATCTCGAGAAACCGGTCCGCGAGCGTGGATTTACCGTGATCTATGTGCGCGATGATGCAGAAGTTCCTGATTTTCCTGTGCATAGGTAACGCCCGTGACCGGCTGTGGATGGATGTGAGTATCGATAGACAGGTGACACCCTATGGGTGTCACCTGTCATGATTGAATCCGTAAGATTATTTCTCCCTGATTGCCGCCTGAGCCGCAGCGAGTCGCGCGATCGGGACCCGGAACGGGGAGCAGCTCACGTAGTTCATTCCTACGCGGTGACAGAACTCCACCGAGGTCGGCTCTCCGCCGTGCTCCCCGCAGATTCCCACCTTCAGCTTCGGCCGAGCCGAACGCCCTCGCTTTATACCGAGTTCGACGAGCTGTCCGACCCCCTCCTGGTCGAGCACCTGGAACGGGTCCTTTTCCAAGACGCCCTTCTTCACGTAATCGGGGAGGAACACACCCGCATCGTCCCGCGAGTACCCGAAGGTCATCTGCGTGAGGTCGTTCGTCCCGTAGGAGAAGAATTCCGCATATTCCGCGATCTTGTCCGCGACGAGCGCGGCACGCGGGATCTCGATCATCGTACCGACCATGTACTCGAGCTTCTCCTTCTTTTCCTTTATGATCCGCTCCGCAGTCGCCACCGTCATCTCACGGAGGATGGACATCTCCTTCACCGTACCGGTGAGCGGGATCATCACCTCCGGAAGCACCTTGATGCCGCGCTTCTGTACGGCGCAGGCGGCGAGGAAAATCGCCTCGACCTGCATCTCGTAGATCTCCGGATACGTGATGCCGAGCCTGCAGCCGCGGTGGCCGAGCATCGGGTTGAACTCCTTCAGCGACTCGACCTTCTTTGAGAGCTTGTCGAACGGCACTCCCATCGACTCCGCGAGCTCCGCAATCTCCTCCTCTTTGTGCGGCAGGAACTCGTGAAGCGGCGGATCCAGGAGCCTGACCGTGACGGGAAGCCCGTCCATCGCCTCGAATATGCCCTCGAAGTCTCCCTGCTGCATCGGGAGGAGCTTTGAGAGCGCCTTCCTTCTGCCCTTCTCGTCCTCCGACAGTATCATCTCACGCACCGCATCGATTCGGTTGCCCTCGAAGAACATGTGCTCAGTCCTACAGAGGCCGATCCCCTCCGCGCCGAGCTTTCGCGCGTTCGCCGCGTCCTGCGGGGTATCCGCATTCGTCCTGACATTGATCTTCCTCGCCTCATCGGCCCATTCCATGAGCTCGGCGAAATCGCCGGTCGGCTCCGGCTCTATGAGGTCGGTCTGTCCCTTGATCACCTCTCCGGATGTTCCGTTAAGCGTAATCCAGTCGCCCGCCGCGAAACCGACGCCGCCTATCTCGCACTCGGACTCGTTTCTGATGTGCACCGCGGAGCAGCCGGCGACACAGCACTTGCCCATTCCCCGAGCGACGACCGCAGCATGGGACGTCATCCCCCCGCGAGCCGTCAAGATTCCCTTCGCGACGTTCATACCGCCGATATCCTCGGGGGACGTCTCGATTCTCACGAGGATCACGGCCTTGCCCTTCGCCGCCTCCTCCTCCGCCTGGTCGGCGGTGAACACGATCTGGCCAACCGCGGCGCCGGGCGACGCGGGAAGCCCCTTGGCGATGGCCTCCACCTTCGCTTTAGGATCGATCATGGGGTGCAGCATCTGGTCGAGCTGGTTCGGCTCGATCCTCATGATCGCCTCGTCCTTGCTGATCCTGCCCTCGCGCTCCATGTCGACCGCGATCTTGAGCGCGGCATGCGCCGTGCG
Source organism: Spirochaetota bacterium (assembly GCA_016934265.1). Taxonomy (GTDB): domain Bacteria; phylum Spirochaetota; class B62-G9; order B62-G9; family DRHN01; genus JAFGTF01. The sequence continues at coordinate 7,520 of JAFGTF010000146.1, forward strand.
CTTTCCGGTACGTGTCTGGAGCATGTAGAGGGTATCCTTCTCTATCGTGAACTCCATGTCCTGCATGTCGCGGTAATGATCCTCGAGCTTGTTCCGTATTCCGACGAGCTGCTCGTACTTTTTGGGCAGCTCCTTTTTCATGTCATCGAGCGTTTCCGGGGTCCTGATGCCCGCGACCACGTCCTCGCCCTGCGCGTTGATGAGATACTCGCCGTAGAACACGTTCTCCCCGGTGGAGGGGTCGCGGGTGAAGCACACACCGGTTCCGGAGTCTTCGCCCGCATTGCCGAATACCATGGTCTGTACATTCACCGCCGTACCGAGCAGGCCCTTGATGTCGTTTATCGCCCGGTACTTGATCGCCCGGTCGTTGTTCCAGCTTCCGAAAACCGCATTGATCGACTTCCACAGCTGCTCTTTCGGGTCCTGGGGGAAATCTTCGCCCGTGTGCTTCTTATACAGCGCCTTGTAGTTTTTTACGACCTCCTTGAGGTCTTCGGTGCCGAGCTCGGTGTCGAGCTTCACCCCTTTCTTCTTTTTCTGGGCGTCGAGTATCTTCTCGTACTCCTCGTGCGGGACCTCCATCACCACGTCGCCGAACATCTGGATGAACCTGCGATATGCATCCCACGCGAACCGCGCGTTGCCCGTCATCGCCTCCAGACCCTTGATCGACTCGTCGTTCGTACCGAGATTCAGTACGGTGTCCATCATCCCGGGCATCGAGATCGCCGCCCCAGACCGGACGGACACCAAGAGCGGGTTCTTCGGGTCCCCGAGTTTCTTTCCCAAAAGCTTTTCGAGCTTTTCGAGGTTTTGCGAGACCTGGTCTTCGAGATCGTCCGGATACTTCTCGTTGTTCTTGTAGTACTGGTCACAGACCTCTGTGCTTATCGTGAAACCGGGCGGTACGGGGATGCCGAGATTCGTCATCTCGGCGAGATTAGCCCCCTTGCCTCCGAGCAGTTGTTTCATATCGGCACGGCCTTCTGCCTTACCACCTCCAAAGAAAAATACATACTTCTTCACTGCCATGTTTTCGCCTCCATATGGTTAGTAGTTCTCGCTAAATATATCAATCGGACCTGCCGTGGGTCAAGGGTTACTCACCCTCAGGGACAATCCTAGAGAAGTCCACCAGTCCTGAAAATACGCCGGTTATCGTCTTCAAAAGCCCGATGCGGTTTCTTTTATGTGTGGGATCGGGGTCCATCACGAGGACATGATCGAAAAAGCTGTCCGCGAACGGCTTGAAACCGGAGAGAATCCGGTACACCTCCTTGTAGTTCTTGTCCGCGATACTCTTCCCGATGGCCTCCTCGTTCGTCACAAAGTGACGGTAGAGGGCCTTTTCCTGCTCTTCCTCGAGGAGTTTCGGATCGAACGAGAATCCCTCCTCCTCCTTTACGATGCTGCTCATGCGCTTGAACGAGACGAGGAGGTCCTCGAAGCCTGGTTCCGGACGAACCTCGTGGAGAGCGCGCACCCTCCGATACGACTCGTACACGTCGTCGAGCGCCCCCTCGATCGATGCATCGATCTCGTCGTAGGCGAAACCCATGTCGGAAAAGATCGTCCTTGTGCGGGCTTTGAAAAACTCCTCAACGTCCGCGATGAACCCGACGGAGGAGATCTTCTCAAAAAGCGGCGCCGACCGCCGTATCAGGCCGCCGAGCGGGAAGTTGAGGCCGCGCGCTATGATGATGCGGATGATGGCGAGCACTTTCCGCCGCAGCGCGAAGGGGTCCTTCGATCCGGACGGCTTCTGTCCGGCGGCGAATATGCCCATGATCGTATCAAGCCTGTCCGCGATGCCGGCGATCGCCCCTTCGATCCCTACCGGCAGCGCGTCGCCCGCGAATCGCGGGAGGTAATGCTCGAGCACGCCTCGCGAGACCGCTTCCGGGTATCCGGACGCTTTCGCATAGTAGCGGCCCATCACCCCCTGCAGGTGCGGGAACTCCCCCACCATGAGGGTGATGAGGTCGTTCTTGCAGAGGCGGCAGACGCCGTCCGTGTTCTCTTTCGTCGCCTCGTCAACCGAAAGGAATTCTGCGAGGGTTGCTGCGATTTTTCTCGTCCGCTCCACCTTGTCGTATACTGACCCGAGCTTTTCGTGGAAGGTTACCGTTTTAAGGCTCTCCGTGAAGGAGCCGAACTCCCGTTTCTTGTCCTCCTCGAAGAAGAACCTTCCGTCTTCGAGCCTCGCGAGCAGCACCCGCTGGTAACCGGGGACGGTCTCGCCGTTGTCCTCTATGTTCGAGACCGAGACGAAGAAGTTCGAGAGCTTCCCACCCTTTTTACTTACAAGCGGAAAGTAGTGCTGGTGCTCGATCATCTCCGATTCCAGGACCTCCGCAGGGAGATCGAGGAACGACTCGCCGAACGAGCACAACACCGCGTGCGGATACTCGGTGAGGTCCGCGTTCTCGGCGAATAAATTTTCCGCGATCTCGGGCACAGCAAGCCCCTTCTTCGCCGTTATACCCTCTATCTGGTTCTTGATGGAGCCTGCTCTCTTTTCCCTGTCCGGGATGACGCAGGCCTTTTCGAGCTTTTTTTCGTACTCCGAAGGTTTTTCTATCGCGATCTTTCCGTTGCCGTACACGCGGTGGCCGAAGGTGAAACCGCCGCTTTTAACGTCCGCCACGGTGAACGGGACCTTCTTTTCGCCGAACAAAAAGAGGACCCACCGTATCGCCCGTGGAAACGAAAACCCCGAAGCCTCCCACCGCATGGTCTTCGGAAAGCTCATCGTTTTCAGCGTCTTTTCTAAGATCGTGGGAAGAAGCGTAACCGTCTTCTCTCCCCCCATCTTTCGTACGCAGAACACATACTCCGTATTGCCCGATTCCTTTACCACGATATCGTCGGGCGTGATGCCGTTTCCCGTTAAGAATCCCAAGAGCGCCTTCGTCGGTTTCTTGTCCCGGTCGTACGCCTTTTCGACGGGGGGGCCGCGCCGCTCCTGGGTGAATGTCTCCTGCTGCTCAGCCATGTTTCTCACGAGCAGCGCGAGTCTGCGGGGGGTCGAGAACTCATCGACACCAAAGAACGAGATCCTCTCCTCCTTCAGACAGCGTAAAAATCCCTCTTTGAACCCGCGTATCGAGTCTGCGATTATCCCGTGCGGGAGCTCTTCTGAACCGATCTCGACCAGGAGGTCGCGGGTTTTCGCCGTCATCGCGCCTCCTTTTTCAGCAGGGGAAACCCCTGCTCTTTCCTCGAGCGGACATACGCCTCGGCTACGGTGCGGGCGAGGTTTCGCACCCTGCCGATATACCCCGTGCGCTCGGTGACCGAAATCGCGCCGCGCGCCTCGAGCATGTTGAAGGCATGCGAGCATTTTATCACCATGTCGTAGGCGGGAAGAACCAACCCTCTTTCCACGAGCATCACGGCCTCGCGCTCAAACTCGCCGAAGTGGTCCTTCAGCATCTCCACCGAGGCGGCCTCGAAGTTGTAGGCGGAGAACTCGAACTCCTCCCGCTTCCGCATATCGCCGTAGGTGAGCGTGTCGTTCCACATGATGTCGTACACGTCGTCCTTGCCCTGGATGAACATCGCAATCCGCTCGAGCCCGTAGGTGAGCTCCACGGAAACGGGGTCGAGCTCGAGCCCGCCGACCTGCTGGAAGTAGGTGAACTGGGTGATCTCCATCCCGTCGATCCATACCTCCCACCCGAGGCCGGTCGCCCCGAGTGTTGGCGACTCCCAGTCGTCGTGTACGAACCGAACGTCGTGCCTGCTGAAATCGATTCCCATGGTGCGGATGCTCTCGAGATAGAGGTCCTGGATGTCCCTCGGCGCGGGCTTAATGAGCACCTGGTACTGGTAGAAGAGCTGCATGCGGTTCGGGTTCTCGCCGTAGCGGCCGTCCGTCGGCCGCCTCGAGGGCTCGACGTACGCGACGTTCCACGGCTCCGGCCCGAGCGCGCGGAGCGTGGTGGCCGGGTTGAACGTGCCCGCCCCGGTCTCGAGATCGTACGGCTGCACGACCACAGAACCTCTCTCGGCCCAGTAGCCGTTGAGGTGGAATATGATTTGTTGGAAGTTCATCATAATTAATATACTATATTAGTTATAATAGTTTTCCTAAGGTATCTTTAAACGCAGGATTTGTCAAAAACTTCCGGAAGCCGTGCATGAGGGGATACATGAGGGGATAATAGAATGGTACTGTAAAAAACAGCGCCGGTTCATTTCCCCACGGGGAATATCTTGTATCCGCAACACAGTATGTACCATTTGACGGATGCGAAAGTGGAATTATGAACAAAATTGACGAGATCACAACGGACGGGCAAAGAAAAGAACTCGTGGAAGTAATCAGAAAGTCGAACGAGACAGTCGCAGAAGAGCTCGACCTCACGAAGGAAAACGCCCCGACAAATCCGGCCTTTCTCACCTATGAGTCCCTGGTCGATTCCATGGACAGGGGGTTGACTATGTACGGGTTCTATGAAGACAAGAAATTGAAGGGCTGCGTCGGCATCGAGGACGCAAAAAAAGACGGCACGTTCTACATAGAGCGGCTGGCCGTTTTACCCGCGTACCGGCGACGGGGCATCGGGAGGAGGCTTTTGGACTTCGCGCTCGGAGAGATCGGAAGAAGAAACGGAAAAACGGCCTCCGTCGCAATAATCAACGAAAACGAAACGCTGAAACGATGGTACTTGAAATACGGGTTCGAAGAAACAGGATTGAAGAAGTTCGTTCACCTGCCGTTTTTCGTCTGCTTCCTGCAAAAGAAGGTTGAATAATTTTCTAACAGTCTAAGATCAGGCATCGACATAGGACAATTGAATACCCCAAATCGGAGCAGAATGGAAGGGTTTTAACGGTATGACACGAGGCATTAGAAGCTTCGTAGTAGACCGGAATTCTTTTCAACCGCTCTTAATCCGCGGTTCTTTTATGGATATCAACACCGAACCGCCGAATTCCGATTCCATCCCCCTATCGCTTCTCGCCAAACCCCTTCTGCCGTATATGGGCAAGCAGGTATGCCGAATTCCATGCCCACCGCCCCGGTTATTCCTTGCCTATGCAGACGTTCTCCAGTACACTCTTTCATTAAACCATAATTTCCGGATGTGTGTACTATCATGTCGTACCTATCCTTTCTGCTGCAGGTGCTTCTCGTCTCCCTCACGGGCGTCATGGCGCCGGGCCCGATCACCGCGTTGACCGTGGCTAAGGGGAACGAATCCCCTCATGCAGGCGCCGCCGTCGCCGCCGGCCACGGGATAGTCGAGATCCCTCTCATGGTCGCGATTTTTTACGGGTTCGGCAGGCTCTTGGAGCAACGGTACGTAAAAGCGTCGATCGCACTCGCAGGCGGGGTCTTCCTCGCCATCATGGCGGTCGGCATGATCCGCTCCATACGGCGCGCAGAGGTCGGTCCGGACAAGTATACGCGCTCCGCCCTTGTAACCGGAATCGTTCTCAGCATCGGGAACCCCTACTTCCTCATCTGGTGGGCCACCGTAGGAGGCGCTCTGATCATGCGGTCGGTGACTTTCGGCACCGCCGGGATTATATCCTTCGCCGCACTGCACCTTCTCTGCGACCTCGCGTGGCTGTACTTCCTCTCCGTGCTCTCTTTTAAGGGGGGACAGTTTTTCGGCAGAATTTTTCAGAAGGTCATCTTTGCGGGATGCGGCGCTTTTCTCGTTTTCCTGAGCGCGAAATTCATTATGGACGGCGTCAGGGGATTTACATAGATACGGCATTTTCAAAAAAACCCGGGGGTTTCCATACCAAGACGAATTATTTATAATCCTGTATCAATCCCTGTTATATTATAGTGCGTATGTTGCGCCTCAAATCGCTCAAGGCGGCCGAATAGCCATGAATTTGATACATAGTTACGATATGAAGCTAGAGACTCCGGACTGCTTTCCCGGAACCGACTGGTATCGCGCGGTAGTGAATCTGAAGGACGATATCACCGATGCGCTCCCATACCTGAATGCCGAACTCGAAGGTGCGGATTACGACGCCCAAGCGAAGGTCCTTCTCTGGAAAGCCGGCGGTATAAAGTATGCATTCAGGCCGGATGAAATCGTGATTGCCCCGGTTCAAGAGAGAGAGGAGGCGAGACGGACCGCGGGTGAAATTATTCAAACAGTCAACGATATCTGGAAACGTAAGGATGAGATCGAGCCCAATTACGAAAGCAGAAAACCTCCTCCCAAGGTGCTCGACATATATAGAATTCTGCCGAAAACCAACTGCAAAGAATGCGGGTCCCCCTCCTGTATGGCCTTTGCCGCCGCCCTACGAAACGATACGGTCAAGCTCACCCTCTGCCCCTACCTGTCGAAACAAGAATACAGCGAATTGACATCATAGACGAGCTGTTTCTTCACGGCTTCCCGCATTGCGGTATTCACCACTACGTACCCGTAAAGCCCGACTCGGGCGGGACGAAACCCGTAAATGATCGTCCCCGGATCACGTTTGTCTGCGTAAAGAACATGTTTTTTTCGGCCTGAAGTGCAATACGCCTGCATTGAGATTTGCGAATACGGGACATCCGTCATATAATGTAGGGGGAACATCTCTCATACGAATTCGGTCGGCGGAATCACAATGGGGAAAAAATCGGCAGTTTATATACTCGGTGCCGTATTACTCGCCGGGCTGTTTTTGATCGGCAGGCATAACTACCTCTTGTTCCATAGTATCTCCGAACTATTCAGTATTATCGTTGCCTTCTGCATATTCATCGTCGCATGGAACTGCCGCCAGAACATAGACAATAACTACCTCCTCTTCGTCGGTATCGCCTATTTCTTCGTCGGCTCCACGGACCTTCTACATGCGCTGGCGTACAAGGGAATGGGGGTCTTTTCGCACGCGGCCGAATCGAACCTTGCCACCCAGCTATGGATAACGGCGCGCTATCTCGAAAGCTTCTCCCTTTTCATCGCACCGGTATTTGTAAGGAGAGACATACGTATCCCGTACGTCTTTGCCGCAAACGGCCTTTTCCTTGTTCTTATTCTCCTTTCCATATTCTACTGGCATGTCTTTCCGGACACCTACATCGAATCCTCGGGTCTGACTCGATTCAAAAAGATAAGCGAGCTTATCGTATCCTGTTTTTTTCTCGGTTCCGTGCTGCAGCTTTACCGTAAACGCAGACGATTCGATACGCAGGTATATCGGCGTCTTACCGCCTCATTCATAATTTCAATCTTCTCGGAAATTGCATTCATCTTCTACACTGACGTATACGGTATCTCGAACTTCCTCGGACATATCTTAAAAATCGCCTCATTCTACCTCATATACAGGGCAATAATCACTACAGGGCTGATCAGACCGTTCGACATCCTTTATAGGGACCTGAAGTCAAGCGAGCAGACGCTTCGGGAAAATGAATCCCGGCTGAAACATTTGAACGAGACGAAAGACAAGTTCTTTTCCATCATTGCGCACGATCTGAGGACTCCGCTCGTTTCGACGATGTCGGTATTCAGTTACCTCCGTGACGATGGCGATTCCATGTCGGACGAAGAACGAATGAAACTGATCGGCGAGGTACAAACGAGCACCGAGCGTACCATTACCCTGCTGGACAACCTGCTCGATTGGGAGAAGTGCCAGTCCGGCGACATGATATGCCGGCCGGAGAAATATCGATTCAAAGACCTCCTGGCGGACGCTTCCGTTACGATGGAGCGGTATGCGCACAACAAGAGCATAGAGATTGTCGTTCACGTCCAAGGCGACATATGGATACGGGCCGACGGGAACATGATCAGGACGGTCATACGGAACATGATCTCCAACGCCATCAAGTTCAGCCATCCCCATACCGACATACTCATCGAGATAGAGAAGAAAAATACAATGGCCGAATTCAGAATATCCGATAGGGGAATCGGCATAGAACCGGAAAACATCGAGAAGCTCTTTTTAATCGAAGAACATTTCACGAGACCCGGTACGCAGAGAGAAAAGGGAACGGGGCTCGGACTGGTTCTTTGTGAGAGCTTTATCCGGATGAACGGCGGGGATATACGACTTAAAAGCCGGGTGGATAAGGGCACCACATTTATCTTTACGGTTCCGCTGGCGTGATGTGCATTAAGAACGGTTTGCGAACCATGATGAAGAACAAGACGTGATGATCTGTTTTATAGTCATCGTCGGAGTGATACGGTCGCGCCTTGACGGTCTTCATCGGCATTACACTTTCATTCCTACCTTGTATCTATGGAGGAATATCCTATGCCTGGAAAAAAAGCACTCGTTCTGTTCTGGACGAAAAATGGAAATACCGGGAAGGTCGCACAGCGGATCCACGACACGCTGCAGCAAGCCGGGATGGATGTGTCGATATCCCCCGTCACCAAAGACCTGAAGATAGAATACCTCGACTATAACCTGATCTTTCTCGGCGCTCCGGTATACGAAAACCTCTCCCCCAAACCGGTGATGTCCTTTCTGCACAGAAACAGGAGACGCGATGGGGTTAAGCTCCTTGCCTCCGCGCCCGAAGTCCCGGGTATTGCGGCAGTGCCGTTCTGTACGTACGGCGGCGGCCATACCGGCTACAACGAGGCGGTCCCGATGCTGAAGCATATCGGACAGTACTTCGAGCATGAAGGCATCCGAGTCGTCGACGAGATCGCGGTGGTCGGCGTATTTCCGGAAGCGGACGAATCCTACAACACTCGGGGCCGGTTCGGGGACATTCGGAAAAGGCCCGACGAGCACGACCTGGAAGATGTCGCGGGACGGGTGAGAGGCATTCTCCACCGTCTCCACCGCGTCATACCGCTCGGTGAGCTTCACATATGACGCCTTGGCGTCAAAGTTCAGATCTTTATTTTTGGTTCTTCTCCGATTTAGGTGCAATAATTCAATGAAAATTACTTGCTAACCATAAGCATTACCATGAGTCATATCGATCTCTTCCTGCATAATATCTCGCATAGTATCGAACAAACGTTATGGATGTCATTTGCGAGTGAAAACTCCTACGGAGTTTTCAAAAGCAATCTAAAAAAAGGACAATAAATGACTGTATAAAGAGATTACTTCG
>JAFGTF010000147.1 GCA_016934265.1 Spirochaetota bacterium
TCCCAGTCCTCCTCGGTGTCGTAGGTGAATATGCCCAGCACGGTGTTCTGCTCGTCGTAGAGCGAGCCCCAGGGGTCCGGGTCTGCGGGCCGGTCGTCCGCTTCCTGGGAACCGTACGATTTCACCGTGACGCTGTATCTGCCGTAGGAAAGCGTCTCTTCCAGCACGGCCTCCGCGCAGCTCCAGACGGGCTCCCCCTCCCACTGGGGCCCGAACCGCCTCACCACAAGCTGCAGCTCGTTTTTTTCTGTATCGACCTGAACGTTCTGGGGAAACCAGAAATTACCTTTATTCGGCGGGGCTTCCTTGTACTCCAGGACGTCCAGCGCCTGCTCGGCCGGTACGTGCGGCGCGTACGGATGGTATTTCGTGTTGAACCGCATTCCCTTCCATTGGATCATATAACGGCTGCCGGAATGGTCGTCGTTCCAGTTCACCGCGGAACCGGACCGGTCTTTTGCGTACGCAGTCCCGCCCGGCAGGTAGAGGGCCAGTACCGAAACCATCAGCAGTGCGCACACCGTTGCGGGGATATATCTCGGGTAGTTCCCTATCATACCGTACTCCCGCCTTTTTCCTTGCTTCGAATCGATCGTGCTTCAATCAACATAAATTACCACCACAATGATCCTCCAATCAACGGATATATTCCGGAACAACAAACCGCAGAACGTGAAAGGACTAAATCCCCGTATAACGAACAGCAGCGAAGGGATATCAGAGACACCTCTTCACGGCACGTAACAGACCGCTTTAGCTTCAACGAACCCCGCTTCAAGCAGATCGATCCTGCCGGCGGCGCCGTTCTTCCAATAACAGGTCACCATATTCGTATCTTTTTGGTAGTATCCGGCCGCATATACATCGCCGCCCGATACATAGATCGCCTTCGCATATGCATCGTCCGCGTCGTAAAGATCCGTCCTGCCGGCGGCGTCGTTCTTCCAGAAGCACGCGACGTTCGATTCCGCGCCGACGTACATGCCGGCGACGTAGACATCTTCCCCGGATACGTAGAGATCGTAGGCCTCCGAGTAGGCGCTGTCGTAGAGGGGTGTTACCGTTTCCATGTCGTTTTTCCAGTAGCAGGCCTCAAACTCAGGCCCGTTGTCATACTGACCCGCCACATACACATTGCCGCCGGACACGAAGAGAGAATTCGCGGTGGAACCGCTGCCCTCGGAAAGGTCCGTTCTCGTTTCCTTGTCGTTCTTCCAGTAGCAGGCTATGTTATACGAACCGCCACTATAATACCCCGCTACATACACGTCGCCGTCCGACACGAAAACGGAGCGCGCGAACGAGTACACGGTGTCGTGCAGCTCGATTCTCGTTTCGGCATCATTTACCCAGTAGCATGCGACGGTTACCTCCCCGTTAAAGTAGTTCCCGGCCACATACACATTGCCCCCGGACACGAAAATAGAGTGCGCCTCCGCCCATTCGGCGTCGTACAGCGTGACCATCTCCCCGTTCTTCCAGTAGCAGGCCGCATATTGATCACTGGCATAGTAATAGCCGGCTGTATACACGTCGCTCCCGTATACGAAGACAGACAACGCCACCGCGGGAGGAGCACCGGAAAGGTCGTTCTTCACCCCGTTCTTCCAGTAGCAGGCCGTGGTCAAAAATGCTTTCGATCCAGGATCATGACAGCCGGCAACGTATACCCCGGCCATGTCCGTCATCCCTTCCCCTCCTCCCCCGCAGTCGAACATAAACAACACAGATGAAACAAGTACACAGGCCGTCAATAAAACCGATGTTCCCCTTCTTTTCATGTTTTACCCCCTCTGAGATGTTCACGCGAGAACTCAGTATATATAACTCAAAGAATTTGTCACCTGCTATTTTACAGGCAGACGGGCCGGCGCCATCGGCTGCGGAGTAGGTCGATCCGCAAAAATCATACATTCGATAGTAGCGGTACCAGCAACGATACGCAGTCGGCGCCCGTAAAACGGCGCGAACACCGTTCATCGCGCCTCCCCATAAATCCGCTGTCTCATGCCGCTTCGCAGAAACCGGAGAACGTATTCAGCCGTGCTGGATCGTTCTGTGTCAGGGAGCGACCGCCACGCGAAACAGGCGGAGCCTTTTTTTAGAAACCTCTCTTCTTGACTTCGAATTCGGAGTGACCTACAATGACAGAAAGGAGGGAAAAACAATGATACAAAGAAAAAGAGCCTTTCGATTTCTCATAGTGGCAATGGTGGTTTTACTGCTCTCGGCACCCGCGTTCCTGTTCGGCGGCGAACGGGAGCACATACCGGAGCTCGTCATCGTGAATATGGCCGACACGCATTCGGCGTACGACACCTACCCGTTGATACTCTCCGCGGTCGAAGGCATCACCCAAGAGCTCGATTACGGGGATCTTGTGTTTCTCATAAACGGCGACCTGTTCGAGTTCGGGAACGCGGCTGCGCGAAAGTCGCAGGGACTTGCCGACTGGGAGTTCCTCTCGAGGCTCAAGCGGTACGGAACTGTGATAGTAAACATCGGCAACCACGAGTTCGACTTCGTCTCCCCCGAAAACTTCATCGAAACTGCCCGCTCGTACGGGGTGACCGTGATCGGCACGGTTCGAACGGTCCCGGACGGAGCCTTGCTCGCACCCGAGTACACAGACCTCGAAACCGACGGAAAAACCGTGCGTGTAATCGGTATCGCGACGAATCAGATCAACACCTACCCGAAGGAGTACCGGGAAACGATCACAGTCCCGGATCCGGTCGCGTGGACGGACGAGCACTACAACGCCGTCTTGGGCAGCGCGGACTACTCCATCCTGCTCTCCCACGCGGGCCTGACCGCGGACGTCGGGCTATTGCCGCTTCTTCCCGACAACACGCTTTTCGCGGTCGGCGGACACGACCACCTCACCCTGCGGCAGGAGATATACGGCATCCCCTACATGCACAACGGTTTCTGCGGCGAAAAGCTGAATGTCGCGGAGGTCCACCTCGAAGGCGCGTATCCCAGGGTCGTGTTTCACGACATCAAGACCGCCGATATTTCGAAGGGAGACGCCGGTATGGAGGAGGCGATCGGCCTCATACGCGCGCAGTATCTCGATGCGGAGGACACCGCACCGGTCGGCGTGGTACCGGAAGACATGACGGTGCTCGAGGCGGCGTACTGGGCGGTGGAAACGGTCCGGGACGCGATCGGCGCGGACGTCGCGTTTCTGAACCACACCTCGTTCGGCTCCGGCCTCCAGGCGGGCATGCTTCCCAAGTACGGTTTCGACAAGTTCATGCGCTTCGACAACAAGGTGATGAGAGCGACGGTTAGCGCCGACACGCTCCGCACCATCCTCGCCCTCAGCAACCAGCATCTCATGAAATCGCTCGATGACCGGACCGGCGACTTCCTCTATGCGAGCGACATCGACGTCGAATACGGGAGAGAGTACGAGATCGTGACCTCGAGCTGGGTCGCGCTCGACTTCAACCAGATGCGCTATCTGGGAGCCGAGATACCGTTCGAGGAGATCCCGGGCGTCACTACGAAGCAGATACTCGCATCGGCGTTGCAGTAGCCAAAACGCCGTACGAAGAACGCCTTTTTCGGGACGGGGGATCAGGGCACAGGCCGCATACGTTCCGGAACTATATTAGTCGGCCGGCCCCTTGAACATGAATCCCTGCATTCAGTATCGTTTGTACTGTTTGCCGGATCCCACTGTGCCGACATTTTCCGACCGGACGGTGAAGCTCACCTCTCTCAGGGACAGGCGTAAACTTTGTAAACTTTTATAACGGGAGAATGAGTGCGCGGCGGAACGATACGAGAGAACGGCTCGCATATGAATTACGCATACGCCGATGCCAATCTAGAAACAGTCGCACATCCATGCACAGCGGTTCGTCCCCGATTTTGTACGCCCCATCGAATCCCATATTAACCGTTTCAGTCGTATCACGGCATAGGAATGCGGGGCCGCCTCACAAGGTCGACCGAATTTTCGTTTGACCCCGCCCTCGCCTTTTTTTATATTGCGCGAACAGGCGTAAAGGGTACAGAATCACGAACCGTACGGATAGAATAAACAAGAGACGGAACATGGAGAGGATCAGACGGGTAGTCGTCCTCGGCGCGGGGGCGATGGGCGGCTTCTTTTTATCGCGGTTTCTCGACGCGCCGGGCTTCGAGGCGGCCGCTGCCGCCCGGGGCACGCGAAAGAAGCGGCTCGATACAAAGGGGTTGGTCGTCAACGGGAAACGGTATATGGGTTTCGCCCTGGACCCGGCCGAAGCCGACTCGCCCGCGGATCTCATCATCGTCGCGGTCAAAAACCACCACCTGCAGGAAGCGGCAGGCGGTCTCGCGCGGCTCGTCTCAGACCGCACCGTTTTCCTGTCCGTGATGAACGGCCTCGACAGCGAGGAATATCTCGGCTCGCTCTACGGCGATAACAAGGTGCTGTACGGGGCCTCCGTCGGCATCGACAGCATCCGTGAGGGAAACCGTGTAACCTTTACGCATGCGGGGGTGCACTACTTCGGAGAGAAAAAAAACCGGAAGCCCAGCCCGAAGGTCCTCCTCGTGCAGGACGCGTTTCGCCGCGCGGGCATTTCATACGAAACGCCGCTGGACATGATCAGGATGCTGTGGTGGAAATTCATGATCAACGTGGGTATCAACCAGGCTTCCGCGGTGATGCGCGCCCCCTATGGGATCTTCCAATCGCTTCCCGAAGCCAGGTCTCTCATGGTGTCGCTGATGCGGGAGGTAACGGCCTTAGCGAAAATCGTCGGGGTCGATCTCGGCGAGGGGGACATCACCGACTGGTACAAGGTGCTCGAAAAGCTCGCGCCGCACGGAAAGACGTCGATGCTCCAGGACGTCGAGGCGGGACGCAAAACGGAAGTCGAGGCGTTCGGAGGCAAGGTGACAAGCCTCGGAAAGGAACACGACGTGCCTACGCCGGTAAACCGGGCCGTCACGAGCATCATCCACGTGCTCGAGCGCGACGCGGACCGAACGGATCCTTTTAACCGGGCCGATACGGGCGATGGATGAGGGATAGAGACCATGCAGGGCGTTTCGTATCGATACGAACGCCGCGGCACCAAGATTTCGGGAGCGTGTTTTGGATTTCACGAAAAATAAATTCCCGTGGCCCTACCTCGTACTTTCCTACGCCATCGCCTGGGCCTTCTGGATCCCGGTCGCGCTGATAGGCGTGAACTACCAGAGCTCCCCGTTTCTTATCGTGCTCGTATTTGCGGGCGTGTCCGGCCCCGCCATCGCAGGGATCTTCCTGACCTACGCGGAGCAGGGGAAGGAGGGAGGACGGGATTTCTGGCTGCGGGCGTGCGGCACGCGGCGTGTACGCACGGTATGGTGGGCCATCCTGTTTTTGTTATGGCCCGCGCTGCACCTCGCCTCCATAGGCATCACCGGGCTACGCGGCGGCGGGGCGCCGGGCTTCGAATTCGTCCGGGACCTGGTCTTTCGGCCCGCTTCTTTTCTGGCGATCGTCTTCCTCTACTTCGTCCAGGCGGGCATCGAGGAGCTCGGGTGGCGGGGCTACATGCTCGAGCGGCTGCAAAGATCGAAAAAGCCCCTCGGCGCATCGCTCGTCATCGGCGTCTTCCACGCCATATGGCACCTGCCCCTTTTCTTCGTCCGGGGTACGAATCAGGTCCGCTGGGGATTCGGCGTCGACTTCTGGATATTCATTTCCGTCGCCGTTGCAGCGTCGATCTACTTGACATGGTGCTACAACCAAACCCGAAGAAGCACGTTCGCGGCTGCCGTGCTGCACTGCACCGCAAACCTGTGCCTGGACATCTTCAAGGGACCGCCCGCACAGGAGAGGACGTACAACGCCCTCATGATTGCGGGCGCCGCAGCTATCGCCGCCGTATGGCTCATCCAAGGCGGTTCGACCGGTGAGAAAAATCACACATCGCAGGAGGGAGGCGGCACGAATGAATGATGAATCCATACTTTTTACACCGATCAGGATCGGGACGATCGAGGTCAAAAACCGTTTCGTACGCTCTGCGACACACGACTACATGGCCACCCAGGACGGCGCGGTGACCGACCGGCAGGTCTCGCTGTACCGGGAGCTGGCGCGGAGAGACATCGGTCTTATAGTCTCGGGCCATGCCTTCGTCAATCCAGAGGGAAAGGCGAGCCCGTTTCAGATCGGGGCGCACAGAGACGAAATGACGGGCGGTCTCGCCCGCATCGCGGACACCGTGCACGAATACGGGGGCTTTGTCTTCCTCCAGATCTCACACGCGGGCAGGCAGACGAAACCGAAATTGACAGGCTGCACTCCCCTCGCGCCTTCGGCCGTATACGAGCCTACTTACGACGTCATGCCCCGGGCGATGAGCGGTAAAGACATTATAAACGTAATTAAGGATTTCATACATGCCGCACGGCGCGCCAAGGAAGCGGGATTCGACGGGGTGCAGCTCCATATGGCCCACGGCTACCTGCTCTCGAGCTTTCTCTCTCCGCACACCAACCGGCGGACGGACGAATGGGGAGGCCCGCTCGAAAACCGCCTCAGGGTCTCGGTCGATATTATCAAGGGTATCAAGGATCTTCTCGGAAACGGGTACCCGCTCATAGTGAAGCTGAACTCGACGGACCTGTTCGAGGGCGGCATTTACGCGGAGGAGAGTGTTGAAGCGGCGAAAGTCCTCGCGGCACACGGAGTTGACGGCATCGAGGCCTCCGGCGGCATAGCGGAGGGCGGCAGGGGCACGGCCTGGAAGGGGATACTGGCAGAAGAGGAGGAGGGCTATTTCGCCGGCAACGCGGCGAGAATGAAGCAGGCGGTTTCCGTCCCAGTATTCGGACTCGGGGGGCTCAGGACGTTTTCCGTCATGGAACGCCTCGTATCTGACGGCAGGGTCGACCTCGTCTCCATGAGCCGCCCCTTTATCCGGGAACCGAAGCTCGTAAAAAAGTTTTTCGACGGGGAGACCGGGAAGTCTTCGTGCATATCCTGCAACGGCTGCTTCAACGTCCGCGGGATATCCTGCAGCGAACTGAAACGATCCGGTAGCGATCATCGTTCAGAGTAATTGCATAAGAGGGAGGCGTATTGCTATCTTATGCATAAGAGATTCTTTCGAATATACGGATGGATTCTACCACATGAACTGGAAAGAATGCTGCCAGGCCATGTTCCATCAAGCCATTCATGAATACGCGGACCGCTTCGGCAAGCGACCACATCAATCATTGAGGGGAATATCACCGGTAGAGTTTGCTAAAAACTGTCCCCGAATTACGTGACACTTACAGCAATGACATAGGACGTACGGAAGGAGCAGGAATAGATGAGCTGTAAATGGATCGATATATGTCCGCTGCGGCGTCTCGAACGGCAGGGCGCGATCGACTTCACATGGCGGGAGCGCTACTGCGACACCGAGCGAAACTGGCGCGAGTGCAGACGGTACCAGATGGAGGAAAAAGGACTCCCGCACTCCGACACCATGATGCCGGACGGCAGCGTTATAGGAATATAAACCTGCCTCATTTGGTGCGGGTAAACGTATACGAGTGGCTTTGAGACACCGGCTCCACTCGGCAAGAGAAACAGGGGGATGCGTCCACCCGTTACGGTGACAGGAGAGTAATTGTTTTGATTATTTCAATATTCTGATATATTACTATCAACTCATTCATGTCCTTTAAACCTGATATCAATACCATTTCAAATAATTTTTTCATGCTTGATAATTATTCATAATAACCGCACTATAGAGATAAATCAGAGTGAGAGCGGTCATATCGAATGAGCACATTTTCCTTCAAGCAGATCGGAACGATACATTCCCCGTACCACGACACCCATGGAATGCCGATACAGCCGCCCGGAGCGAAAGGGACGAAAGGTACCGTCGAACTGCTGCCGGAATACGAAGAGGCGCTTTCCGACCTCGAGGGGTTCTCCCATCTGATACTGCTGTACGTTTTCCACCGGACCGACAGATACATCCCGTTGGTAACGCCGTTTATGGATTCTAAACCACGAGGTCTGTTTTCGACACGCGCCCCGAAACGGCCCAATCCCATCGGCATCTCCATCGTGAAGCTCGTCAAAATCGACAAGACGACTCTGCACGTCGAGAACATCGATGTGCTCGACAAAACCCCTCTTTTAGACGTCAAGCCGTACGTCCCGGAGTTCGACCTCCCGTCGGGTGACGTCAGGACCGGCTGGCTCGAACAGGCGAAGGGTCTGGTTGAGGGCAAAAAAGCCGACGGACGGTTCGAGTCGGAAGAAGACCAGCCGGAGGACCGGCGATGAAAGAAGAAAAGGCACCGAAGAAGTACCGGCATACGGCAAAGGACCTGATCCTCATGACGGTGGAGGGTGTATGCTTTCTCGCCCAAATTGTTTTAGCATTCTTTTTTCACAGGGCGCTTGGCTTGGCCTGGCTCTCGTACGCCGGGTGGGCGGTATTCGCCCTCGCGCTCCTGCTCGGATGGAGGGCCCGTATCGCGCTTCAAAAGAAAGGCGAGGCGGCGAGCAGCAGGGAATGGCTCCACACCGCAGTGGTCGTAAAAAGCGGGGTGTACGGGCTCGTGAGGCACCCGATATATTTCTCCTTCTTTCTTTTCTCCCTTTCCATCGTCTTCATATCCCAGCACTGGCTCGTCCTCCTTTTAGGCGTTATCGTCATGGCGCTGATATACAGCGACATGAAACGGGAGGAACAAAGCTGTATCGACAAGTTCGGCGACGACTACAAACGATATATGGAGCGGGTGCCGAGGATGAATATCGTGCTCGGTGCAATCAGGCGGCTCTACAAATAGCGGCACGAATCGGCACCCGGTAAAAAACGGGGCCGCGGTAGGCTCCCACGCACCGGATGCGCAGGCATGCCGCGCCTTCCATGTATGAAAACCTCCAGTTTTTCCAAAAAAAAACGTCCGCCACGTAGAATTTATACTTGTCTTAAAATCATATATTATATATGATATTACCTATGAACGAACAGTTCCAGTTTTCGGCAAACCGGTACTCTCTCAGTCAACAGGTCAGAAATTACATTCTCAACAAAGTCGCAACCGGAGAGCTCGCACCCGGCGACAAGGTCGTAGAGGCCAGGATCGCGGAAGAGCTCAAGGTGAGCACGATCCCGGTGCGTGAGGCGATCCGGGAGCTCGCCGCCATGCGCGTACTCGACTACTGGGTTCACCGCGGGGCGAGGGTCCGGGAGGTCACGGTGTCGGAGACAGTGGACGCGCTGCATATTAAAGCGGTGCTCGAGGCGCTTGCCGCCAGGTTGAGCGGAACAAAGCTTTCCGAGTGTCTTGCGAGGCTGCGGGAGTACAGCAACCAGATACGGGACGCGGCGGCGCGTGAGGACTGGGTGGAATACCAGAACCAAAATCAGCTGTTTCACCGGCTGATCGTCGAGTCCTCGGGCAACCAGATCCTCCTTAACCTGTGGAGCTCCCTCGCCTTCGACGTGCGCACCCGCTTTATCATGGACTACCTGCGCATCATGGACCCGAGAGAACCGGTCATGGAGCATGAGAAGATCATCAAGGCCATAGAGGAAAAGGATACCGGAAGAGTGGCCGACCTTCTGTCCTCACATGCGAACAGCCTGGTGGAACACCTTATGCAGCAGAAAGCCCAGGACAACGCGAAAATTAAGAAAACGGAGCCCGTCATATAGGAAAGAAGATCATGGAAAAAAAGTACGGGGCAAACGGAATATAGTCTGATGTTTCGAGGAAAACAAATCCCAAGGAGCAGAGTATGAGTGAAAATAAGTATCCCCACCTTTTCAGTCCGATCACCATCGGGAAATTCGAGGTACCGAACAGGGTCTGTCACGTACCTACCGATATTTCATCCGCAAACGCCGACGGGTCTGTGAACCAGCGGGTCATCACCTATCACGAGGAGATCGCAAAGGGTGGGTGCGGTTTTATCATCTGCGGGGCGTCGACTCCGGATAAGAAAACCGGCCGTCCCACCGTGACGTGCCTCGCGGTCGACGAAGACCCCCTTATCCCCGGTCTGGCAGAGCTCGCCGAGGCGATGCACCGTCACGGTGCAAAGAACTCCGTGCAGATCCAGCACCCGGGCCGGCAGGCCGCATGGCCGCGCAAGGACCTCATCTCCGCCACCGACATGGTAGCGGACATCCCCGCCTCGGCCGGGCACGAGGTCGTTTACGCCCAGGCCGAGGCCAGGGGGAAATCGATACGCGCCATGTCCGTGGATGAGATCTACGATCTCATAGAGAAGTTCGCGGAAGGCGCGTGGCGGGTACAGCAGGCGGGCTTCGACTCGGTGGAGCTTCACGGCGCTCACGGCTACCTCATCGCCCAGTTCATGAGCCCCTACGTCAACAAGCGGAACGACCGCTTCGGCGGCAGTTTCTCAAGCCGCATGCGCTTTGTGATAGAGATCGTCCACGCCATACAGTTCAAGTGCGGCCCCGATTTCCCGATCGGGATACGGTACTCCGGCGAAGAGTGGATAGAGGGAGGCCGTATGCTCGACGAAAGCGTCCAGGCGGCCGTCCTGTTCGAAGAGCACGGCGTCTCCTTTTTGGACATCAGCGCCGGCATATTCGAGATGCCCGGACCGACCATGGACCCGATGTACTATCCGCAGGGCTGGAACACCTATACCGCGGAAGAGATCAAGAAGCATGTGAAGATCCCGGTCATTACCAGCCATACCCTTCGGGACCCCGATTACTGCGAGAGGATCCTGAAGGAAGGTAAGACCGACATGGTGGGTCTCTCCCGCCAGATGATCGCCGATCCGTACTGGGCGAACAAGGCGAAAGCGGGAAAGAAGGAGGAGATCAGAAAGTGCATCTCCTGTCTCGTCGGCTGCTGGCAGGAATCGCTGATGATCAAGCGGCATATGCGCTGCGCCATCAATCCCGCAATAGGCGACGAGCGGTTCATCGATTTCAAGCCTGCAGACAAGAAACTGAACGTGGCGGTCGTGGGCGGCGGCCCGGCCGGCCTGGAAGCGGCGAGAATCGCCACGCTCCGAGGCCACAAGGTCACCGTGTTCGAAAAGTCGAGCGAGCTCGGCGGCGCGATCCTGTACTGCTGCACGGTGGCGGGAAAGAACAAGATGCGCTGGTACGCGGACTGGATCAGGCACCAGATAACAAAGCTCGGCGTAGAGGTAAAATATGAAAGCGTGCCCAAACCTGCGGAGCTCAAAAAATACGACGCCGTGCTGGTCTCCACGGGCAGCGAGACCGTGCGCCCGGACATCAAGGGCATAGACTCCGACCGTGTCTGCACCTTCCAGGACGTACTGCGTTGCAAGAGTAAAAACTGCGAGTTCTGGCCCCAAAAAGGAAAGCCCGAGCCCGCGGAAGTCGGCGACACGGTCCTGATCTGGGGCGACCACTACGGTGCGGCGGATACTGCGGAAAAGCTCGGGGCGGAGGGTAAAAAAGTCTATATCGTGACGGAGAACGCGTCGTTCGCCTCCTGGATGGAGCCCTGCCACAAGGATGTGATGGACAAACGTTTCAAGGGCGGCCAGGGCGAAGGTCTGAAAGGAAAAGCCTTCGCGCATCCGGTGACCGTCATACCGGACTCTTCCGTGCTCGAGATCGGAAAAAGCGGCGAGGTCGTGCTCGTAAACGGCAGATTCGAACGATCCACCGTGAAAGTGGATACCGTCGTGCTGGCGAACGTACGGGAGAACGATGCGCTGTACGACGAATACAAAAAGGCGGGACTTGTGGTGACGAAGATAGGCGACGCCAAGAAGGTGAAAAATCTCAGGGGGGCGGTAACGGACGGCGCGAACATCGGCCTGACCATTACAGAAGACTTGCGGATAAACGCAAACGACGAGATCATCGCGAATCTCCCGACGGAAATCGAGCTCTGATTTTATCGTGTTTCTCAGTATACGTGACGACCGAAGGAGGTGATGATTCGACAGATGGAAAAAACCGAGGATATTACCATATTATATATACATTAAGGAGGAGAAAATAAAAAGAGTAGAAGAGTTCTTAAGAAAGAACAAGTCGAAAAAAAATTTTAAATGGAGGTTACTATGAGTAAGAAAATTTTCAAACTTATCGGTATCGCCATGATGCTCATGGCGCTGCCCGCCTTCTTCCTTTTCGCGAGTACGGAAGAAGCCGGGAAAAAGGGGCTGCCGGTTGTCGGCATCTCCACAGGTTCTTCGGGTACTTCCTGGCGTAACATCATGATCGATGCGCTGATGCAGGTCGGGAAAGAGTACAAGGCCGCCGGAAAGATCGCCGATTACAAGCTCGTGAACAATGTCACCAACGGCGATGCGACCGAGCAGGCGAACATCCTGCGTGACTTCATCTCCCAGGGTGTGGACATCATCATGGTCAACCCCAACTCTCCAGACGCGCTGAACGGCGTGATCAAGGAGGCCCAGGAAGAGGGCATCCTCGTCGTTTCCTACGACGCGACGGTCACGGCGCCGAACGTGCTCAACGTCACCCTGGACCACTACGCCTGGATGAAGAAGAACGTCGAGTTCATCGCTTCAACACTCAAGAAGGGCAATGCGATCCAGATCTACGGGCTCGAGGGACACCCGGCAAACAACGACCGGATTAAGGCGACCTATGACGTTTTGAAAAATTATCCGGACATCAAGCTGGTTGCGGACACCACCGGCTACTGGGACCAGACAAAGGCCAAAGAGGTAACTACCCAGATCATCGGCGGCGGCCAGAGAATCGACGCGGCGATCGGCCAGGACGGCATGTCCTACGGCATCCTCTCCGCGTTCCTCGACGCCAACAAGCTGCCGAAGGTCATGTTCGGCGATCCGGGAACCGCCTTCTTCAAGGAGTGGAAAAAGCTCAGGGACAAGAAAGCGGACTTCAAGGCCTGCGCGCAGCCCAATCCCCCCGGGATCGGCGGTACCGCGTTCCGCATGGCCCTGCAGCTGTACAACGGCAAGAAGTTCAAGTCCGGCATCCTGAAGAACGGGATGACCTACTACTATAAAGTCGGGATGTTCATCACCGACGACAACTTCGACGAAGGCTGGGCGCTTTTGAAGGACAAACCGGACGATTACCTCTTGAGCGAGATCATGCCGGAAGCCGATGTAACGAAACTTTTTCAGTAATATCAGCTATTGATTTATTTGTTTTTTTCAATTAAGATTTGGGAGGCGGGAGTTCCCCGCCTCCCACTATTGTTACAAGGGCTGGGTATATGAACCAGACGGCGAAAGTCCTGGAAGCGACGGGCATACGCAAGCACTTCGGCGGGGTCATCGCACTCTCCAACGCGAACCTCGTATGTAGAAGCGGGAGGATAACGGGACTATTAGGTGCAAACGGCTCCGGCAAGAGCACGATGTCCAAGATCATCACCGGCGTGTACAGCGCGGACAAAGGCGAGATCAAATACAACGGAAGGCCGGTTCGGTACAGAAACCCGAACGAAGCCCGGCAGGACGGCATCGCCATGGTATTCCAGAACCTGAGCCTCGTGGCCGACCTCAATGTCTGGCAGAATATCGTGCTTGGCGAGGAAGAGAACAAGGGTCTGTTCCTCGACAACAGGGGGGCGATGGAGCACTCGAGGGCGATCGTCGACCAGCTCCTTCCCGATCTCGATATCAGGAAGATGGTGCACGAGCTCAATCCCGGGGAGATGCAGATCGTCGAAATCGCGAAAGCGATATCGGAAAACCCGAAGCTGCTCATCTTAGACGAGCCCACCGCAGCGCTCGAGCAGGCGCAGGTGAAGAGCCTCTTCGACACAATGCGCGCGCTCGTGAAGAAGGGGGTCGCCATCATCTTCACGTCGCACAGGCTGTGGGAGGTCATGGAGATCTGCGATGACATCGTCGTGTTCAGAAACGGCGCAAATGTCGCGTCCATCGATTTCGCAAAAGACGGCAAGGACCCGGAAAAAATCATCGGGTACATCACCGGAGAGACAAAAGAAGCGAAGACCGAAAAAAAAGCCCGCACCGTATCCGGTGAGACCGTTCTGCAGATACGTAACCTCAATTACAGCCGTTTTCTCAAGGACGTTTCGTTCGAGCTCAAGAAAGGGGAAATACTCGGCATCGGCGGTCTCGCCGGGCAGGGCCAGCACGAGCTGATGCTCGCCCTCGCGGGAAACTATCCCGGCGCAACCTGCGATGCAAAGCTCAACGAGAAAAAGATCAGGCTGACCAGGCCGGCATACGCAATACGGAACAGCATCCATCTCGTACCGGGGGACAGGCAGCTCGAAGGCCTTTTCCTCAGCCACTCGTTGTTCACCAACATCATCTTCCCTAAGCTCGGCCTCAGTCGCCAGCCCCTGTTCACACCAAGGAAGAAATACAGGAAGGAATGCCAGGGCGTGATCGATTCACTGTCAATAGTCACCCACAATATGGACATGCCCGTCAACTCACTCTCCGGCGGAAACCAGCAGAAGGTGGTCGTGGGCAAGTGGTTGTCGTTCGATACCGACGTTCTTCTGCTCGCCGACCCGGCCAAAGGCGTCGACGTCGGCGCGAAACGGGACCTGTACGACTACATCGTCGGACAGGTGAAGGAAAACAAAATGAGCGTGATTCTCTATGCCAGCGACAACGAGGAGCTCATTCAGTACTGCGACCGACTGTTGATAATGTACGAGGGACAGATCGTTGCGACGCTCGAGGGGGAGGAGATAAACGACGAAACGATCGTCGCGACCTCCATGCGGGTCAGATAGGGAGAGCAAGGTGAACGGAAAGAACAACAACGCGGTCGCTTCCGCCCTGAAGCGGTTCGTCTCCAACCACGATTTTCCAAGGCTGCTCATACTTATCGCCATGTTCGCGCTGACTGCGGTGATGCAGAAGAACTTCTTCGCCATGAAGTCGATTGTCAGGAACATCAACTCCTTCACACCCCTCATTCTGCTGACCATGGGCCAAGCGGTGGTCATCATTTCAGGCGGACTCGACCTCTCGGTGGGGACCGCGCTCTCGCTTTTGACCTGTGTGGCGACCTCGGTTATGAGACAGGGCCTGCCGATAACGGGCGTATACGCTCTGCTCGTCACCTTTGCGGTGGCGATGGCGATGGGACTCATCAACGGAATCGGCATAGGCTTTTTCCGAGTGCCGCCTTTGATCGTCACCTTCGCCACCTCCTATATATGGCTCGGAATCGCGTTGTTCCTACGCCCGACTCCGGGCGGCGAAACGGTCGACTGGTTTCAGGTGTTCTACAAGATCCGGAATATCGAGAGCGCGCCCGCTTCCCTCAAGGCGTTCGGGGAGATCATTCCGCCCGCGCTTGTTCTGATCATACTGGGCTGCATACTCTGGTGGATCATAAGCAGAACAAAAACAGGAAGGTACATCTACGCGGTGGGCGGCAACAGCGAGAGCGCCTATGTGACAGGTATCAACACCTCCTGGGTACAGATCAAAGCCTGCCTCATCAATTCGGTGTTCATATTCCTCGCCGCGCTCTTCTTCGTCGGACAGAGCCGCTCTGGAGACGCACGCATGGGAGACCCGCTTACCCTGAAGGCGATCGCGGCGGTCGTCGTGGGCGGGATCGCCCTGACCGGCGGCCGGGGCAGCGTGTACTACGCCTTCGTGGGGGCGCTCATCTTCAGCTTCGTGAGCAAGATCATCTTCTTCGCCAATATACCGAACGCATTTCAGACACTGTTCAGCGGCGTCATTATCATCATCGCAATCGCCGGTTCGCAGCTGTACACGCTTTCCAGCAGAAAAGAGATGGAGGAGAGCAAACTCACATGAGCACGCGCAGCATGACGAATTTCCAGGACAGCGCCGCCTACAAGATCATCGACAGACACAAGAAGCTGATCATCGCGTTTTTGCTCATCGTCTTTCTCTTCGTGATCGGTGAGTTCACCGTCGAAACCTTTTTAACACTCAGCCAGGTTTTGCTCACCCTCAAGCTCGCCTCCTTCATCGCGCTCTTCGCGCTGTGCCAGATGATCGCAATCGCGGGCGGCGGGAGCGGTCTCGACCTGTCGGTCGGCTACATGGCAACGATCACGGCGGTGTTTACCGCAGCCATCATGGAGGGGCGGAATTCACATCTTGGGGTCGCAGTGCTCGCGGCGTTAGGCCTGGGACTCGTGGTCGGGCTGATAAACGGGACGCTGACCGCCTATCTCAGGCTTCCCCCGCTCGTCGTCACCCTGGCAATGGCGAACATCCTCCAGGGCGTGATCAACGTGTACACCGCGGGGAAGAACATCACCGGTCGGCCCTCGCCCGTGCTCCAGACCATGGCGGCGAAGTCCACCGGCATCTTCCCGAACATCGTGTTCCTCCTTCTCATCATCACGCCGATCGTCATGATCCTTTTATACAAGACGAAGCTGGGCCTGAAGCTGTTCGGGTCCGGCGCGAATGAAACCGCCGCGTACCTGAGCGGCGTCAACGTCAAGCTGGTGAGGTGCACCTCCTATATAATCAGCTCGACTTTGGCGAGCATCATCGGGCTCCTTCTTCTCGGCAACATGGGTATCGCGTTCAAGGACATGGGATCCAACTACGTCATGCCGAGCATCGCCGCGGTGGTCGTCGGGGGCGTCTCGCTCACCGGGGGGGACGGCAACTATATCGGCGTCATTCTGGGCGCCATATTCCTTCAGACGCTCACCAACCTGCTCGTCGCCTTGGGATGGGGGGACGCCGGGAAGTGGACGGGGTTCGGCATCGTGCTGTTCGCCCTGCTGATACTGTATCTCAGCAACAGAAGAAAAAGATAGACCGGATGCTTTTTTCCCGGTGCCACGATCACGAACAGCCCCTGTTTCATACGGTGAAACCGCGGTATGCGGCATCACCCTGTTGACAGAAACAAGCAATCTGATATGATTCAGATTACAAATACGGCTGCGAAAGGACGGAGCATGTTCACATTAGGGGTAACGCTACGGGTTAAAAAGGGGAAAGAAGGGGAGCTGATCGAGACGATGCGCGACGCAGCGGCAAAGGTCCGAGAAAACGAAAAAGATACCGTCGCCTATAAGGTGTTCCGAAACATGAAAGACCCCTTGCAGTTCTTCTTCTTCGAGCAATACACGAACAGGGAGAGCTGGGAACAGGTCCACAACGGTATGCCCTACATCAAAAAGGCGGTACAGAAGCTGTCAGGGCTCACCGAGGGCGAGCTTGAGATCACGGAGTACGAGAGCATAGTCTGAGCGTCAGCTTGGGCGGGCGCCTGCTTTTGCTCTTTAACGAGCGCCTCACGGCTTCGGGCCGCCGGCCTCTTGGTCCAATCCTCCGGATCCTGTTATTCGCACCATGCGGACGACGGCAAAAAGGGCTCGACGAATTTCCGCGCCATCTTTATGCCGCGTATGCCTACTCGGATACGGATAAAAAAGGTTGCATAGCGGCCCGAAAACCGTATAATGCTATCTACCATCATTAGGCGAGGACAATGACATGGAAGACAACAACTATCTTAGGTGGCTGGTACACAATACGAAAACAACATGGTGGCATGATTCCGCCGATCCCACAGAGCTGGATCAGGGACTGGAAAACGGCGCAACCGGCGTTACCACCAATCCGGTATTGACGAACCGCGCATTGGCCGACAAAAGATCCTACTGGGACCCTATCGTAAAAACCGGCCTGTCGGAAGGGCTTACGCCCGAACAGAAGGCCGAATTTCTCATGAAAACGGTGGTGACTAAAGCGGCCCGCAAACTCGAGAAGGAGTTCGAGCGCAGTGAGATGCGTCTCGGGTACGTGTGCGCACAGGTAAACCCGGCAAAAGCCGGCGATCGGCAGTCCATGCTCGCCATGGCGAGAAGATTCAGCACATGGGCTCCCAATATCGCCGTGAAACTGCCGGTAACGGCGGCCGGATTAGATGTGCTCGAAACGTGTGTGTCGGAAGGAATTTCAGTAACCGCAACAGTGAGCTTTACGGTGCCGCAGGTGATCGCCATCGCACAAAAGTACCATCGGGGCATCGAGCTGGCTGAAAAGAAGGGCAAACGACACGGAAAATGCTTCGCTGTCATCATGATCGGCCGGTTGGACGACTACCTTCGGGACGTCGCACACGACGGGGAGGCCGATATCGACGAATCCGATATCACGCAGGCCGGTCTCGCCGTAACCAAGAGGGCGTATTCGATATACAGAGAGAAGGGGTACAAACCGCTTCTGATTATCGCGGCATTGCGGGGCAGCTACCACATGACGGAACTGGCCGGCGCCGAGCTTATCATGTCCATTCATCCCAAATATCAGCAGCTGCTTCTGTCGGGCGACACGCCGCGCGAGGAACGAATCGACAGGGAGGTGTCTCCCCGGGTCATAGAGCGGCTTTCCGTGCTTCATGAGTTCAGACGCTCCTACCTGCCTGACGGTATGAAGCCTGAGGAGTTTCTATCGTTCGGCCCCAATCAGCGGACACTCACTCAATTCTCTGAAATCGGCTGGAAGCCGCTGGAAAATTTCGAAATCGATTGATCGAGGAAAGAATGAAATTCGGAAAACTCGATATCAATCCAATGAAGAACCCTGCAGTGCTCGACACCGCTACGTGGGATCCAAAAAGCGCGTGGAGAACGGTATCCGGCATAACCGACTGGAAGTCGCTCAAGAACATCGAAACGAGCGGTATCATACAAGAAAAAAAAGAACCGGTCGTCTACACGGCCTCGAGAGCGTCACACAGAGGAAGCACCTACTTTCTTATGGGTCTCGACGACGGGCAGCAGGTATTCGTGGAAACGGGAAAGCACAAAAGCAGGGGAGTTTTGGGAGAGCCTCATTTCACGAAAGCCGTCTCGGACAGTACGTATGTCACCATGTACAAAACCGATGCCGAAGTCATCAACAGGTACGTCACCGAAATAAAACCGGATAAAGGCCCGAGAGGGCTGGGGCCGCTGCCCCGATTGGGTATCGGCGTCCGGATGTCCGCATCGGTGTGGCCTGCGGTATGGGAAGCCATGGACGAATGCGGTTTTTGTGCCAACGCCATTCAGAACTCCCTTCGGGAATTGAATCTGCTCGACGACCTTTTAGAAGGCCTGCCCGCAAAAACTAACTACCTGTTCAGTTTCGGTACCATCGCGGAGGGACATACCGGGAGTACCTTCGAAGGTCTATGGACGTACGGGGTTTTGGATGCCCTGAAATCCGACTCATCGCCGCAATACGGCGCCGATGCGGATCATATCATGGTAAAACGCGGGGAAGGGGGACTGCAGCGGGCAAAAAAGATCATCGAGGCGTCCAGGTACTACACGTTTTTTACCCTCGACGTATCGGACATTATCGAGTACGACGCACTGAAAGGCATCTCGCCGTCCGACGCGACACAAAGCCTTCAAAGCCACTTCGAAAACGCATCTCAACTGAGACAGTATCTCGACTACCATAAAACGCCGAAAAAGATCGGGGACAAAGTATACGAGCTTCCCGAACCGCTCATAGGCGGCCTTACCGCGAAGTACGCGAAGGCGTTCGACGCGGTCGACGAGCTGTATAAACACATACGAAATCTGAAAAACCGTATCCCGTTCGATCTTGAGCTCAGTATCGACGAAAATCCTCCACACCTCAATACCTGCGAGGCGGTCACCGGTGAGCTCGAGCTGCTTTTCATAATACTCGAGATCAAACGACGCCGGATCCCGATAACACATATCGCGCCCAATTTCGGCGTGGAAAAAGGAGTCGATTACCGCTGCCCGGACGGGATAGAGGGCCTCAAGAATCGTATTCGCGACATGTCGCGTATCGCCCTGGAGTACGGGCTGATCCTGGACTGTCATTCCGGGGACGACCTTTCGCAGACTACGCGCCGTACGATCGGGCGTGCGAGCGACGGCAATATACATTTTAAGATATCGCCCTCTCTGCAGATCATCTTCGCCGAGGTACTGCAGGACACACACCCCGATATATTCAGGAAATGGTGGGACGATACCCTCTCGTACGCACGGACCGAAGCGGAATCCGGCTCTAAAATAGCCGTCGACTGTATGCGTGATCATGAAAAGAAAAAAATCGTTTCGCCGCATGAGGCGCTCTTTCATAACTATAATTTCGCCACAGTCGGAAAGAGAGACGAAAACGGCCGCTTCATTTTCAGGGATATGTTTTACGATCTGAGCCCTGCGTTTCATAAAGAGTACGGGCAGCGGGTAAAACGGTTTCTCTGTACCATTGCGAAAGATCTATTCGAATAAACAACACGGATCGCCCACGCTTATGGTTGACTGCTTCAACGTGCACAGCTATCGTAATCCAATGACATCGAAATTCACACTTCATACGGGAGGGATTTCCCATGAGTGATGCGAGCCTCTATTTGAACGAAGAGCTTGTGGAGTTGAATCAAAGGGGTAAATCGCTGTATTCCGCATTTAAAAACAAGATACGGACGAAAGAAGAAACCCCCGTCATATATCATTCCGTGGTAAACGACGACACGAAAAAGTTGCCGCTAATCGTGAGAAAGGCCTATGCGATCAAAGAGGTACTATCCGAAATGCCCGTGACGATCAACGAAAGCGAGCTTATCGTCGGTACGGCCACGAAATATTCCGTAGGCAAGGGGGGGCTTTTTCCCGAATATGCAACGAAAGATGAGCTTGAAAAGGCCGGGAAGAAACACCTGTCTCCCTACTCCGTATGGGGCCATTACGTACCGAATTATCGCAGGGTCCTGTCGTTAGGCATTAAAGGATTGAAAGAGGAGGCGAAACGGCGGCTTACGGACACAAAAAAGAGTAAAAACGCCGATCCCAAGAAAGCCGCGTTTTACGAGGCGGTACTCGTCTGCTGCGATGCGGTGGTGACGCTCGCCCACCGGCACGCAGCCGCCTGTTCCGGTGCGGCGGATGGGGAAAAGGACCCCGATAGAAAAGAAGAGCTTTTAAAAATCAGCCGGATATGCATGAACGTTCCCGAATACCCGCCTCGGAGTTTTCACGAAGCCCTGCAGGCGTTCTGGCTCCTGCACATAACGTTTCACAGCACGCTCAATCTGATCCCCGTCGGGAGGTTCGATCAATATATCTATCCATTCTTGAAAAAAGACCTCCAAAACGGCACGATCACCCTGCAGCAGGCCCAGGAACTCGTCGACTGCCTCTGGCTGAAGTTCAACGAGCGGTACAAGGAGCGGGAGATGGTGCAGGACCGCCTGGACCCCTATGCCTTTCATCTCGGTGGGCTCACATTTTCACTGGACAAGGATATACTGCACCAGCTCTGGCTGCAGAATATGATCCTCGGCGGGCAGACCCCGGAGGGCAAGGACGCGACAAACCCGCTGACATATCTATGCCTGAACGCCACCGGCAAATACGCAGTGTCCAATCCCACGGTCACCGTCCGGTTTTTCAAGGGCTCGCCGAAAGAGCTTTTCGAAAAAACAGCCGAGATCATCCTGCAGGGGGGCGGCCAGCCGACGATCTACAACGACGAGGCGATCGTTCCCGCACTGATGAAAACGGGAATCCCGATTGAAGAAGCGAGGGATTTTTCGAACGACGGCTGCTGGGAGACTTTGATCCCAGGCAAAACGGAGTTCAGGTACTACCTCATAAACTCCGCGCTCTGCGTCGACCTTGCGCTCAACAGAGGGGTCTGCAGGAAATCCGGGCAGAAGCTCGGTATCGATACGCCTGACCCGGCGACATTTACATCCTTGGAAGACATCGTGGAGGCGTATAACAAGCAGCTGAATCATCAGGTCGAAAAATATATGTCGAACGTCGTGGACTACTACGGCTCCCTGTACGATATCTCCCCCCTCCCCTTCCTCTCGGCAACGGTGGACGACTGCATGGAAACGGGCAAAGACATCACACAGGGGGGGGCGAAATACATTATTCATGCCATGATCCTGCTGGGGTTCTCGCATGCGGTCGATTCGCTGGCGGGTTTGGGGAAGCTCGTATTTGAAGAAGGGTCCGTACGCATGACAGAGCTGCTTGGGGCGCTCGACGAAAACTTCGAGGGGAGCGAAGTTCTCCGGCAGGTGCTCGTCACACGAGGGCCCAAATACGGAAACGACGACGATTATGCCGACGGCATTGCAAAAAAACTTTTAGGTTCCTATGCGGAAATGCTCAGGAGCAACGCGCGGTCGTATCCCTCGTGCAGGGTCAAATTCCTGCCGGGAGTGGGAACGTTCGAATTCTACGCTCTGGGCGGTAAAACGGTCGGTGCGCTTCCCGACGGGAGGCTTTCCGGTGAACCGGTCAGTTCCAATTTCTCACCGTCCCTGGGAAGCGCGCTTCAGGGGGCGACGGCGACCGTCAACTCCTTCTCAAAGATGAATTTCGAAGAGCTTCCGGTCGGCTCTCCCCTGGATCTCAGCCTCGACAAGCGGGCGTTCGAGGGAAAAGACGGTCCGGGCAGGTTGACCGCCTTTATACGGTCGTTCTTGGACAAGGGCGGAAACATGCTGACCGTAAACATCAACAGCGTGGAGGAATTAAAGAGGGCCCAGAAGGAACCGGAAAAATACAGACACCTTCGCGTGCGCGTCGGTGGGTGGCAGGCCTACTTCATAGACCTCACAAAAGAGCATCAGGACCATCAGATCGCCAGGCTCGAACTGTATGGATGAGGGACTGATATTCGACATCAAGCGGCTGTCGACCGACGACGGTCCGGGAATACGGACGACCGTTTTCATGAAAGGCTGCCCGCTTCGCTGCGACTGGTGCGCTTCTCCCGAATCACTCACGACCGTTCCGGAGATCTCCTTTAACGAAGACAAGTGTGTGCGGTGCGGACTGTGCGCGACCGTGTGCTCCACCGGTACGCAAAAGATACACGGCACCAGAAGAGAAATCGCCTGGGAGAACTGCTCGCACTGCGGGGAATGCGTGCGGGTATGCCCCTCGACGGCTCTGCGCATGATCGGAAGGCCGGTAACGGTTGAGGAGCTTGTTGCAGAGGTTGAAAAAGACAGAACGTTTTTTGAAAACTCCGGGGGCGGCGTCACGATGTCGGGCGGAGAGCCCACCCTGCAGCTCGATTTCCTCGAGCGCTTTCTCGCATGCTGCAGGGGGAGGGGGATACACACGGCTCTTGATACCACCGGCTATATCGAATGGTCCCGCTTCGAACATATTGTTGATCTCGTCGATCTATTTCTCTATGACCTGAAACATGTAGACGATGAAGCACACAAAAAGCTCACCGGTGTCTCCAATCGCCGGATTCTCGAAAACCTGAAAAAGCTCGTGCAGCGCGGAAAAAACGTTATTGTCAGGATCCCCGTTATTCCGGACCGCAACGATACTCAAAAGAATATTTCGCAGAGTAGAGACTTTATCTCTTCATTGGGCATACGGCGGGTCGATCTCCTGCCGTTCAACAAGGCGGCGGGCTCAAAATACAGACTGATCGGAAAGAAGTACGCGTGTGAGGATCTCCAACCGCTTCCCGACGGGAAAATGAACCGGATTAAAGCCGAATTCGATGCCGCCGGGATCGAAACGTCCATAGGCCGCTGATACGCGGTACGCTGGTAGATCGACGATCATTCCGCCTTTTCGTTCTTGATCTGACGCAATTCGCAGACCTCGCCGTCCGGCCCGTAGAAGTACACGATCCAGACGTCTTTACGGAACTCGACCGGTTCGTTGATGAACCTGACTCCCCATTCCTTAAAGCGGGCATAATCGCCGTGAATGTCGTCGGATTCGAATCCGATGTGAGTGTACCCGTGCCCGGCCTGAGTAAAATCCTTCGAAATGGGGTTGCCCCGCGGCTTTACGTACTCGAACAGCTCGAGCATATTATCGCCCTTTTTCAAATGGGCGATTCTCGCGAGACAGTCCGGTATTCCCACCACATTGCCGAGACCGATCTTCGGATCGGGTTCGATCATCCGAATGACTTCAAGGCCCAGCAGGTCGCGGTAGAAGGACAGGGACTTTTCCATATCCGCAACACTGAGCGCCGCATGCCCGAGTTTCTTTATCATATATGCACCTTCCAAAAAATATTTTTTAATTATAATACTGTTCCCTGCCGTATGAGACAAGACATACCACCATTACATGTTAAAAAGAGTATACGTAATTGTACGGATGATGAGGTATTTCTGTTGACATAATCCCGTTCCGCAAGTAGAGTGGGAGTACCCGTTACACACCGCATCGGTAAAAGGGCTTTGTTCCGTAGTATCAATCTCTCGACGCGTCTGTCGGTATCCGCGTACATGTGTAACGAAAACCGGCGAGGCGCCGTTGTCTGAAAAGTAAAAAAAGCAGGAGGGTCGATGAAAATCTACGATATCTCAGTCGGTATTTCAGCCGATATGGTAACCTGGCCGGATCATGTTCCCCTCGTTTTGGAGCAATTTCAAAGAATAGCGGACGGCGAGGAGGCCAATGTATCGCGGATGGCCGGTACCGTCCATATCGGTACTCATGTCGATGCGCCGCTCCATTTCATAGACGGCGCCGCATCGATCGAAAAACTGCCCCTCGATGTGCTGACCGGTCCCGCGTATGTCGCGCATCTTCAAAACGCAAGCGTGATAGACGCGGAAGTCTTGAACGGTGCCGGCATTCCCCAGGATACAAAACGCATCCTGTTCAAGACGCGCAATTCGAATTTCTGGGCCAGCGGGGAAAAAGAGTTCCGGACGGATTACGTCGGTCTGAACGCGAGCGGTGCGGAATGGCTGGTCGAACGGGGAATCGGGCTCGTCGGGGTAGACTACCTGGCGGTCGCGGTCTATACCGATCTCACAACAGTCCACCGTATACTGCTGGGAAACGACGTGATCGTCCTGGAGGCGGTGGACCTGAGCGGTGTGGAGCAGGGGCGGTACGAGTTGTACTGCCTGCCGCTCAAACTCATGGCCACAGAAGGCGCACCGGCACGGACGATACTGATCGAGGCGTAATCCTTTGGATTTCCGGCTCCAGGGGGAATTGTTAAAAGGGTGCAGTAGTACTCAGGAATCAAATGGCGAAACAGCAATCAAATAACAGGGGGAGTATTCCATGTCCATTCACTTTGCATTTATATTTGTAACAAAGGATGCAGACTCGTCGTCGCACAGGTCGGTCGTCGAAACACCGAGTGTAAAATGTACGGTCGTTGCGGTTCGCGACTATGCGGAGGCGGAAGAGGTTTCCAAGAAGCTCGTTGCGCAAGGGGTGGGGGCAATTGAACTGTGCGGCGGGTTCGGCCACTCGGGTACGGCCAGGGTTGCGGCCGCGGTAGCGGGAAAAGCGCATGTCGGCGCAATTCGTTTTGATACTCATCCGGCATTGAACTGCAAGAGTCCCGATGCTCAATTCAGCTGATTCAGTCAGACCACACTGATTTTACAGGTAACGTCAATAAAAGTGGCCCTTGGCGGTATACCCGCCAAGGGCCTTCAAGTACAATGTAGCTCTTGCATAAAATATAAGCATTAGGAAGACCGATATTACTTTCTTCCGCAAGTAGCGAGCAAAACAAACGGACAGAATACAGCTCCGGTACAACCTCCATAGTCGACTTTGTTATATCTCAAACATAAAAAAGACACTTTCAAATAAATGTGTAATGTGCAGCCCTGACCCCTTTTACTTCTGTAGAAGCCGTTCGGCTACCCGAAGGTGATGGAATTCCTGAAAATACGGGGGAAACAGGAGGACGACTGCTGGTCAAGCCCCGTGCGGAACGAAAAAGAGTGCAGCATGTGCCGTAACTGCGAAATCGAATACCCTGCCCTCGCGTTCGACGTCGACACTGGCCTCTCGGACCCGGAGCGCTGCATCGGGTGCATGTACTGCGTGTACATCTGCCCGGACAAGGTCATAAAGATCGACGGCGGGATAAAAATATCGCACGACCGGTTTTTAGATTTCTGGAACATGACGGCCGAGATGATGAGCTCGAGGAAGAGCAGGATCATCACCGATTTCAGGCAAGCGGCGTTCTAGCGCGGACGGGTGATGCGATGACACCGACGGCCTTTCGGAAATAAAAAAAGTGGCCCTTGACGGTAAAACCGTCAAGGGCCTTCAAGTACAGGCATTTAGGTATGCTCCCCAAACTGGTTAGAGCGTAGAACCTTTTCCTTTACAATCATTCTTGAGCCAAGACATAGTTTGAAGAACAAACCTGAACGCAACTATAGAAACCCTATATATGTCGCAAAGAAATATAAGCAAATGATTGAAACAGGTCAAGCCCGAAATGAGGCAGACCTTGCCCGGCAGATAGGCGTTTCCCGAGTTACTGTCAATCATTACATCACCCTGTTAAAGCTCGCTCCGCAAGTCATCCGTATGCTCGAAGAATTAGGCAACCCTATGCCGAAACGTTATATTTCCGCACGGAAACTTCGGTCATTAATTAAAATACCAAGTGAAAAACAAAAAGCTATACTTGAATTCATTATTCCTTAATCGACAAATAATAGTTACTGAGAAATCCTCTTGACATCTGTATTTTCGAAGAATATTATAAGTTAATAATAATAGACTTATGAATGAAAAAGAATTAGCCTTATTACACAAAGCACTCTCAGTGCCAGTACGTCTCAGGATTATAAAGCTGATCGCTAATAGACCATTGTGTGTTAAGGCTATTACACGGTTTCTCAGCATAAGTCAACCCGCTGTCTCTCAGCACCTTGCCGTACTAAGGCAGGTAGGACTGGTGAAGGGAGAGAAACGAGGGTATATGGTTCATTATTCCTTCAACAGAAGCAAATTTGAGGATCTAAAAAAGGCCATGGGTAGTTTCCCGGCTGAGTTACAAAAGTAAACCACCGTCAGTTGCAGAAGACCCAGGTAATTATACAAGAGGGAGAAAAAAATGAAGCAACTACAGCTGAGATTAAAAGACCATTAGTTTGAATAACAAAATTGCAGTGATAGGAAGATATTGTGAAGTGCGTAATAAGGAAAGTTTAAAGGAAAGCCACTATTATAAATCCAAACGCCTGAAGGGAAGGCCGGCAAAGTGCTCTCCTGAACAGGTTCAGGATCATCCATGTACCTATCAACAGGAAGAATAGCGGAATAGGATATCACAGGCTCAATCAGAGTGTAATATTCGGCGTAATATATCAATATTAGGAGATTACTTACCCTTGGAATTGCTGAAAGCAGATAATTTGGTAAAGCATTTCGATGAGGTGACGGCAGTAGATAGGGTGAGTTTCAGTGTGCATCGGGGAGAAATATTTGGTTTTCTGGGACCCAACGGGGCGGGAAAAACAACAACCATTAACCTGCTCACAGGATTGGCTCGTCTCACATCCGGATCGGTGTTTATAGAAGGAAAAGAATATTCTACCAAGCCGAAGGGTGCTCAGGCAATGATGGGTGTGGTGCCAGATGAAAGCAACCTCTATGATGAGCTGGACGGGATTGAAAACCTAAAATTTTGTGCAGCACTTTATGGCATAGAAAGGCGCAAGCGTGAGCAACGGGCAAAGGAGCTACTCGATCAGTTCGGGCTGGCCGAAGCGGGAAGAAGACTCTTCAGGACGTATTCGAAGGGCATGAAACGAAAGCTCACCATCGCAGCCGGTATCATCCATAAGCCGAAGATCCTGTTTCTCGACGAGCCGACTACAGGCATCGATGTAGCCAGTGCCCGCCAGATCCGCGCCCTTATCAGAGAGCTCAACCAAGGCGGTGCAACGGTGTTTCTTACCACACACTACATCGAGGAAGCCGAACGTCTCTGTCACAGGATAGCTTTTATAGTAGGCGGCAGGCTTGTAAGGATCGGCTCGCTGGAAGAGCTTATGAAGGAGCATCAGCAGGAGACGGTGATTGAGCTGGT
The DNA here is from genome assembly GCA_016934265.1 of Spirochaetota bacterium. Lineage (GTDB taxonomy): Bacteria > Spirochaetota > B62-G9 > B62-G9 > DRHN01 > JAFGTF01. Next base: position 27,779 of record JAFGTF010000147.1, read on the forward strand.
AGTGGAGGCGATGGGATCCGAGACAGCGGAATTTCTCAAACGGCGCTTTCCCCCCTATGTAATACACTTATCTGACGAGCGCAAATTGCGTGTGGTTTCGGACGGCTCTATCGCTATCCGGCCTCTACTGGAGGCTTTAGCCGAGGTCAGCGTGACTGTTACCGAGGCAAAACTAATACGACCCACACTGGAGGAGGTGTTCGTGCGGGTAACCGGCATCGAGTCAGGGCTGATGAGGCAGGAGCGGGAGGGAAAGAAAAAATGAGCTCATGGGTCGCTTTTCAGACCATCGTGATGAAAGACATGAAGACTTACTACCTGAAGCCGCCAAACATAAGCTGGGGCCTGGTTTTCCCATTTGCCTGGATGCTGATGTTTTACTTGCGTTCGCAAACTCCTCTCGACATCCGCGAGTTACTACCGGGTGTAATCTCCATGTCTATCCTATTTGGTACTACCTCCATGCTTGCAGTAACCATCACCTTCGAAAGGAGGAGCAGATCCTTCGAACGGCTGCTTCTGGCACCCCTGGAGTTGAGTATTCTTATGCTGGCAAAGACAGGTGGAGCCATCCTGTTCGGGATGATAAATGCTTTCGTTCCTATTTTAGCAGCCGTCTTCCTTGTTGATCTCTCTAATGTCGTTTGGCCGGCGGTGATCGGGAGTATCCTGCTGATAGCAACCACCAGCACCTTCCTCGGCCTGTTTATCTCAATAGCGGTGCATGAGGTATTCGAAGCGCAGACTTTCTCAAACTTCTTCCGTTTTCCAATGTTGTTTCTCTGTGGGCTATTTATTCCTATCACTGTTCTTCCGGCATTCCTCAGGCCTCTGTCCTTCGCATTACCCCTCACCTACGGGGCCGACATTCTGAAGGCGGCTATCAACAGGAATGGTATCCTGCCCCTCTGGGTGAGCTTTCCAGCTCTATTGCTATTTGCAACCGGCTTGTTTTTGTTCAGCCTACGTAACATTCGGCGGAAATGGGTGCTGTGAGCCGGAACTTAAAGAAGGCGGTGAATAAAAGGTAGATACGGAAAATTTTATGGCAACAATATTTGTGTTGGACGGTAACGCTGGCTCGCGAGAACATATAGTAGAATGCTTGCGGAAGAGGAAACATCGTGTGGAATCGTTTAGCACAATATCCGGGCTGAAGCAAGCACTTCTCGGCCAGGCACCCGATATTTTAGTTCTCGAAGCAAGGTTACCGGACGGTGATGGGTTTCAATTGGTACGAAAGCTGAAAAGTGATAACTGTATCCCAATAGTATTCGTTACCTATTGTTCTTCAACACAAGAGCGAATCGAGGGATTAGAAACGGGAGCGGACGATTATGTGGTTAAGCCCTTTTTACCACGAGAATTGGAAATACGAATCGAAGGTATCTTGAGAAGATACAACTGTCGACAGTGAAGGGTTTATTCTGTATAGATAGCAGGAGGGCACAATGCATTGGAGAGGTGGACACTTTTTTGCTCCATTTATTTTTTCAAACTGGGGGTGGGGATTAATCGTCATAGTGGGGTTAGTTTTGCTGACAGTAATCTTGACCTTAATCCTAAGATCCAGGCGGACAAAAAAAGCACAGATTAAAGGGCTAAACAGCACCCAACGTCGCATTTTGGAAGATTTTGAAGCCCAAGTACTTGCCCTACTTTTTCAGCATGGAGGCCAATTGAACCAGCTGGGTATTGTGGTAGCCTTAGGCTTACCAGCCGAGCTGGTCGCCGAAAAGTTGTTGTCGATGGAGGCTGAGGGGTTGATCGAGCGGCAGTGGACTGTAGAAGAATATACTTACTCGGTGAAGCGTAAAAATAACGTATAATATTTCTTCTGTATTTGATACCGCACGCCATCATTTCTTTCTGCCCTATGGAGGCAAACAGGCAAAAATATTAAGCGCCCATAGAATGGTAAACAATATTTTCTACTATTTTGTTGATTGCGTTCAGAAAAGTTCGCAATTTGTCGCTTGAAAAAGGCCACTGTACACTCGCCCTCGAGTATTAAGAGAGTGGCAACTCCTGAACTTGTTTGTATAGACGATACTGTCTCGTCACCGTCCATCTTCAGTTTCACCACTGTATAGTTTTTCGGCATCCACAAGTTGGATTTTAAGCCGAATGACTAAGTAGACAGGGCCTCACAGCCAGCGTATGCAGCCGCATAAGGACAAACGAGGATACTGTTTGGGTTTTTAGTTTTAGGACTGAACCTATACAAGGCCTTTCATGTTTTATGGAGGCTGTCGTGAATCGTAAAGAACGCACCGGCAGCACCACCCGCACCAGTCGGGCTCCTATTCATTGCTTCTCCTACGCTTTGTCAGCAGAACCGCGGTGCGCAGCTCTCGCTCGTTACGCGCTCCGTTCCAGGTCTTGAGGAACCCGGGGTTCTGGAGGATCTGGGCGATTGACATGAGCGCCTGCAGGTGGAAAGTTCGCTCGTCTCTGCTTCCGATCATGGCGAAGGCGGTATATACCACCTCGGTATCGCTCCAGCGTATACCGAAGCGCGCCCGTGCTAGGAGAAGATCGAAGATTGACTCACCCTCGATGACCACGTGCGGTATAGCATGGGGAATCGCCACCCCCGGGTAGATTAGGGTGGAGGTCTGCTCCTCACGGCTGCAGAACTTTTCAGCGAGTTTGACGGGGTCTAGGCCACAGCGTTCGCCCAGCACCCTGCCCACGTCAGCGAAGAACTGCTCGCGGTTGACGGTCCGGTCGTAATCGAGGACCGCTGCTTTCTTGACCAAGGCGTCGAAACGATCTTCCTGGATGTCCTCCCGCTTCATGAGAACTTCTAGTAACTCTTCCTCCAGGTCCTCCCCGGTTTCGGTGAAATCAGGCCCGGACACCCGCTTGATCAAAGAGATAAAGGCGCTGGTGCGAGACCAACCGCCCCGCCCGTAGACCAAATACCAGATTAAGGCTATGGCTATGAATCCTGCGGCGATCAGCAGGGGTAGCGTCCCCTGCACGGCGATCAGCACCCCGTACGACAGGACTCCGAAGATCTGGAGAACAGGAAATAGCGGAGAGCGGAATATAGGCTGGTATGTGGCAATATGGGATATGCGCATGACGATGAGCCCCAGGTTCTCTAGGAAGAAGACTAAAAGCAGGAACAGGGACGCCACCCTAGCCAGTTCCTTGACGTTCAGCGAGATGATCACGACGATCATGAAGGCGCTAGTGGATAGGATGGCGGCCCTAGGGATGCCCTTGGGGGACATCTCGCCGAGAAAGCGGGGAAGCAACCCGTCGCGGCTCATGGCCATGGGAACCCGGGAGGCGCTGAGGATGCCAGCGTTGGCGGTAGTGAAAAAAGCTAGGAGCCCTGCGGCCGCTACTGCCGCCCTGGCCGCGCTTCCGATCAGGCCACCTGAGAAAAATATAACAGCCGCGTCGGTCAAGGGACTGTTGCTCGCTGCTAGGGCCTGTCGGTCCATAGCCCCGATGGTCACGAATAGCACCAGAAGATAGAGCACCTGGACTATTACGAAAGCACCCAGAAATCCTGGAACAAGCGTTCGCCTGATGTCTTTGACCTCTTCCACGGCCGAAGCCACCTTGGTAATGCCTCCGTAGGAGATGAACACCATTGCTGTTGTGGTCAGAATCTTGTGAGGAGCCAACGGCGGCCCACCGGTATAGTGGGTGAAATCCATGCGTCGGTACCCGACCAACACGTACATCACCAGGATGAGCAGCAGAAAGGCGATCATGAACACCTGGAATCGCGCCGTACCCTTCACGGAAAGCAGGTTGATTACAGTAAATAGCAGGCAGGCGCCCACGGCGATGATTTTGAACTCCATAGGGCCGAAATCAGGGAACAGCAGGGAGCCGAACAGCCCGATACCCACTAGGGCGAAGGCGCTCTTGAACGCGATGGAAAACCAGTCAGCTAGCCCTGACACGATGCCTACGGGCGCTCCGAATATCCGGGTTAGAGAGTAGTAGGCTCCACCCGCCTTTGGCATTGCCGAGGCGAGCTCGAGCTTGGCGAAGACCGCCGGTATCATGCACAGCCCCGCGAACAGGTAGGACAGGAGCGCGCCTCTCCCGGCTTCGGCGAAGGCTACAGAGGGAAGGATGAATAACCCGGAGCTGATCATGGCTCCAGCTGCTAAGCTAAAAACTCCCGCAGTGGAGAGAACCTTTTTCAATTCCATAGTTAAAGTATGGTGTACACGGACTTTACTGTCAAACGGAAATTCCCCTTATTTAATAATCATATACCCCGCAACAAACATAAGACACACGCCAAAAGCTTTTCGTAAAATAATTTCAGGCAAGGCTACTGCGAATTTGGCTCCGAGATACCCTCCTAAAACAAATCCCAAACACAGTAATCATGCGACAGGAAGATTAATATATCCCTGCTTAAAATACGCTAACGCTGCAAATATTCCAATGGGAGGGATAAGCATGGCCAAAGTAGTCCCTTGAGCCATATGTTGAGAGAATCCAAAAATATAGATCAAACACGGCACAATAAACACTCCACCGCCAATCTCAATAAGACCACTTATTATTCCAGCGAATAATCCAATCACTAAAAAAACTATGATATTTAACATCTTAATTATATCGCTAACGATTATCTTTAGTGTGATCTCTTATACCGATGTCCTAAAATGTCCTATATCCGTGTCCTATAATGTCCTATATTTTGATAGAAGGCGTAAGCACGTAATACGCACCTTTTAGCTCGCCTTTCATCTCGATAACGCCTTTTTCAACCAGCGAGGACAAGTCTCGTGTTGCTGTCCTACGAATACTCCCGCAGAGCTTCTGGCACTCGTCATTCGTGATCTTTGCATTAACAACAAGATACCGGATAATCTTTACCTGACGGTCATTCATCCCTTTATCTTCAAACCGCTTAACAACCTTATCCGCCGTAATGATCTTTTTGCCTTTGCCTTGTATCTCTTTCATCTGAGAGCGAAGCCCATCAACGAAATACTCAAGCCAGCTGGTCATATCCATCTTGCTCTTACGCACGGATTGAATAGCGGTGTAATACGCCGGGCGGTCTTTGTCGTAATATTCGGAAATAGTAAACAAACGCTTAAAGTCATAGCCTGTTTTATACAGGATAAGTGTTGAAAGAAGCCGTGCCGTTCTACCGTTGCCGTCAACAAAAGGGTGAATATGCACAAACTGAAACTGTGCGATCCCGGCAGTCAACACCGGGGAGACTTCCTCTAAATGAGCGTTTATCCATTCCACACAATCCCGCATAAGATACGGCACGTCCAACGGTGGCGGTGGCGTGTAAATAATCTCTTTCGTGCGTGAATTGGCAACGTAGTTTTGTATCTTTCGGTAACTGCCCGGCTGGGCTTCACTGCCACGCACGCCACGGACAAGAATTTTATGAAGCTCCCGCACAAGCCCCTCTGAAATGGGATCGTCTTTCCCGAGATACTTTGAAATAAAATCCATCGCTTTCTTGTAATTAAGAAGCTCCTTTTCATCATCACGGCTTACGCCCTTAACCTTTTTACCCGCTAAAATATCCTGTGCCTGCTCAAGGTTTATCGCCGTGCCTTCAATATGCGTTGAGTGGTACGACTCAAGCAAAAGAGCTTTCGCCTGTATATCAGAAACCCAGTCATCCTTGAGAGTAACGGCGTCAAGAAAACCCCGCACCCGCTCAATTTCAACCAGAGCCTTATTGATTTTCGGCGTTATTGTGTATTTCGGTTTAAAAGTCATAATGATGTAACACCCAATTTCTTAATCGCTTCGGTGAACCATTTCTGGGCTTCTGTTTCGTCTTTTTCAATCGCCATTTCAACTCCACATTTGGCAATGTCGAGTAAATTATTTGATAGTGCTTTCGCTTGATACATTTCCTCGATCTTTGCTTTTATTTCCTTCTGTATTTTCTCATCAATTTTAGGAATTATTATTCTCGCAAGTTCGTCTTTACTGATTGCCGTTAAGATTGTTCCCGAGCAACCTTTTTTAAGCTGTAACTGACCGGCTCTTGATTTTAAGAAAACAAGCAATCAGGCTGTCGATTTAATTGGAATCGACGTACGCCCAGTCCCACATTATCTAATCGATCACCTTGTCCGTCATAATCCCTTACGGCAGCTGCTCTCAGTAGCTGCCTTCGAATCACACGAATCTGCTTAGAACTCTCTCTCTGTCATGGCCCTCTTCCTATTAACACCGGCGCCACCTTCATGATGTTATGGAGCATGAACAACAAAGCCATTTCCATTCGTACTTTCTCAATCCCTCTCCTCATGACATGGGTAAACTTCAAATTCCATTTCGCATAACCATAGGAAGATTCTGCCGCATGCGCTCGCTTCTTGTATCTGCTCCGGTTCTCCTCCAATCCCAGCCTTGCCCGCATCCTCTCTTGCACCTCTTCATTCTGATCCCGGTAAATAGAGCGAAACTTCCCCTTCGTACATTTATCTCGAAACGGACACTCTCCACATGCTGAAGCATTTGCATATCGATGGTATCGCCTGCCCTTGATCCTCGCCTCACCAACCTTGCCCAAGACCTTTCCTTGGGGACAGATATAGATGCCGACTGAATCATCATATATGAACTTCGACCGATCATATCCTCCTCGGGATACTTCATTACGCTCCTCCGCTTCCAGCCGTCTGTCCGGGATCAACGCCTCCTGACCCTCTTGTTCTAAGCTCTCATAGTTACCTTTAGAGGCAAATCCTGAATCCGCTTCCACGGTTTCGTGTTTTGTTCCGCTCTTCTCTCGGCTGCCTTCAATCGCTCCCATTAGACTATCCTCATCGTCATCTCGCGGATTGACCTGAAAGTGGGTAATAATATCATTCGCCGTATCTGTTGTTGTAGTAACAGAATAGGCGGGATTCTGTTCCCGGTTGGCCTGCTGCATAATATGGGCATCGAAGTCTGTGATGTTTATCTTCTCATTCTTCTGTATTTCAAGTTTTTCTTTCCCACTGCCGGTGGCTGCCTTGATTTCGATCCGCTCCTGCAACACCGTTTTTGCTTCCTCCAGCCTCTCCAACCTGCCAGCCAAGGCTTTCTGCTCTTCCTCCTGCATCGAGCCGTCCCGGGTTGCCGCCTCAATGAGTTGCCTTAACCTCTCCTTGATTTTACTCTCTTCCTTCTCTATAGGCTCAAGAGCTTTGCTCTGCTTGTGAGATGCGTTCGCCCGAAGTTTCATACTGTCAATGGCCAAAATGTCAAAATCAATAAGTCCCTGCTCCTGGCACAGCACCACCACTTGGCTGAACAACTCCACAATCTCATCGATATACTTGGCGTAGAATTTACCGAGGGTCGAATGATCAATAGCTTTATCACCGGTCAGCCATTTGTACCCTAAGTGATGTTCAATATCATATTCCATCTTCCTCAAGGAAAACCTGCAGTTGTACAGGGCATATAAACCAACTTTGATATAGGTCTTGGGATGAATCGGATTCCTGCCTTGTTCCGAGTCAAGGTCATAGGTCTTCTCAATCTCGCTGGTGTCAAATATGTTAACCAGCTCATCGATATATCGTAGAACACTCCCAAGCGGTGCTATGCTGTTTAAGTCTACTTCGGTAAGCAACAATTTCTGTCTTCGATCAGGTATAATGAAGGATCGCACGAGTTCCCCTCCCAGAGGTTTTTCCTATTTTATATCCTTGTGCCTTTACATTCAATGACATTCGTCCTAAAATAGAGTTAAATCGACAGCCTGATTAGATGGTAAAAGAAGTCTTGAAGAAGCTTTTGAAAGAGCTTTATCTAAAGGTGTTGATAATGCATGGTTAAAAAGGTTCAACAAATTCAGGAGGAGTATTGCAGACCCTGAAATATATGATGATTTGTCTGATATATCTGATGAAATAAGAAAAAAATGCATATTTGAATTAAAAAAAATTAAACAAATTATTGATAGCTTCTTAAAGAGATTAAGCTAAATTAAAGACTTGTTTAATGATTATATTAAGGCAGAGTAATCTAGTTTAGTTGAAATCAACTACAAGTCAAACAATTACTAACTTTTTCCAATAGGAGTGCACACTACGGCCGTGGCCATCCGTGGCCACGGCCCTGAAGCCCTTCTGCCGGCACGGATGCCGGAAGAAGGGAGATGAAAGAAGTAACCGGATATTCTAAAAAGGTTCTGTCAGGTGAAACAAAAAGCATTCACCTCTAACAAAGCGGTTCTCTATGCCAGAGTTTCCTCTAAGGAACAAGAGCGAGAGGGTTACTCCATCCCTGCCCAGAGGAAACTTTTGTGCTCCTATGCCCAAAAACATGGCTATGAGATTGTCAGAGAGTTCATCGACGTGGAGACAGCAAAGTAGTCCGGACGGACTAATTTCAATAAGATGGTGCAATACTTCGAGGAACGCCCCTTGCAGAATATGGCTTTTGAGCTAATAAAATTAAGCAATATCGCTTGGATTGTGAATCAATTATGATCAAATGCGTTACATATTCAAGGCTTTCTACTCAGGGTCAGGTCGAGGGTGTAGAGTATTCATCTATTGAAGCACAGACCGAAAGCTGTAAAGCATATATTAAAAGCCAGGGAATCAATGGGTGGAAGCACATAGATTCTTATTCTGATATTTCTACAGGAGGGGATTTAGCAAGACCAGGATTACAGAAATTGTTGGAAGATGCAAAGAAAAGTGAGTTTGATGTTGTCGTATGCACACGGATTGACAGATTGAGTCGTTCCATTAAGGATTTTTTAGAGTTAAATGAGATATTTGAAAGGCATAACATAAAGTTTGTTTGCACCACACAGGATTTCAACACTACCACAGCAGCGGGGAGGATGTTTTTAAAGATACTGGTAAGTTTTGGGGAATATGAGCGGGAGCTAATATCAGAGCGGACGATAGCAAAGATGCGTGCTCAGGCAGAAAAGGGGTTTTGGCATGGGGGAGCTGTTAACTTCGGGTTCGATAAAAATAAATTGGGTAAGGGGATAGTTGTTAATGGGGAAGAGGCGGAAGTTGTAAAGCTGATATTCGATGAATACGTAGGGCTTCCTGAATAAGTCCTAACTTTTTTTATTATAGTGAAATAAATTACCTATTCGAGTAGAATAGTGCAAGGGTTTTGCACAA
>JAFGTF010000148.1 GCA_016934265.1 Spirochaetota bacterium
TGGATTTATTCCATTCCATATAAACAGCAAAACCGCCTGTTTTGTTTCATCGCGGGAGTAAGCATCACTACTCGGGTATTGAGCGAAGGTGAGCGGGAGGATGGTGTTACCGGGATTGTATCTATGTCCTATTTCTATTCATCGCCTTGTGTTCCTTGAGACGTTTTTCCTTCGCCTTCATGTCCACCTCGTACTTCTGCGACCACAACTCGATCTGTTTGCTTATATTCTGCACCTGCGAGGATTCATTGAACATAATGTGAATTCGTTTCAGCGCCCTGAGATGATCTATCGCCTTTTTCATATCGTCCGGAAGATGATCGGTCAGCTCGTACTTCTCCCTGTACCGCTTGCTCGAGTTGCCTAAAAGATCCTTGACGAGCACGAGATAATCGTTCCTCGAATCGAATCCCTCGATGCGGGGATCGTTCTTCTCCTGGTATGTCCTGAAATCGAAGAGGTTTTTTGCTACCACCGCATACCTGCCCTCTATCTCGACAAAACTCCACTTCCACTTGGATTTCTCCCCGTACCTGTCGGCGAGAAGTGAGACGGTATAACCGATCTTGCGTATCAGCCTCAACCGTTCGTCGTCGGGAAACCCGTCGAGTTCTTTCAGCTTCTCGTAGTTCTCCCCCAATGGCAGGTCGATCACATTCGAAACTTCACTCTCTAAAAGGATAATGGCCTTGTACAGGCTCTTTCTGCCTATATCGAGATAGCTCTCGTTCTTGAACCCGAGCAAACTGAGGCTCAGGTCTGTCATTGCGCAGTATATTGTGACCAGGTCCGCATATAAGGAAGCGGCCCTGACGCTGTTCGGAAATTGCCCGTCACTTTTCTGTGATTCGGTGGAGGCAATTCTCCTTTTTACCTCCTCCACCTTCTTTTTTAGGACGATGATTTCCTGGTTGAACCGCTGTTTTTTCTCTTTGTCAATAGGCATGAAAAAGTCCTCGTTTCTACGGAGTCCCGGACGAGAGAGCCCACCACACCGTGGGAGCCGGGACCTCTTGCGGCACATTTTTTCTTTCGAACGAAACCGAACCCATACTCTTTCTACGCGGTCACATCGATATGGTTGCCCAGTCCCTCGGAGCCTTCGATCTGTTCGGTGGTCATCTCTGTGTTCTCGGGCCCTTGGGCCTCTTGTGACACTTCCTCTTCGACAGGCGCGGTGTATACCACATCCTGCGGCAGCCGGACCGGGTACCCTACTTCCGATACATCACCCACCCGGAGTACCTCCCTCTACTTATTGAACCGATAGTCTTTGAAGAAAAAGGTATCGCTCGTATTGTCGTTCATGTTCGTGAGAACGATCTCGTACGGCATGTAGTATTTTCCGAACGACTTATAGCTGTTCTGTGCCTTCACATATGGGTTTCCGTCGAGGTAGTACACCGCCTCCGATATCACCCAGCGTTTTTTATCGAGGTAGAAGTATGCGAAGTTATCGTCCTTCGCCTCTTGTGTGGGGTCCCACGCCTGGAGAACGATAACCTCCGATCCGCTCTTGTAGACTCGTATCTTGTCGCTGTCGATGATTTCCCTCAGCTCGACCGGATTCTGTACCTTCGATATTCCGGAGAATTTGAAATATTCCTCGTACATCGAGAAAAGGGAGCGGTACTCCTCCTTTATATTCTCTATAATGATCCGTACGCCTTCGTTCTTTTTAAACTCGACTACTACCTTCGGATCCCCTTTGCCTTCCAGTATCTCTTTAGGGAGCTCTTTAAGCGCATCTTCGAAACTCTTGTTCTCTATCTTCACTGTATAGGAATCAGGAGTCTGTACCTTCGAACTCTTTACGATGTTTTTGTATATTTCCTCAATCTGCTTGTCCGCCGCGAAAACCGTCCGCGAAAGTCCCACACACAGGACCATTAATAGTAAAACCTTTTTCACCACTCCTCCTCGCTTCACAGTAAATAGTCTGTTTCACGGGGGCTTTCAGGGCCGCCCCGGCGTTACCGCAATCGCTCATTTGTATCTCGCCCGATAAAATAAAATAATACCACACTGCAGGCAATTCTCAAGGTTTTTTATTCTTCTATCATCTGGCGAGCCTGGCGCAGCGCCGCCTCGCTGATGCTTTTTCCGCTGATCATACGCGCGATCTCCCCTACCTTCTCTTCGCCCTCGAGCAGGTGTACCTGCGTCACCGCCCTCTTGTCGCTCGAGACTTTCTCGACCCGAATATTGAGATCGCCTTTCGATGCGATCTGCGCCTGGTGGGTGATACAGAGAATCTGTTTCTGTTTCGAAAGCTCCCTGAGCCTGTTCCCCACCGCCCAGGCGATCTTACCCCCTATGCCCGCATCCACCTCGTCGAATACGAAGGTAAGAACGGGGTCCGCGGTACCGAGCACCGTCTTGATGGCCAGCATTATGCGGGAGAGCTCTCCGCCAGAGGCTATGTCCTTCAGCGGACGGTACGGCTCGCCCTGGTTCGCCCGGAGCATGAATTCGACGTTGTCGAGCCCCCTTCGTGAAAGCTCGTACCGTTTACCGTTCATCTCCACCCACCCGTTCTCACTCTCCGTATACGCGATTCGGGCGCAAAACCCCGCCTTGTCCATTCCCAGATAAGAGAGCTCGCTCATTGTATTCTCGTTCAGGGTCTGTGCCGCCACGCGCCTTTTGACCGAGAGCTCCTTCGCGAGCTCACCAGCCTCACGCCGCTGTTGCTCGAGCCTCGTCATGAGGCCCGAGATCGTGTCCTCGTTCAGGCTGAGGGCATCGAGCTCCTCGGCGCATTCATCCCGGTATGCCGTTATATCCGCGATGGAATCGCCGTATTTCTTCTTCAAAGACCGGATCTGCTCTATCCTGGACTGTATCACGTCGATTTTTCCCGGCTCGTAGTCGATTCCTTCGACGTAGCCGTTCAGGCTGGACGCAACCGCACCGACGACATCCCTCATGCCCTCAAGCTCCGTCGCGAGCCCGCCGATCTCTTCGGAAAGGCCTCGTATTCGTTCAAGCTCGCCGAGCGCCGCGTCCACCTGCGACAATGCGGAGATATCTTCTCCGCTGAGCAGCTCGTACGCGTTTCCCACCGCGCTTACGAGCTTCTCGTAGTTCTTGAGGACCTGATACTCCTCTTCGAGCCGCTGGTCCTCTCCGTCTGTGAGCGCCGCATGGTCGATCTCGCTTATCGTGTGCCGGAGGATGTCCATCCTGCGCTCACGCTCCCTTTCGTCCATCCTGAGCGCCTCGATCTGTCTTTCCGTGTCCTCGGCGCTCTTGAAGCATGCTCTGTACTTCACTAAAAGCTCGTCGTGACCGCCGTACTGATCGAGCAGGTCTAGGTGGTTCTTCACGTTGAGCAGCGATTGGTGCTCGTGCTGTCCGTGAATGTCGATGAGTGTCCCCGTTACCTCCTTGAGATCTCGCACCGTGACCTGCATGCCGTTGATATAGCTCTTCGAGATACCCGAGATAGTGATCGTTCTCCGTATCACGACCTCTTCCTCTTTCTTGTACTCCACTCCCATGCGTTTCAGGATCTCATGCGCCTCGTGCCCGTTTTCTACCCGGAATCTCCCCTCCACCGTGCAGCTCTCCGATCCCGCCCGTATCTGCGAGGTCTTCGCCTTTTCGCCGAGGACGAGCCCGAGCGCGCCGACTATGATCGATTTCCCGGCGCCGGTCTCCCCCGAGAGCACCGTGAGCCCTTTCGAGAAACCCACCGTGAGCTCTTTTATGAGCGCATAGTTCGTTATATACAGCTCTTTCAGCATCTTCAGCCCTTCCAAGAGAGCTTCTCCCGGACGATGTCGTAAAAACTCCTCTTGCCGAGAGAAATGAGGCGAGTGATCATCTCCGACCGTGTGACCCGCACCTCGTCTGCGTCTTTCAGTTCGAAAGCGACCTGCCCGTCAAGCGTCGCATTGATCTCGCGGTCTTTGGATATTACCCGTATCCGTATGGTCTCTTCCGAGGGTACGACCATCGGCCGTATGCCGAGAGAGTGCGGGCAGATCGGGCTGATCACGAACGCGCGCATGGAGGGATCCAAAAGCGGGCCTCCGGCGGACAGAGAATACGCGGTCGAACCCGTCGGGGTCGCAACGATGATGCCGTCCGAACGGTAGGTTCCGATGAGATGCTTCCCGCTCGAAACCTCGAGCAGTATGAGCCTCGATATCCCGCCGGTACTGATCACGAGATCGTTCAATCCCGCCGAGCTCCACACCTTCTTTCTGTTCCTGTACACGTTGACGTCGATCATCATACGCGATTCGAAGGCGGGCGTTTTTCCCACCACACACTCCATGCATTCGAGCAGCTCCGACTCCCTGAATTCGGTGATGAAACCGAGACCGCCGAGATTGATACCGACGATGGGAATGCCCCAGGGTGAGAATTTTCTCGATGCGAACAGAAGCGTCCCGTCTCCGCCGAGCGCCACCGCAAGGTCGCAGTCCGGAATCCTCCGCTTCGTCTTCTCATCGATCTCGCCGACCTTCGAGTGGATCGTGATATATCCGATCTTCTTCGAGTCGAGATACTTTTTCAATATTCCGGCTATCGAAACGGACTTTTTGCTTCTGTCCTTCAATACCACGCCGACGAGCTTCATTACACCTTCCTTTTTCGCTGCAAAGGCCGGAATGAAAGACGGCATAGGATTGGCGTGTTGCAGCGGCTAAAAATTTACTCCTCACACCTGGGATTCGAAAACGCCCCGCTCTCTCAGAGGATCGACCGTATCCCCTTCGCCACCTCCTCGATCTCCTCTTTTTTCATCCCCGGGTAGATGGGGAGCGCAACGACCTGCTGGTAGAGGCGCTCCGTACGCTCGAAATCACGGATATCGAGGCCGAGCAGCTGGTGCAGGGGCTTTGCGATCCCCCTTTTTACGGGAATACCGCTTTTTTTGAAGAACCGCTCACACTCGTCGAAAGGGGTTTCGGTTTTAACGACATAGGACGAATAACAGAAAAATTTGTTTTCATCCCTGTCCACGAAGCTCGAACCGCTCGCAACGACCGCGCCGTCGTAGTACTTGCCTATCTCGCCGCGCCGTTTTATGTTCTCGTCCAGCCTCACAAGCTGCGATATTCCGAGGGCGGCGTTGAAATCGCTCATAAGCTGCTCGCCGAAGGCGGCGTCGCTCAAGCGTACTCTCATCTCCCGCTTTGAGGTTCCGAGCATTCCCCCCGTACCCGTCGTGATGATGGAACAGTCGTTGAGATTCAGGGTAACGAAGTCTCCGAAGCTCCCCGCAGGCACGCCGTTCACAGTAGAACCCAGCGATCCGTCGAGGTCCTCCACTATCGGGAGCCCGAGCTCTCCGAACGCGGAAATATCGTTCGGGATGCCGAACATATGGGAGATGAAGAGGCACCTCGTCTTAGGAGAGATCCTTTTCTTCATCGCATCGATCGAAGGCAATACGGAATCCTCTTCGATATCGACCGGCACGGGTTTCATTCCCGCCTTCACGAGCGCCTTCAGAATACCGGGACGCGAAAAACTCGCTAAGAGCACCTCGTCTCCTTTTTCCGCGCCGATGAGATTCATGGCTATTTCGAAAGGAGATAAATAGTTATTGCACGCCGTCACACCGTTCAGCCGGAGCCTTCCCTTCAGGAGTGTACAGAACTCCTGAAGCCGTGCGCCGGGGAGAAGATCGTCCTCCACCATACAGTACAGTACGGACTCGAGGTCCTTTCTTCCTATCGTCGGTACATTGAAGCGTATCATGTCGTTATCACTCGGGTACTGCGATTTTATGAACTGCCTCGACGGTGTCCCCGGCCTTTATCCTGTCTTTTCCCTTGAAGAGCGACCTGTCCGTTTCGGACGGGATATAGCAATTGCGGGCGATCCTCATCCCTTTCGGGATCTCTACGCTTCTTCCCACAAGTGTTATGCCGCCGTGAATGAACTGGGGGTATCGTCCGTTCGCGCCGCTTTGGTCATCCTCGCCGATCCGCGAACCCACCCCGATATTCGGTGTCACTTTGGGAAGCGCACCGTTTTCGCAAATCACGGTGTTCTGCACGATCGCTCCCTCGCCGATATAGTTGTTACTCATTACGATCGAATCGATCACCTTCGCATCCTCCCCCACCCGTACATGAGGGAAGAGGACGGAACCCGACACATATCCCTCGACCGTACAGGAGGAGGAGATGTACGAATTTTTCACGAATCCCGGAGCAAGCACCGCCGCCGCGTCCTCCTCTTCCACATCCTCAGCCGGTGCCGAGAGGAGGGCTCCGGCGTATCGTGCGAGGTTTTTGTTCATATCCATCCCCATACGGTAGTAGTCGAATACCGTCCGCATTCCGAAGAGGGAGGCTTCGAAAACGATCGGTTTCGCCTTCTGTGCGATATTTAATACGAACTCATCCCATACATCGTCCATCCCGAGCGATTCCGCCCTAACGCCGAACCATTCGGCGAGCGTCTCACGCCCTGACAGTAAAATCCCGAACGGCTCCTTTCTTTTCGTGACTATTTCATAGTTGCCCGACGAACGATCCGACAGGATCGACATCAGGCGTGTCCAATCGGCGAACAGCACGTCGCCCGCCGGAATCAGTAAGAGGGAATCGTTTCGCCTGGGCTTCAACAAGCCGGAAAGTGCTGCCGATGCGTCGGGTACGCACTGTACCCTGATCCGTCCCGTGCTGTATCTATGGAGCACGTACTCTCTCGCGCGAGGCATCTCTTCATCCATCACGACCGTTACGCTCTTCATCCCAAGGCGGTACAGCGGGCCGAGATAGAGATCGATGATCCTCCCCCCGCCTACAAGCGGGACAAGTGATTTCGGTGTGCGCTCCGTAATCGACAGGAGCCCCGGCTCATGCTTTCTAACCCACACGACCACCGAGAACTTCCGCATAGTCTCTTCCTGACGATCAGTGTTTCCAAAAAAGCCGTTCGACTACGGCTTCGAGGAAAAATACGGGCACAAGCCATAATTTTTTGAAAGCCCTCGGGTGCGGTATCTCACGCCGGGAGATCCACCCGGATGCGGGGTCCATCGTAAATTTCCGGTGTTTGCCGACCTTTCCCGCATAGAGGTTGAAAAGACCCTCTATGAGCACGATGATGCCGGCGTTGATCTTCCCGATATTCCTCTCGATCCACAGCTCTTCGGCGGGGGACCCGAGCCCGATAAAAAAGTATTCCGGGGAAGCCTTTCCTATCGCCTTCACCACGTTCTCGAGCGACCCGCGTTCGAAGTTGCCCCGGTGTTTTCCGACGACGAACAGCTTTGGAATATCCTTCTTGAGGCTCTGGTACGCCTTATCGATCGTATCGTTCTTCCCCCCGAGAAGGTATACGCGCTTTCCCAGTTCCGCGGACTGTGTCATGAGGAGCTTCACGAAGAGAGAGGGATCGATGAACTCCTTCAGGGGCCGTCTCAGGAATTTCGCAGCCCAATATAGTAACCTGCCGCTTGGAACAATGAGATCGGACTCCTCGAGGAATATCCTGAGGTTCTTGTCTCGTCTGGCCCTCATGAGGGAAACGATGGAGAGATGGACCACGATACGGGTTTCCCCCGTCCGTACGAACCCCTCGACGAGCTCGAGTCCCTCGTTCAGGGTGATCGTATCGTACGGTATTCCAAGAATTCTGTTTCTTCTCACTCCCTTCTGCGGTACGCCGATGCCTTATCCCTCCCTTCGAATACGAACGCTTATGTGCAGGAGATGCGGACATACCCCGTTCCCACGATTGACGCCGTCTCCGCCCTCATGACAAAATCACCCATTGTGACCGCGTGCGCACCGCTTCCAGTAAAAAGCGCGATCTCGTTCTCGGAAAAGTCCCCCTCGGGACCGAACAGCAGATGAAACGACCTGATCTCTTCCTCGTTCAGCTTCAAAAGAAGAAGCGGGAGGGATTCTCCGGCGACACCCGTGCTGAACAGGAGCACCGCTTCCCGGTCTTTTTTTTTCGCCTTTTTACTCAGGATACGTGCCGTTTCCTCCACATCGAGAGGGTCAAAGACGCCCATGACCTCCTCGAATCCCGACACCTTCGCCCCTTCTTTTGCAAGCCTTCTCCAGCGTGAAAGCCGTTCGCCTTCGGGGTTTACCCCGGGAACGGACCGCCTGGTCTTCATGGGGAAGAAGCCTGAAACTCCCAGCTCGCCGAGCTTTGACACGACAAGGTCCATCTTCTTCGACTTTAATAGCCCCTGATATACCGAGATTCGCACGAGACTTTCGTGAACCGCCCGTCTGCGTTCTATCTCGAACTGTATGCTTCCTTTTAATATACGGGAGGCGACCAGCGAGTAACGTTCATTACCAATTACGGCATCTATCCTGCCGCCCTCCCGTATCCTGCGCACGTTCCTCAGGTAGTGGTAGAGAGCCCCGTCGACAACTACCCTGTCATTTAGGAGGCTTGCCGGATCGAGAACGATGTTTCGCATATGCAAAAAATAAGGTACACCCTCTCCATGGGTAAGTCAATTTTTTAATGGATCTCACGGTGTCTCCCGCCACAGAGCCCGGATTGCATGGGATTTTCTCGCAGGGAGCTCGCCGTGCGGGCAGTGTGTCCGGCCCTGCATTCGGCTTCCTTTTTAGTTCGGGGTTGCAAATTTCCAAATACTAGGGTACACTTTGCGAATGGAAAAAGTGCTCGGTTCGAAAGAACGCCTCCTGTTGATACGAAAGGGCAATGAAATCTTCAACAACGGCGACATAGAAAAAGCCGCCAGGATCTTCACCACAACCGCATACAGGGACGGTCTGATACGGGTCGGGGACTACTACTATTTCGAGAAAAAGGATGCGCTGAAGGCCCTGCAATTCTATAACGACGCGAAATACGAGCGGGGAATAAAGAGCATATCGGAGCGAATCGCATCCGTCATACAGCGGTGGCTTTCCGAACCCCAAAGACTCTCCAAAAAGGGGACTCAGAGCGCATCTGCCGGAGAAGAGACTCACACACCATGAACAAACACGAGAAGACCTACGAAGAATGGCACCATATACCCGAGATGGGCAAGGAAGGGTATAAGCTCTTGAAGGAACGCCGGTACAGGGAAGCGGAGAGCAGATTCTTGAAGATACTCGAGCTCGACAAGAAGAACATCTACGCGCTGGTCGGTATGGGCGACGTATTCAAGGGTCAAAAGGAGTTCGATCGGGCCGAGGAGTACTATAAGGAGGCGCTCACGGTGGACCCGGTCAACAAGTTCGCCCTGATCGGTCTCGCCGATACCTACCGCGGCCTGAAACGGTTCCGTGACGCGATACGAACATGGGAGGAGTATCTCAACTACGGCGAAAACGAGTTCGATATCGCGGTTCTCACCCGTCTGGGCGACACCTACAGGAAGAGCGGTATGACCGAACAAGCCCTTGCCCGCTATAACAAAGCAATCGGAATAGACCCCGGCAACCCGTACGCACTCTCCGGACTCGGACTCCTGCACTTCCAGATGGGTCAATACGAAAAATCACTGTCCTACTGGAACAGGCTGCTAGAGATAGAAAAAGACGATATTAAGGTACTTACCAACATAGGCAACTGCTACAGGAAACAGGGCACCTACAGCGAGGCAATGAAATACTTCTACCGCGCGATGAATATAGAGCCGAACAACTTCTACGCGCTGTACGGAATCGCCGACTCCTACAGGGGAATGAAGGACTACAACAAGGCCTGCGAGTACTGGAAGAAGCTCCTTGATATCGACCCGCACAACAAGAAGATCCTGACGCGGGTAGGTGATTCCTACAGGACCCTCGGCGAGCTCGAAACCGCACGTTCCTATTACAGGCGTGCGATAGAGGTCGATTTCGACTATTACGCGATTCTGGGACTCAGCATCATAGACAAGCTCGAGAATAACTTCGACGCCGCGATACAAAACCTCAATCAACTCGTTTCCATGTCCGGTCTCAACACGCAGGTCGCACTGCTGCTTGCCGAATGTTACACGGCGAAGGGCGAAGAGGAAAAGGCGATACAGGTCCTGTCCGATGCGGTGAAAGGCGGAACAAGAAGCGAGGAGGTCAGAAAGCGGCTGAAGCTTTTAAAGAACAAGCCCAGGTAACAGTTTTTCAGCCCTTACCATCAGTATGAATACCGATCCCGATACCGCACCGACGGACCGTAACAGGCCTTCCGTAATCGGCTTGACCGAAGCCGACCTGAGACTGTTCTGCCGCGAGCACGGCTTCAAGGAGTTCCACGGTTCCCAGGTCTTCCACTGGGTTTACGTACTCGGCGGGAAACGGTTCGACGAGATGACGGACGTGCCGGCCTCGCTCCGTGAGACGCTCGCCGCCTCATTCGTTATTTCTCCGCTTACCCTAAAAGAACAGGTCGAGTCTAAAAACCATGATGCGGTCAAATACAGGTTTTCTCTCTCCGACGGCCTCTCGATAGAATCCGTTGCGCTTCAAAACGCCGGCACGCGCCCCTCCTTCTGCATCTCGTCGCAGGTCGGCTGTCCGGTCGGCTGCCTCTTCTGCGCGACCGCGGGTATGGGACTTCTTCGAAACCTCACCTCATCCGAGATCGTGGCGCAGGTCGTCGAGCTATCAAGGCTTCATACGAGGCCGAGAAGCATCCTCTACATGGGCATGGGTGAACCGCTCTTGAATATGGAGAACCTCACGGCCTCTCTCCGGCTCTTCGAGGAGATAGACCTGTCGTGCAAACGGATCACCGTATCGACCTGCGGCGTCGTGCCCGGCATCATCCACCTCGCCGACTCGGGGGAGAGGCCGAGACTCGCCGTGTCGTTGGGATCGGCCGACGAAGAACGGAGGAAGACGCTTATCCCGCTCGCCGCCCGCTGGCCGTTGGAACGTTTGGGCACGGCGATTGCGTATTACCGGGAAAAGACGAAGCGGCGGGTGAGCATCGAGTACACGCTGATACGCGGTATCAACGATTCAAAAGAGGACGCCGTCGCGCTCGCACGGTTCGCCGGACGCTTTTTTTGCCATGTGAACCTTATCAGGTACAACAGGGTGGACGCGTACGACTACAAGCCCCCAGATACAAAGACGACGGAGAGATTCAAATCCCTGCTTTTGGAGAAGAAAATCACCGTATCGGAGCGCTACAGGAAGGGGGCCGATATTCAGGCGGCGTGCGGACAGCTCGTGACACAAAAATCCGGCTAGCCCTCTTCTTTCGTAGCCTTTTTTGCTTGCTTTGTTTTTTTTGCCTATTAATGTAAACAGCATGACCAGACGCGAATTCTTACGGGCATGCTGCGGTGCCGCCGGGCTGTTCGCCGCATGCGCGGTATATCCGAAAAAACTTTTTCTTACCTCCCCAGACCCGTCGGAGGCGTTCGCGCTCGAACCTTCCGCGTCCGACGATACCGTCTCGATCGTCACGGATGACGATTACGCGCGGGCGGTGGAGCTGGCCTTGGAGGCCTTCGGCGGAATCGGCCGGTTCGTCAGACCGGGCGACCGCGTGGTCGTAAAACCGAACATCGCGTGGAACTCACCGCCGCATTTAAAGGCGACTACGGACCCGGTCATAGTACGTACGGTCGTCGACCTCTGCTTCAAGGCGAACGCTGCGAGCGTCATGGTGTTCGACCGCACCTGCAGTAACCCAAAGCTCAGCTACACGACATCCGGCATCATGGACGCCGCGAAAGAGGCCGGCGCAAAGGTTATCTACGTCAACGACGTGTCGAAGAAACTCTATCCGTCGATATCCGTAAAGGGCGCGACATTCCTCAAGGAGACGACGGTAAACAGGCATATCCTCGAATCCGACGTGTTCATCAATGTTCCGGTCGCGAAGCACCACTCTTCCGCGGACCTCACACTCGGGATGAAAAACCTCATGGGCATCACAGGAGACAACCGCTCGAAGTGGCACTGGGAGCTGCACGAGGCGATTTCCGACATCAACCTCGCGGTGGCAAGCACCCTTACCATTATCGATGCGACGAATCTCATGCTCAGAAACGGTCCCACAGGGGGACGGGAAGACTATCTCAAACGGACAGACACCATCATCGCGTCGGCGAGCGTGGTGAGCGCGGACGCCGAGGCGTCGAAGCTGTTTGGGGTCTTACCCGGTACGGTGCGGTACCTCGAGCTTGCGGTCGAAAAAAGGATAGGAAGAATCGACGGCTACCGGACAGTACAGCTCCCTGAAAAAACAAGCTGACAGAAAGACAACATGCCGGATACACATAAAAGCCCCGCGAGATGGAAGGTGCTGAAAATAGTCCGCATCGGGTCGCAGGCGGCATTTCTTCTGGTTTTCGTCATCCTGTTTGTTCTCTCCCTCGACCCCTTTTCCGCCACGGTGAACCCGTTTCTGCGGTTCGATCCTCTCATTCTCCTCACCTCCCTGAGAACCGATCCCCTCACCCTGCTGCCGGTCACAGGGCTCGTCGTGCTCGCTCTTGTTGTAGGGCGGTTTTTCTGCGGGTGGGTCTGCCCGCTCGGTGCGATAATCGACCTTTTCGATCTCGCCCTGAAACCGCTGCGAAGGATAACCCCCTTTTCGAAAAAATCGGCCGCCGCACTCGGGCGGCTTTTCGCCCTCCCGCCTTCTTTATTCATACTCGGCGGTCTCTTCGTCACCGTCTTCTTCATACCGCCGGTTCTGCAGTTTTTTCACCCGCACGTGTGGATCATCCGGATCTTCTCGCTTTCCGCTTCAGGCCTCGTTTTCTTGGGCTTTCTCGTTGTCCTTTCCGCCTTTGCCCGCAGGGTGTGGTGCACGCACCTGTGCCCCCTCGGCGCGTTCTACGGCCTTCTGGGGTCTGTTTCCCTCTTCAGGCTCGACATCAAAAGCTGTAGATCGTGCGGCACGTGCGACGCCTGCCCCACAGGCGCGGCCCTGTTCGAGGAGCGCCGTGTGGCCGGTTTTCGCTGCATTCTCTGTTTCGACTTCGAGCACAAATGCCCCTCGAACGGCTTTACCTACGGCGTGCGGCATGTCGAGTTCGACAAAAGCCGCAGGGAGTTTCTGAAAGGCGCTGCCGCGCTGGGTGCGGGCCTTGCGGCCGGTGCCGTTCTTTTTCTTTTGGACCGGCCCCAAAATTCCGCCCTTCTCAGGCCCCCCGGCGTAGAGGACGAGGAGCTTTTCGTAACGCGCTGCCTCCGCTGCTTCCAGTGCGTGCGCTCCTGTCCCAACGGCATAATAAAGGCAACGGGGCTCGAGGCGGGGCTTGACAGTCTCGGCACCCCGCACATCGAGTTCGCCGACTACGGCTGCGACTACTACTGCCAAGTTTGCCAGGAGGTCTGCCCCAATCTCGCGATACCGCTTCTGCCCCTGCCCGAGAAACAGCGGGCGAAGATAGGCCTCGCTTCGATAAACGAGACGAAGTGCGTCGTGTATGCGGATGGGACAAGCTGCCTCGTGTGCGAGGAGTTCTGCCCGGTACCCCAAAAGGCGGTGAAGCTTTTCGAACGGGAAATGAGACTCGGAAACGAAACGGTCGTGCTGCAGTACCCTTCGGTGGAGAAGACGCTCTGCATCGGGTGCGGCATATGCGAGGCCAACTGCCCCGCGTCGCCCGTTGCGATCACGGTTAAAAAGATCCGAGAGGGGCTATGAGCGTAGACAGGCGTGAGGAAATAGAACGGTGGGTGGAAAAAAACATCGTCATGCACTTCTCGAGGTCTGACGGTCCCGGCGGGCAGAACGTGAACAAGCGAAGCACGAAGGTCACCGCCTGGTTCCCTGTATCCTCCATGATGTTCCTGACCCATGATGAACGTTCGATGATGGAAACGAGGCTTTCCGGCAGGCTGAACAGCAAAGGAATGCTCGTCATACGGGTCAAGGACACAAGAAGCCAGGCGCAGAACAGGGAGATCGCCCAAAAGCGGGCCGCCGCAATTATCCTCGAGGCCCTGAAAGAGAAAAAGCAGAGGAAAAAGACGAGGCTGCCGCGCGCCGCGAAACAGAGGCGGCTTTCTGGAAAACGGATTCAGTCCGAAAAGAAGAAACAGCGGGGCGGGATATCCTATGACGGCAGCGGGGAGGAATGGTGAACCTCATTCTCAGCAACAGCGGTGGTGCGAGCGTCAGGGTGACGGAAGAGCGCTGGAACGAGCTTCGGAAGCTCGGCAGAAGCTTCGGCTGGAAACCGCTCGGCACCGAACCAGGCGACGAACGGTTCAAACACCGGTACCGTGACCCGGACGGCGGCTATGACCCCGCGGAGGTGAGAAGAGAGATGGAGTCGTGGAACGGTTCGTACCGGACCGGCGAGGGGCAGCGGGTGTCCTACGCGGACGCGCTCAATTTCGCTTTCGCGCTTGAGGAGGCGAGAAAACAGGGCAAAGGGGGTCTCGACGAGTTTATAGGGTTCTTAAAGCAGGGAGGGTTCACCATCACCTGGTATTGAGTGTATATTTTACTACTATAATGGAAGATTTCTTCGCTGTGTAACCGGAGACGTTCGGGTACGGGTCTAATTTCCTTGATAAACAGAGCTTTTCTTCGTATTATGATAGCGAGGGCAATTAGCTCAGCTGGATAGAGCGCTGGCCTCCGGAGCCAGAGGTCGTGGGTTCAAATCCCGCATTGCCCGAAGGTTGTTTTATTTCAATTCTTTTTCATTAAAAGAAATATACTTTCTCTCCGTTATATCCGAACATTCATTCGATTCAAACCGCAAGAAACTCGCAGCAATTTCACAGCAGCTTTATGATTTCATTATTAATACTGACTAATATATTTTTACCTTAGGATTCTATTATTCAATATCACAAATTCTCCTTTCGGTAAAAGTCAATTTCTTGTATTCTTCAAAGCTCATCTATGTGTGAATGAAGTTTGTTTTCATATATCCTCTCAATTTGCAACACCCAAAATATTTATTTGCTTCTTGACAAATGAGATCAAGTTTCAAACAAAACTACTATGTCAAAGAACTGGACCAACTCTCCTATATTTATTAAAAAGATTTTAGGGTAATAAAAAAAACTGTACTTTATACTAACAGTAGTTTATAATTTTCGCTAAAAGAGTTTAAATAAATAAAAATATCCAAAGATAAAGTATACTTGTTTATTTTTCAAAAATGCTCTAAAAAAACGAAATGATCTATATCCTTGATAGAATATTCTATTACGGGTAACATATTTATAATAAAGCTGTCGTGTTTCTGTAGTAAAAGAATTCTTGAATATTTCATGGGCAAATCGGTGGCTTTTAACGGTTGTTTTTTGCCTATGTTAGCGAATCTTAAATTATAATTTTTTCTTAGCGATTACCATGATTGACGCAAGTAACCTATTATTTGAATAATTAAATTACGACTGATGTCAGGAGGAACAAAATGATAAACAGAATTAGATATGGAATAATACTGATAACCATTTTCACTATTTCAGGCTGTGCCACTGTTACAAAACAACCAGCTGTAGTAGAAGCCCCCGTTAGCAGAAAAGAACAACAGGAAGCGCAAATTGAACAAATGAGTAAGATTCCAGAAGTAAAGAGATATAAAAGAAAAATCGCTATAGCCAGATTTACTAATGAAACCAATTATGGTAGAGCCTTGCTAACAGATGAAGAATACGATCGAATGGGGAAGCAAGCTTCTGATATGTTAATGAGTAGGTTAATTCAATCTAATAATTTTTTAGTATTCGAAAGGCCCGATTTAGGTAATCTGAAAAAAGAGCAAGATTTATCAAAAGATATAAATCTAATAGGAGTTGACGTTTTGATAGTAGGCTCTGTAACCGAATTTGGCCGTTCGGTAGGGGGAAAATCGGGTTTTCTAAGCTATACAAAAGTGCAAACAGCAAAATCCAAAGTAGATATTCGTTTAATTGATGTGAAAACTGGGCATGCTTTTTTTTCTGCGATCGGATCAGGAGAAGCCAGCACAGAGTCAGGTGAAGTTGCAGGATTTGGCAGCAGGGCTGCATATGATTCCACATTAAACGATAATGCAATTGCAGCAGCAATAACTGATGTTGTGGATGAATTAATTTCCAAGTTAGATGAAAGGCCATGGATGACAGATATATTAGAAGTTCAAGGAAATCAAGTGTTTATCAGTGGTGGGAAAACGCAAGGTATCAGAATAGGAGATACATTAAAAGTAATGCAAAGGTCAAAGGTAATTAAAAGTGAACAAACTGGTTTTGATATAGAATTACCTCCAAAACAAGTTGGAGAATTAAAAGTGGAAGGTTTCTTCGGTGATAATGAAACAAATGAAGGGTCGATCTGCAATATCACTGATGGGGATATTGATAGAAATATGCTTAGTCAATTATTTATAACAGAGGGGGACAAGAAATGATAAAGACAATTTTTTTCTTAATTGTCGTATCGGTTTTAATATTTGGTGGGTGTATATCAATGCCAACAACACAGGTTAAAACAGCGGAAGATAGTCCTACACTTGCATTCATTGGGGCTCCAGAAGGCTCTATTCTTTATTTGGATGGCCTAAAAATAGGTGATGTTAATATTTATGATGGAAAAAAACAGATATTACGAGTAGAACCTGGAACTCATTTTATTGAGATTAAGGATAAAAATGGTCAAATCATTTATAATCAAAAAATATTTATTCAAAATGAATTAAAAACAATTCAGGTACAATAGTGAGGGTAAAAAAATGAAACAATTTTTACAGGTAATAGGAATAATTACATTGTTATCCATTACCGGTTGTGCTACCAACAAAATGCTATACGAATGGGGAAAGTACGAAAACAGTTTATACTCATATTATAAATCCCCTGGAGAAATAGATTCTTATATTAAGGGTTTGGAAGAAACAATAGCAAAAGCAGAAGAAAAAAATAAAGTTCCTCCTGGTTTATATGCAGAATATGGTTTCATTCATTATGAATTAAAAAATTACTCAGTGGCAATAGACTATTTTAATAAAGAGAAGGCCTTGTGGCCTGAATCAATACCTTTCATGGATAAAATGATTGATAATGTACAGAAGATGTTAAATGCATAAGGAAAGGAGTAATAACTCAAATGATAAAGAACATCCTTTTATTATTTGTACCGGTGGTTTTTATAGTAGGATGTGCAACTACACCTAAGGACTATTCTAAATTCAATGCGGCAAATCCACATTCAATTCTAATAGTTCCAGTTGTTAATGATTCTGTTGATGTAGATGCACCTGATTATTTTTTATCTACGATAAGTAGGCCAGTAGCTGAACAAGGATACTATGTTTTTCCTGTAAATATGGTAAAAAGAATTCTTGAAGATGCGGGCTTATCAGATGCTAATTTAGTACATGCCGCACCGACAGAAAAATTATGTTCATTATTTGGATCAGACGCTGTTTTATATATAAAGATAAACAGTTGGGATGCTAAATATCTAGTTATAAGTACAACTGTTACTGTAGCTTTAGAATATACAATTAAAGATGGAAAAACTGGAGAAATACTTTGGGAAGATAAAAGAATAGAGAAATATACCCCACAAAGAAGCAGATCGTCAGGTAACTTGATCGCAGATTTAATAACCGATGTTGTAGTTGCGACCGTGGAGAAAGCAAATCCTAGTTATATTCCTTTAGCCCAGCGTGCTAATGCAGAAGCATTTAGATATCCAGGACCAGGAATACCTCCCGGTATATATGCTTTAACCAAAGAAAAAAATGAGAAGTAGTGTAATTCCATCTATGTAATCCTCTAGTAACACTACCCCGGGATAGTCATAATCAATTGATAAAAGCAAGCAGAAAATTATTTTTTTTACTCCAAGGCACTTTTCACAAGACTTGATTAGGCTATCGTTGAAGAACAAGGGGTAACGATGGAGTGTTAGCAATCCCATATTCATATAACTTTTTTTTACTTTTTTTGTAAAGGGGACGTGTAAAAAAAGAGAG
Source organism: Spirochaetota bacterium (assembly GCA_016934265.1). Classification (GTDB taxonomy): domain Bacteria; phylum Spirochaetota; class B62-G9; order B62-G9; family DRHN01; genus JAFGTF01. The sequence goes on from JAFGTF010000148.1 coordinate 17,831, forward strand.
AGAAATAAAAAACATATTAAAAAAGTTTTGTATATGATAATGGTTCAACCCGCCATCGCCCCATCAGATAAATTTTTGAAAACCTCACAGATTATTGGTGTCAAAGAACTAGATTCACAACCCATGATTAGTTTTAGGGGGTCACTCCATCACGCAGCAATTTCACAGCTGTTTTATGATTTCAATGCTCTCATTAACAAACGCTATAATAAAAAATATGGGGAGAGTTTCTTGTATTTGTAGAAAAAATCAAAAGAGATATTTAGAGTGATACATAATATTTTTACTTTATATCTACAGTGGTATATAATTATTCAAGCGTAATTTTAATTATAATATTAGTAATGAAAACTTAAATATAATTATTTATCTCTATTAGCTATGGACGAAGACAAAATAGTAGAAAAAGTTATTGAAGAGAGTGTAAAGTCTACTGTTGGTAAAATAATTGAAGGAATTACCAAGTTCTTTGGTGTAATCTGTATGCCAGCGGCCGAGGAGTTCGGTTTATATCTTAAGGATAGGGTTGCACTTTATCGACTTAGGAATATTCAAAATGTTATTTTAAAAACCCAAAATAGACTTAAAAATTATCAAGGCAAATCATCAAACGAAGTATCGCCCAAACTCATTAAAACTATTATAGATGAGTCTTCTTGGAATGATGATAAAACACTGCAAGATATGTGGGCAGGATTACTCTTAGGCGCAGTCATTTGTAATGAAAAACATGATGATAGTATAATCTATGTAAATCAACTAAAAGAGTTAAGTTCATATCAGGCTCGAATAATAAATTTAATATATAGTGATTATAGAATTGGGAGTTTTAAAGACCCTATCAAAATAACGAAACCTTTAATCAGACTTAGTAATAAACTTGAATATCCTATTTCTAGGATTCTAGACCTCTCGCCTACCCCTCTTAATTATATTTACGCGAAGCATTCACATAATGATATAATTAAGAACAAAAATCATTGGAGTTTCGCATTAGAATTTATCCATCCACAACTTGATTCTCTCGAAAGATATAGTTTAATTCATAGTTGGGAAGAAACCCAGAATAATACTTTGATTTTCCAAGCTAGTGTAAACGGATTAGACCTTCATATGCACTGCTGCGGTTATAAATACTATCCCCTTGATGCATATCTAGTAATTAGACGTCATTGGGCTAATCAAAAAGGCATCGATCCATTAAATTGGAAACCTAGTAATCAGAAATAATAAATGGAGAAAATAGATAATATCATAATTTGTATTAGAGGTGAGAGGGGCTGTTGAAAAAGGCTCTCTTTTTAACAATTCAATATGATAATTTAAGGTAACGATGGAGCGTTAGAATCGTATATTTTTATAAACTTTTTTTATCTTTGTAAAGGGGAGCGAAAAAAGAGAACAGGGGAAACATGCATATTCCGGTGAATTTTACCAGTGATTCCGGCGGGAAGTTACCACTTTAAAAACCATTCGCGTTTCTCCTCTCCACTATAAAAA
>JAFGTF010000149.1 GCA_016934265.1 Spirochaetota bacterium
GTCTTCGGGCACGTCAAAATCCCTGATCGGAAACGATATCCGGCTGAAGGGAAGTGAATCGGATTCGATTGCCTTCGCGTACTCGGGGGATCTCCTGCGGATCTCGTCTAGGGGCGTGAGGCTGATTACCGTCCGGATGCCTTTTTCCGACAGCTCTGAAAGGGATTGTTCATATGATTCGTAATACCCCGGCATCCTGTGCAGGTACAGAATCCCTTTGATGCTGACCGGCAGCTCGATCGATCGAAACATCTGCATAACTCTTCCTGGTTCCATACTTTTTCAAAAGATGACGCAGGATGAAATCACGCTGTATTCTTAAAGGAACGAATAATCTCTCTGATACCCGGCCGTTTACCGTACATCAGCATGTATACCCTGAAAATTTTACTCGAGAGGAATAAGCCGGCGATAACGGACAAAAGAAGCACCCCTATGCTGGCCGCCAACTGCCATACCGAAATTTCCGACACTCCCAACCGCAGCATGGTTTGAATGGGGGCGGTGATAGGGAATATCGTCAGCACGACCCATATGGGACTGTTTGGGAAGTTGATGAACAATCCCGAAAACCAGAGCGGTATGAAGCACCAAAAAATGGAGAGCATGGCCAGCTGGTTTCCTTCCGTGGCGTTGGAGCTGATGGCGCCGACACCTATGGCGATAACGGAGAATAGCAGGTAGCCTAAGATGAAATAGATAATTCCCAGGACAACGAAGTTGCCGGGTATCTGAATCGCACTCATGAAACCGCCGAACAGGGTGGATGACAGGCCTAATAACAGCGGTGCCGATATCAGCCATACCGCTACTTGTATCAATCCGGCGGTACCCAAGGCCAATACTTTACTGATGAGCAATTGACGAACGGAAACCGACGAGAACAATACTTCGATGAGGCGGTTTTCTTTTTCCTCCCCCAACCCGTTGATCAGGGAGCTGGCGCCGAACATGAGGGCCAAAGCCAATAGTAGGGAAAAAATACCGGGGATGATGATATTGCCGATATTGCTCTGTTCACGCGCTATCTCGCCCGTTTCGGTGAGACGGGTGACTTCCATGTTCAGCGGAGAGACAATCAGGGTGACTGTTTCCTGTGGCACCTCGTCTTTCAGGAGGTTGACGGTTATAAAACTCTTGATCACGGCCGTTGTAACAGGCGGGGTGACGAGCTCTTTCGCGATGGTGTACCGTTGAATTATCCCGGACGATGTGTAATCCGAAGGAATGATGAAATATTCCGTGACATCTTTTTTGATAAGAGCCTGGGTGGCATCCTCCCTCGATGCAAACGGTACCAGCTTGGTTAATCCCTGATCGGTGTGATCATCGAACGTACCGATTTCATCCACATATCCGATGGTTTTTACTTCTTCCGCCGGAGGTTCGATCAAGGTCGTTACCAGTTTGAAACCGCCGATACCTAAAAGGGCCAACACCGGCATGATGAGGGTCATGATGATAAAGGCGGCGCTCCTGATCCTATGCGTGAATTCGTGTTTAAATATCAAATAGGTCTTATTCATGATTTCCTCCCCGCCATGTCCAGGAATATTTCATTCAGGGATGGTGTGGTGACTTCAAAGCGGTTGATGGCAATTTTTCGCTCGCGTAATCTGTCGAGGATCATCTGCGGAGTGGTATCGGGTGCCAGGACCAGTTCGATGGAACCTTTTTTGACCTTTTTATCGATCACGCCGGGCAGGTCGCCGATCTCCCCCTCGACGGCCACCTGAACCGAGTGTTTCTTGAACCGTGATTTTATCTCCTTCAGATCGCCGTACAGGACTTCACCGCCGTGGTGTATCATCAGTACCCGGTCGCAGAGCTCCTCCACCTGGTTCATCTCGTGCGTGCTCAGAATAACGGCATTTCCTTCACCCCGTAAGTCGCCGAGCAGATTTTTCATAATCTCCGTATTTACGGGATCGAGGCCGGAGAATGGTTCATCCAGAATGATCAGCTTCGGGTTATGTAAGATGGTGACGATGAACTGGATTATCTGTCCCATACCCTTGCTCATGTGCTTGATTTTCATCCTCTTGCTTTCGAGCATGCCGGTTTGCCGGAGTAGTATATCGGCTTTTTTTTCGGCCGGTGCGTTTTCCATTCCTTTCAAGGAGGCGAGGTAGAGGATACAGTCGATGACGGTTAAATTTTTATACAACCCCTTCTCCTCGGGCAGATACCCGATCTGATTTTTACCGGCTTCATTCATCCTCTGTCCGAAGACGTTCACGTCACCGGAATCGGGTTTCATAAAATCCAAGATGATTCGTATGGTGCTGCTCTTTCCCGCGCCGTTAGGCCCGATGAGCCCCAGTATCTCTCCGGTATCAACTGAAAAGGTCAAATCCTTCACCGCGGTCTTGCCGGCGTAGGATTTGAACAGGTGATTTACTTCCACTGCTGTCATATATCATACCCTCGCTTTATTGGTCTTTTATCTGAGCACGGCGGAGCAGCAGAAAGACAAGCCCGCTGAGGATAACCGCTGCAGCCACCATACTGGCTACCCCGATGTATGGATTCGGATTAGTGGTGGAGTAACCGATAACCTTTCCGAGAAATCGACCCGTTGCGCTGAATATTGTTCCGTCGGCCAGTATGTTTAAAAATAACAACACCGGCGCAAGAATGAAGGGGGCGACGGCGATGAATATTTGCATATTCCGGCCGCTTACGTAGTAGATCAGGCGTATGAACCATCCCAACACTCCAAGAAACAATGAAACCGAAAATACCCAGACTACCATTCCCGGGATACTGCGGTCGCCGTAGGCTGTCTCATACACCATCCAGACATTGGCGATCTTGAGATTGATAACATAAAAAATAGCGGACAATAAGGCAAAAATGGCCGCCAGGAAGGTGAAACTCAAACACATGGCCAAAAAGAATCTCTTCCGGGAGATCCCCTGGGATAGTATATACTTGAAACTCAAGGGGAAATACACCAGTCCCATGATCAATGCAAAACACATCACAATGACGTCGTTGCTTCCCGCCGGGCCCTCCGTATTTGCCAAACGTATAACTGCCGCGGAAATCAGAAGATGTAGCAATAGAATAGCGGAACAGATAAGTATCTGTCTGTTAAACAGAGTAATGAAATTAAATTTGGCCACTTTCAGAATATTGCCCACGTATTTTTTCTCCTTCAAGAATCGATCAAACTGATAAATAGTTCCTGCAGTCCGGCCGGAGTGATTTCCAGCCCAAGCTCCTCGATTCGAGCCTTGTCGCTGTCGTCGTGTTCCTGATAGACGGTGGCAACCTTGAATTTTCCGATTGTCTCCTCACGTATGATGTTTTTACCCCGGGTATATGTATCTACTCGCGAGCCATCCCCGGATACCGAATAGGCCGACCGCAATACGGACTCGACCGGTTTGGCGAGGAGTACTTCTCCGTTTTTAAGGACTACTACCTGCTCAAGAACCTTGGCTGCCTCATCGATAAGGTGGGTGGCGATGACTACCGTTTTAGGATGTTCGCTGTAATAGGCTATAAGCTCCCGATAAAGCAGCTCTCTATAGGCGGCGTCCAGCCCCAGTACCGGCTCGTCGAAAATGATGACCGGCAGGCCGGATGCCAACGTCAGTATCAACTTGAATACCGAGTGGTAGCCGCTTGACAGGCTTTTGATCGTTAGATCCGTATCAAGATTAAATTTATGGGCTAGTGAATACGCATATCTCGTATCGAAGCTCGAATTGAACTCACAAGCCCACCTGAAGCCGTCTTTGACCTTCATCACCCATGGATGCACGTTTTTTTCCGTCATACAAGATATTTTCGCCTGAGCGCGGTCGTTTTCTTCGGCCGGCTCGCCGTCTATCAGCACCTCGCCTGCATCGGCGAACATCTTATTGGTGATGATATTGATCAAGGTTGTTTTACCGGCTCCGTTTCTCCCCAGAAGACCGTAGATTTTATCGGGCTCGAATGTCAGCGATACGTTTTTCAAGGCTTTAGTGCTTCCGAAGTTCTTGGATACGTTTTTAATCTCGATTTTGCTCATTTCCCGTATCCTTTTTTATCATGGTAATAATCTCGTTTTTTGTGATGTCTAAGGTTTTTGATTCCTTTAAAAGCGGTAGAACATAACTGTTGTAAAAAGCGGTCCTTCTTTTCGAGACGATCTTTTCTCTGGCTCCGGCGGCAACAAACATACCGATGCCGCGTTTTTTAAAAATTATCCCTTCATCCACCAGCAGATTCACCCCACGGTTGGCGGTGGCGGGGTTTATTTTGAAGCTGACCGCTATCTCCGTGGTGGAAGGGATTTGAGAATCTTCCGCGAAAATCCCTTTGAGTATGTCATCCTCCAGCTCTTCGGCCAATTGAAGGAAAATAGGCTTTTCATTATCCGGGTTCAGTTGCATATACCCAACCGCCGAAATGGTATGCATTCCGGTTTCGTGTATATTGGTTTATTAGTTAACCAACTAACGAAATAAGTATATGGTACTAATCATTATCTGTCAAGAGATTTTAAAGGTGCGCGGTATACAATGTCAGTGGAGTCTTTTAACGAGGTCTACGTCCCCTATGCACGTATGGTATATGGCGTCGATAGGCGGTTGGACTCGAATCGGTCGATATTCCTCAAGAGAGGGGGACATCGAGATTAATTATTTTTTCTCGATAGGGAGCTTGAGGCGGCAGGCCTTATAGAGAAATTTGTCCTATGTCGAGGCCGCGGGGTTACTTCGTAACCCTATGGCAGAAAGTGATGAGGCTGACGCCTCTTTTCACTTTCTGCACATTTCTTACGTCATTGCGAACGAAGACCGCGGGGTTTCGGGACCCCACGGTCTTTTAGTGAAGCAATCTGCGTTCTTGGGTAGAATTTGTCTTATGTCGAGGCTGAGGACAGCTTTTTATAAGCGCGGTCCTTTAGCGGAAGTGAAAAAGACTTACGTCATTCTCCCTTCTGCATACTTCTTACGTCATTTATAAAAGTTTACAAAGTTTACGCCTGTCCCTTAACAATTCATCGTCGGTAGTAACGATACCGGCGCTATTTCTGAAGAGGTTTGAAGGCTCGCCCTACGCCTCGCTGCATGGGAATGGAACAACCTGCATGACGATTATCGCATCGCTGAGTTATTGTGCCTCCGACATACGATGCCCCGAAGGTTCCCTCCTGTTCCGGTTTATATGCATTGACAAAACCTCGTGCTGAAGTACACTATACGCGCAAATAATAACTCTTCCGGACAATGAATGGGAGAGACGCGGCTGAATAATATAAAATAGCAAGCGAGAGGTGGCATCATGGCGAAAGCATATGTCTTATTGGAGGCCAAGCCGGGATATGAAAGAAATATTGTAAAGCAATTAAAGGAGCTGCCTGAAATAGAGTTCGTTAACGAGCTTTACGGTGAATGGGACATAATCACAAGAGTCTCGATAGCGAAAATCGGCGACCTCGACGCGCTTCTGTCTGAGAAGATAAGAAAAATAGAGGGAGTTACACTCACATCAACGATGATTGTTGCTGAGTACAAGTACTAGATGTAAGGGGAGACATAATACTTTTGGACATGGAAGACTACGCTCGAAGAGCGTAGTCTTTTACAGAAAGCGACGAGGCTTACGCCTCTTGCCGCTTTCTGCACCTCATCAGGTGTCCCGGAAGTAAGTGTCCCCACGTTATGTGTCCCCATTCATTATCCTGAAGATACATATCAAACGGATCTCGTAGACTACTGGTGTCTTTCTCCCTTCTGCAATATTTAGCATAAGAGTCTTTGACTCTTATGCAGTATACTGAAGCCAATCTGCATATTCAAACGTGTCATTGCGAGCGTGAAGACTCCGAAGGAGTCTTTTCGCGAAGCAATCTGCAAACCCGGGAGCAAAACAAAAGCCGACCGCAAAAAGCCAATCGCCAACAGCTAAAACAGTTTGTCCCAATTCAAAGGGTTGACCCCAAGGATCATTATCACTGATACATATTGTATATAATCAGGTTCAGCCTCGAAAATGCATCATGCAGCGGCTGATTTTCCGCGTGGTCGTTGGTATATCGGACCAGCTTGTTCAGGCTGCTGTTAAACAGTTCCTCCGCCGCTTTATATCGCTCCATCACGTCAGTAACTTCGGTCGGTGGTGTGTCGATCCAATCCGGGTGTTTATCGGTAACCGCTTTCATTTTTTTTCCTATCTTATCCAATGCGTCCGAAAGCGCGTCGGTTGCAGCGATGACATTCTCCGGAGAGTCCGCAGCCTCCATTTTATCCGCGAATCCTCGCATGGCGGACGTCATTGCTTCGATCACGGCAACGTCATCCGCGTACTTGTTTTCCGCAAATGCGAGGCAGGATGCGGTGATCGTCAATGCAATAATAATGAAGAAAAGCACACGTTTTCCCGTCATAGCCAAACTCCTCCTTTAATATCCTATGGTAATATGGAAACGAAAAAACGGAGGTATCTTTTTAATTGCTTTTTCCTCCGTAGATTGAGATGTAAGATAGTGTAAAAATTATAATACTTATAGTGTTAATGTCGAGTTTTTACTGCGATTTTCCGTAGAAATTGTTCACAAACACTGGAGCCCATGACAGTGTATCGATGTTGATTACGGTAAAAAACACTTACAGAACTCTCAGGCAGAGTCCTTTGAGATACTCCCCCTGCGGATGCATCAGGTTAACGGGATGGTCGAGGTCTGCGTACAGGTTCGAGAGCAGCTGGAATTGTCTTCCGGATTCACGGGCGGCCTGCACTACAATTTTATGGAAAAGATCGGGACTTACTAGCCCGGAACAGGAAAAAGTAAGCAAGATCCCTCCTTCCTGTAACAGTTTCATGGCTTGCGAATTGATGTTTCTATAGCCGTTCAGCGCATTGTTGAGATCTTTTTTCGTGCCGGCCAGCTTCGGTGGATCGAGTACCACGATATCATAACGGTCATCCGCAGTTTTTAGAAATCCAAATATGTCCTTCTTAAAAGTTTGGAAGCGGTCTTCACCGATGTCGTTCAGGAGGGCGTTTTTTCGCGCCTCATCGAGGGCCCACTCGGAAGTGTCGATATTCACCACTTTTTTCGCTCCACCGGCAGCCGCATGCACTCCAAACCCTCCGGTATAGCAAAAACAGTTCAACACATCCTTTCGGCCCGATATTGTGGAGAGGAGGATCCTGTTTCGCCGCTGATCGAGATAGAAGCCGGTTTTTTGGCCGCTCGCTACATCAACGTGAAACCGGACACCGCCTTCGTGTATGACAAGCTGCTTTGGGATTTTACCATATGCCAGGCTGTCGGTTTCCTCGATTCCTTCGAGTAAATAAAAACCGGAATACTTTTCGTAGATGAATTCCGGGTTGAAGAGAGATACAAGCTCGTTTATGATGAGCTCTTTGAGAACGCGGATGCCTGCAGTCGATATTTGAATGACTAATCCTCTATCATACTTGTCCACCACAAGGCCCGGAAAAAAATCGCCCTCGGCATTGACGATGCGAAACGCGTTCGATACGGGTTTCAGGCTCGAGGCTCGTATCGAGTACGCTTTCTCTATGATGCCCCGGATGAAATATCCGTCAATCTTTACATCCCGGAGCGTCATGACCCTCACTGCAATGGTCTGGCTTGCATTCACATACCCGCGGGCTACGAATTTCCCGTCTTCGGAGAGAACGGTGCATATCTCACCCGCCATTTTGTAGTGTTGGATCTGTTTGATGGAACCCGAGAATATCCATGGATGGCCCCTCAGGACCGTCCTTTCCATCTTCTTCTTTAAAACCACAATACATTCTTTATTCATATTGCCTGGATGGAGACGAGCGTTGAAAACATCTGTAAGGTAAAATAACTGTTCTTCTACATCAAGAATATAGTGTTGTTATGCTGGGGTGTTTCGTACCGAAGCTAATCTGCATATTCAAACATGTCATTGCGAGCGAAGACCGTGGGGTTTCGGGCCCCCACGGTCTTTTAGTGAAGCAATCTGCAAGCCCAGGAGCAATAAAAAAAGCCGACCGTTAAAAGCCAATCGTGAATAGCTAAACGCCAATTGCCAAAAGCAATTTGTCCTAATTCAAAAACTGACCCCCGACTTTGCAAAGTGTAAATATTATCCCTGCATATGAAAGTAAAACCACGATTATGTTGTTTATATGATAGTGGGATTCCGGTGGCTATTTTGAATCTTTTTTATTGACTCGTTATATCAATATTGGTATAATTATTATGGAATATGAAGTTATAGTATTAGGTAGGGCGAAATCATTTGTATTATCTCTCGATGTAAAATTTCGAGCCAAAGTATTTCGCTCGATTGAGCTATTACAGGAGTTCGGACCTTTTCTTAGGGAGCCTCATTCTAAGAAAGTCAAGCGAAGTAATATATTATTTGAACTAAGAGTTATTCATGGCGGCAATATATGCAGGTTGTTTTATTTTCATTTCACCGAAAATATTTACGTTATAACTTCAGGGTATA
>JAFGTF010000150.1 GCA_016934265.1 Spirochaetota bacterium
TCTTCGACTTCTCGTCTGTACGCCGCGGGTGAAAACAAAAACGTACGAGATAAAGCCTTCACCGGGAGCTCGTCGAAAAGCTTTGCCGCCGCCTTAGTGTCGAGAATCTTGATAGTGGCCTTCATCCCCTTGGAGACGCTAATACTCCAAAACTCAACCGCGCATTTAGGACAGCTTCGATAGAGCATAATAAAGGTATCGGCGGCCGCTCCTATTTTGCGTTTCTGAAAGGGGAGATCATAAGCGCATACCTGAGCCGGTTCGATACCACGAGTCTCGATACCGCACTTAGGAAGCCTGCCGTCGAGTTTTACCATATACTCGCTCGGTTTCTCTACCTGCACGACATCTCCGACCTCGCAAGACCCGTGGAAGATACAATATTGTTTGACTACCGTATACATTCTTTAGTCCTCCTCTGGTAGATCAAGAGCCTTTCTGAGCTCTTTTTCGGGGTCGTTCATGGAAGGGTAATCTCGCGCCGCTTTTTCTGCAATGGTTTCCCCGTCGGCAGTCCGCATATTATGACCGAACCTGCTATCAATTTTAAACCGCAAGCGCTGATAGTCCGTCTGTGTTTCGGGCCGGTAGCTGTATAACTCGTCAACCGTCACACCCGCAAGCTCTTTCTGCAGCGCCCTTGCCATTAGATTGACCTCTTTGTGCGATCGTGCGCCCTTTTGAAAAGCCTCATTTCGAAGCTTATCAACACGGCCTTCGATAATCCTCTGGCGCCTGCTCTCGTTGTCTGGGTCGAGTTCGTTCCGCATCTCTTTAGGCACATTGTCGACCCTGCCGCTCATACTCGGGTAATCCCGGTCGAGCCGATCCCCTTCTGATTCAAACCCCTTAGACTTATCAAGGGTGTTTTCATTTTCTTCGTCCCATTCGGTATCGCCTTCGGCCTCTTGTCTTCTCGCCGCCTGCTCTCGGTCTTCCAGTTTCTTACGAACCCGCTCTATCTCTTCCGGATCGCCCCGAACAACAGCCTTTCCAAGTTCGATTAAATCCTCTTTCTCCCGCTGAGTCAAAACACCCGACTTTTTAGGCTTTTCAACGGGATCGTCTTCCGGCCCCTCAAGAACATTCTCTTCCGGCGGCGCATCGAAATCAAGGCCGCTTTCCTCTTCTTCATTCCACAGATCACCCATTTTTTTATCTCCTTAATTTTAAATTAGACTAAACACTGCTTATCATTCGGGCCTGCCATTCAAATAATCATACCGCGCGTTCCGTTCCTCATCATCATCGCTGTCAAGATTCTCGTAAGGATTTACCGTGTGCTCTCGCATGTATGCAAGGGCATTTCCTAAGGCCACGATCGCGGGATAGTCGGTCACATTAAGAGAATCCCGATTGTCTGTGTTTATTTCTCCCATGTACTCATGAATCTTGCTTTCTTTGAAGTGAAGTACCTTCTGCGGGTTTAAGCTGGCCTCAACGGTACTAAGGCAAAACTGAAACGCCTTCGGATCGTCACAGTTAGGAGCTCGCTCAATGTACAGCTTGTCCCGGTAAGAAATATTCATGTTTACCTGTTCGAGAAATCCCATTTCAATCTTGTTGTCAGTATCAGCGAGCCAGGGTTTAACCTTCGCGGATGTCCGATATTCAAGTACTTTCTCAAGCAGTTTTAGGGTGTCCTCGCCCTCATACTCTCCGAGGATCCACCGATGGAAAGCGTTCAATGTTCTATCGGGCTCCAAGTCCTCACCCACTGCTACAATGAAACCGGGCCTCTTTCCCTTCCATCCGATACCGCCCACGACACGGCCGTAATGGTGGCCGTCTTCGCCAGCAAGAACAATAACATCTCCATATTTTTCTTCGTTTAGAAACTCCATATTCCCCTCCTATGTTAAATCGTATTTTCCGAATATGCTCTTTTGTGCATACTGCCTCGCTATAGTGGAATAGTTGAGCGCGTGCCTGAAATGGTCTGGTCCAAGTTTCACGTAGACATACCGCTTGCTTCCTGTTTCCTCGTCTTCCTCTAATCGTTTCGCCGTGTTATGACACTGAGCTGCAAACTCCCGGACAATATCGCTCTCCCGGGGGAGAACAAGCTCTCCGTCTTGAATCTCATTATGAGAAGCGTCAAGACTCTCCGTCCTGTCTTCTGTGACAGTGTGATCTTGCTCATTCCACTTATAGGTTCCCTTCTGATGAATTGAGTAATAATTCAGAAATACTCTCCGCTTGTGTCTCTCTGCGAAAGCTCGCGCGTTCCTAGTCTCCGGCATACCGTCAACGACACACCGCGCCACGTTGAACGCCTTCATCAGCTTGTCAAGCTCGCTCCAATCCTTTTGTATACCGAGGTGGACAATCTCTCCCTTGCCTTTGCCGATTTTCGATATGACCACGTGTAAGTCTTTCCCCTGATCGACTCCCATGAAGCAGGGACCCGGGTCGCTGGAAGCGTTCCCCCTGCTGCCGCATAGCGCGAGCACTTGACTGATCTCAAGACGGTTCGTAGCCTCTACCCAGGCGTTACCGATAATGAGGTTATAGAACAACGTGCGATTAGTTGTATTTCGAAATTCTTTCAGAATATCAGCCGGTTCAACGAAGTGACTGAAGAGCTGCGAATAATGATAACCGCGCTTGTCCTTTATCCCGGGACGCTTCGCAACCCACTTGCCGCCCGAGGGATTAAGCTCAGACTTGCACTTGCTACATGCCCGGATAACTCGACCGTCGACCTCAAGCAGGCAGTCAGGGAAAGTATCCTCAAGACACGTGTACTTACCGCACTTCTCACACTTCAGGAGCCAGTACCGCATATCGGTCTCTTGAAAAGCCTTGTCGATACCGTAATCTGGCAGGCTCGGATTTGACAGTTTCATAACATGCTTATACTCACTGTGAGCCATTCGAGCCAGTGCGTATTTCATCGACTGCTGAGGAGCCTCGTCGAGCTCGTCGAATATGATGAAATCAATAGGTATCGACTTCAGACCAATAGTGCTCTTCATACCTCTGAGATACAGAAAAGCGTTCCATAACTTCTTGAGGTTCGCGCTGTCCGTATCCTGCAACCAGCTCCCTATCGTGTCGGGGTTCTCGTCAATCAGTGTTGATATTCGGCTTTTACTGAATTCTGTAACATCGGTCCTGCTCGGGAACAGGTACAGGATACCCCGATATCCCGCGAACCGCGCACCGTAGACCGCTCGGAGCATTGCCCGCGTGGTAGAGCCCATCTGCGTTGCTTTCATTTCTGTTTGGTCCGGGTGATCGTCGTTATATGGTTCCTGTAAATACTCATGTCTCTCGAAACCGAACGGCCCACCGTCTAACGTGATAGACCTCAAGCACCAATCAGCGAAAGAATCAGGCTCGGGTTCGGTGTTCTCAAACGTCCGGTCTATTTCACTGAGCAGACCCGTATACAGATCGTCCGTTGTTATCATTGAATCCCTCGTTTTTCCTTAATCCGCCTCACAAACTCGTCCCGGGCTTCCGGGTCGAGCTCTCCCAGGATACGGACAACCCCTTCTTGAAACTCTCGGACCGCTTTCATATCGTACATAATCTTGAAAATCTCCAGTTGTAAACCGAGCTGTCCCCTGATTTCCTTCATGGCCAGTAATGCAATATTCGCGTTGCTTCCCTCGCTTGCTGCATTCATAGCCGTGTCGAGTAACTTATTAGCGTTCTCGTTTATTTTTTTAAGCTGGTCCAGAAGGCTATCGGAGTATTCGAGCTCAGTGTCGCCCTTCGCACGTAGCAAATGCCCGGAGATGTGTTTTTTATGCCTTTGCAGTGTTGAGGTCGATGTACCGTATCGTGACGCAATATCCCGCAATGACTCTGCATGAAGCAGGAGCTCGTCTATTTTTACTCGCTCTGGATGTACGCAAATGCTACATTTCCGAGGCACTATTTATCCCTTTCTTGAAATCATCACCCCTCTCGGCAAGGTCGTCGCCTTTACCTTCAAAAGCGATTCCTGCACGCTCTCGGGCATATTCTCTGAAAGAAGACACCCCGCCCCAAGGTCTCGGTATTCGTAAACAAGACAGCCCCGGTCAGCCCATAAAGGACACTTTCGAACGGCACGCTTTTTCTTAACCCTCTTTCTACTCATGAATACCACCTCTTTCTTGACATACTTGGTTAGAAGTGATACTACATATTATTAAGAACATATACACCCCAGATTTGCCTCTATGCTGTAGTACTTGCAGATCCCTTTGTTAGGGGCATATTTGTAAGGCGCCTCGATTAAAAACCCTATGTCAAGTAACCAATCCATAAGCGAAAAGTACCGTTCGTTGGCATTTCTTAATAAACTCTGTGGCAGGGGGTAATATCCTTCTTTTCGGTTCTTCCGGTACCATGGATACAAAAAGTCCATATACGATATTTGCTTTGGCTGTGTCATAATCCAGTCATGCCAATCGCACCACTGTAGCACCTTGGACAAAAATCGCTCGATAGACTTATCGCGCTGAGAGGCGAATGGTGAAAGACCTACGAGGTGGTCAACAATCGGCTTATTCAACAAGCTGTATTGTATCGCCCTCGGCTTAGGAACAAAGCCTGAAACATCCTTTCTGTAGTACGAGCGCACTCGTTGCTCTAATCGTTTCGAGTTACGGAGCTCGCCGTCATAGACATACGATTGTTGTAGGATGAGGTCAATACGGTAGGCGGACTCCTCGACCGTCAAGCCGGCACCCTTGTACAGCGGTATGAGCGCGTTCAACGTCTCGTTTGATTGTCCCGGCACAATCGGTGTATATAAACTTTCCGCTTTCTCGATCCGGGAGGACAGCCGAAACGACCGGAGCTGCGTCTTCCTCTGCTGTAGGGTAGTGCGGATGGTTTCCGGTAAGTAGCCATCATCGAACAATAGGGCAGGGTGATACCAGGTCAATTCGTCCTCGAAGAGTTTCGGCAGGAAGGTCACCGGGTCCAGGATGCGCCGGTTCTCCGGTATCCTCAGTGAACAGTCGGGAGTGGGACGGATTTCACACCGTACGCCCTGTAGCTTGCTTTTCGCCAGCTGTTGTAATACGTTCGCTGGTATACGATCCTTGAGCAGCCAGTAAAGATGAAGTCCATGGGGCGACTGTACCAGTAACGAGGGGAGGGGTAACCTGTTCGTGATTTGATTATAAAAACCCAATAGGCGCGGTGATGGTTCTTGACCGGTCCAGGCCGTACCCTTATGATCGTCGAGATCCACCCCTAACACGTTCGGCAGTGTGTTCGTAAACCAGCCGATGGTGAGAATACCCTCGATAGCTTTCTGTATCAGGTAGCCCTTGAGAGGTTTGCTGATAGTTTTCCATTCGTAAGAATAACCGTCAAAGAGTTGACGCCCGTTGATCTCAAACTGCCGCGTGTATCTGCTACGATACGGCTGAAATGTCTTCGCAAAACTCACACTGTTCATTACTTTGTTTCCTTTTTGATCCTGTTATTAAAAAGCCCCCTGGTCGGTGGTTTAGTCCGACCAGGAGGATACATAAAGAGAGCGATGAAAACGATAATGGACATGGGTGAATAAGACCGAATCGTTGAGCTCGCCAAGTGTACCAAAAATAAACAGACACTTGATATCGCATTGACACTCGCCAAAGTGTATCGATATCAGCCTTATATTTCCTGCGTTTCATCACTCCCCGTCAGAGAGGTTCCGCTTATCATCGGCTTCTGATGGTAGCCCTAAAGTTTTACCCCTCTTACTATGTATAGGGGCAAAGTGCTCTCTTTTTTGGTAACTTTTTTTAAAAATCTGTAACTTTTTTTCGGCCACATACGAGGTCTTCTGTGAACCCATCATCAATGCGTATTGCGTCCTTAAAGGCAAGAGCAGTATCGGGGTCAATTACCGGCTTTAAAAATCCATAAGGCCTCCGTCTCATTTCACAGTAAGCCCCCGAATAGCGGTCAAAGTACCCCTTGCGTAATAAATGTAATATCTTGGTTATATCCCAGCCCCCGGCGCTCTTGTCATTGCCATCGAATAAAACCCATGAGATATCACTGTCATTGGTGCTGAGATTCAGAATATCTAGAGGGTCGGTGTAGTCTTTTGTATCATCATCCATAGACTCACCAATGAGCAAATCCTTGAAATACCTGTCGACACGTATCTTTATTCTGCCGTCTTTATACTCTTTCAGCTTGATATATGTATTTCTTATCGCCCTGCGTAGTATCAATCTTTGTTCATCGGTGGCGTTGATAATACAGGAGAACCGTATCCGTCGTCCCTTTATTTCTCCTGTCCCTTTCCAATCGTTAAACGGGGTGAGCCGCATTATTTCCGCTATGCTGCTGTATCGGATATCGTCAAACGCGGGACGTTGTAACAGCCGCATACGCTCCAGCATCCAGGCGGTAATACCGGTAAAGTAGTAGGGGAAACATTGTAACAGGAAATATAGAAACCACGCTTTTCTTGTCATACTCCCTCCCTCGTGGTTTCAGGAATTAGACATTTCGTTAGACAAATGGGTCGTGAAAAGCGGTGAAAAGTGGCATTATATGGCGATACTTGACAAATTAGGCATTCACTCTATTACTTTGCCCATAACGAATTATCACCGTTTACGATTTAGCTTGACAAGTTATCCCCGTGTCCTTATTATTCGAAAAAATTTTCAATTAGCAAAGGAGATGTAGAATGGCGAAGAAATTCTATATCGATGCGGAAGAGTGCATAGGGTGCGGCGCATGTTCCGACAGCTGCCCGGATGTGTTTGCGATAACGGACGACAATATCGCGGAGATCACGAACCCCGAGGGAGCATCGGAGGAGGAAATCCAGGATGCGATGGACTCTTGTCCGGTGAGCTGCATCCACTGGGGTGAAGAGTAATAGAAGGTTCGCCGATTGTAGTGCCGGAGGGTATGGGGGTGTGCGGGGTGCCTGTATCGGTTTTTTATGTGGCGCCCGCAGGTTGCCCGAAGAGTGTAGCAAAATTAGTGTGAGGATGCCGGTCAAGGTACCGCCCTGAAAGGACACGTTTGGGGGAGGTGCGTGACCGGCTTTTTTATTCCGGTTTTAGAGCCGCAGCGGTAGTTCCTTACGGCTTTGGGATCGTTATCAACATCGGCGTCGGCTGGAAGAATCGGTCTTGCAGCGAAAAAAGGGGGAAAGTCCTCTTACGAGGAATATTCGGCGCACCGTTACGGTAATGAAACCCGACGACGTATATATTATGATTCCACGGAATCCGATGTCGTGGGATCCGATACGTCGCTGTGAAGGACGATGCAGTCTCTGCCGTGCTCTTTCGCATGGTAGAGCGCACGGTCGGCGTTCGCGATCAGGATGTTGTCGGTCATGGTCGATTCGTGTATGAATCCAGCAATTCCTATGCTTGCCGCAATACTAAAGGTACCCTCCGGTGTGGTGAACACGAGGGCCTTGATGGCGTTTCTCAGTCGCTGTGCCACAATCTGGGCACTCTGTGTATCGGTTTCGGGAAGAATCACGGTGAACTCCTCGCCGCCGAAGCGTGCGGGAACGTCGAAGCCGCGGACCTGTTTCTTGATGCTTTTCGAGACCGCGATCAGCACTTCGTCTCCGACCATATGCCCGTATTTGTCGTTGACGTTCTTGAAATGGTCGAGATCGATTATCATCAGCGTCAGATCCGTCTTGTACCGCTCGGCCCTTTCGATCTCCTGCGTGAGGCGGTTGGCGAAGAAACCGTGGTTGTAGAGCTTCGTCTTTCTGTCGAGCGTCGCCATCTCGTAGAGACGCGCGTTCTCTATGGCAACGGATGCGAAACCGGCTATTATCACCATGTATCGTTTTTCATCCTCTGTGTACTCGTCGCCGAACGCCTCCTCCTTCTTCGTGAGACAGAGAAGTCCGTTTATTCTGTCCTTGAAGCGGAGCGGGATGATAAGTGTGAATCCAAGCTCCATAAAGAGGCGGTATGCCTTGACTATGCCCTCCTGTTCCTTCATTTCCTCTATGAATATGACCCGTTCCTTTTCGCCGAGGAACGATTCGAGGGCCCCTGTCAGCTCGACGAAGATCTTCTTTTTTTCCGCCTCTCCGCTGAAATAAATTTTCTCACCCTCTTCGGTGGAGAGGAGTATGACCGCATCCTGGGAGTGGAAATGCCCGTAGCAGGTGAGGATCACTATGTCTAAGACGTTTTTCAAAGACAGGCTTGCCGCATTCAGCGTCTTGCCGATCTCGAGCATCGAATGGAGATCGAGTATCTGTTTCTTAAAATCGTCGCCCGTTTCTTTGCGTTCTTGAGGTTCCATATTGTTCCGAATAAGTGGTTGAAATATTTAAAAATTATATTCAAAATACAAGGGAAAAGCAAGCGATACTGAATAAGAAGACGCGGAATAAGGGGGATGGATCATGGGATACTCACCTACGGACGGCTATTTCCTCGGGATCGATGTGGGAACGCAGGGTACAAAGACGGTGCTCGTACACGGGGCTGGCGGCGAGGTAGTCGCCACGGCGCGGCGGCAGTACCCGTTGTTCGAAAAGGCGGACGGCACGCGGGAGCAGGATCCCGGAGCGTGGATCGAAGCGGTGAATAAAACCGTCCGGGAAGTCGTGGAAACGTCCGATATCGACCGGAGTGCCGTGCGCGGTATGGGAATATCCGGGCAGCAGCATGGATTTGTCCCGCTCGACGGCAACGATAGGGTTATCAGGCATGCGAAGCTTTGGAACGATACTTCCACCGGAAAGCAGTGCGAAACGCTTACCGAAAAGCTCGGGGGAGAAAAAGAGTTACTGCGGATAACCGGCAATGTCATCCTGCCCGGCTATACGGCGAGCAAGGTGTTGTGGCTCAGAGAGAATGAGCCGGACAACTACAAAAAGCTGAAGGCGATCCTTCTTCCGCACGATTATATCAACCTGTACCTCACGGGGGAGCATGTCGCTGAAGCGGGTGACGCCTCGGGGACAGCCTTTTTCGACATACGGAACAGAACATGGTCGCGTGATGTCCTCGGCGCGATCGACGAGGAAAAGGACCTTACCGAATACCTTCCCGCGCTCATCGAGTCTTGTGAGCCCGCCGGGATGGTGAGAAAGCCTGTTCTGGAACAGTTCGGCCTTCCTTCCGATGCCCGCGTCATCGTCGCCTCGGGCGGCGGCGACAACATGATGAGCGCCGTAGGGACCGGAAATACGAGACAGGGAGTCGTAACGGTGAGCCTCGGGACCTCGGGAACTATATTCGCGTACTCGGACAGGCCCGTGGTCGACTCTTCCGGCGAGTTCGCCGCTTTCTGCTCTAGCACGGGCGGCTGGCTCCCGCTCGCATGCACCATGAACGTTACGGTGGCCACGGAGTACGTAAAAAAGCTATTCTCACTGGGAAACGAGGAGCTCGAAGCGCTCGTTAAAAGCGCCCCCCCCGGGTCCGGAGGGCTTGTGTTAATTCCATACTTCAACGGCGAGCGGACGCCGAACGTTCCCACTGGCACCGGCGTCTTCTTCGGCATCAATGAATTCACGATGCGTAAGGAAACGGTCGCCCGCGCCTCGATGGAGGGGGTTACGCTCGGGCTGCGGTACGGCCTGGAGAGCATGAAGCGCGAAGGAATCGCGCCAGAGGAGATCCGGCTCACCGGTGGAGGGAGCAAGAGTGCAGAGTGGTGCCGCATTGCGGCGGACATCCTGAAGGCGCCTACCGTGACGATGAGAATGGAGGAAGCCGCGAGCTACGGTGCCGCGCTCCAGGCACTCTGGTGCCGCGCGAACTTCGAAAAGGAGGAGCTTTCCATCGCCGATCTGACGGACTCGATGGTGAAGATCAACGAAGGCAGCCGGATAGAGCCGGATCCTGGGCGAACGGCGGTCTACGACGACCTCTACGGGCTGCAGACCGAAGTAAGCGGGGCGCTTAGAGGCAGTTTCGATTTTCACAGAAGGCTGGTTTCGCGATAGCAGCTTTGTAACGGTACGGGCCCGGGATTTCGTGTCGCAGCGCGGGTGCTGCGTGCGTAATGTGTCCGGACATTTCTTTTTTCAGCAACAAAAGGGGTATATGGCCTTGATTGACCTCTATTTTTTACCCCTACCTTTCGATAATATGATAAAGCGCACGATGTCGGCGGTAATTCGTCGATATTTCGCCGGCGAAATCGCCGGATTCAGTTGTCCATACGGCCGGGATGCGCCCGTTGCCGTAGCGGACCTTCTTTGGACGTGCGGGTGTGCGCCGGTGATGTTATAGGGAGAATAGCGGAACGGATAGATGAAGATATCGATACGGGGAGTCAGTAAGTTCTTTTCGGCACTGCTGCGCCGCCTTATTCAACAGAGGGCCCCGACCGTTTCGGAAGAACAGGCGGGAGAGGATTTCGTCATACCGGACGACACGCGCGTTCTGGAAGAAACCGTCCCGTCCGTGCACCGGCCGGAGAAGAAGGAACGGAGATCGCAGAAGAGAAAGAGGATCACCTTCTTAGAGCTCTGGGAGGTGATGAACTCAAACAACACGCTGACCTTTTTTCTCATCGTGGTGGGGCTTCTTGCGTTCAGCGCGGTCGGCGCGTTCATCTTCGAGGCGGGTAAAAACCAGGCGTTCGTCTCGTTCTGGGACATCATATGGTGGACGGTGGTGACCATCACCACGGTCGGGTACGGCGACAAGTTTCCCGTCACCCTCGGGGGGAAGCTGGTCGGTATTCTCATCATGGCGCTCGGCGTGGCGACGGTCGGTATCGTCACCGGTAGAATAGCCTCGTTTTTGGTTAACAAGCAGATCAAGGCAAGAGGAGGTTTGATCGTGGTTGATAGAAGAAAGGGCCACTTCATCATCTGCGGATGGAAGGAAGGCCTCGAAACAATCCTCGAGAACATACTGAAGGTTAACCCGCAGCTACGGCCTTCGAATATCGTGCTCATTAACGACGCGGATCCCGAGGAGATAGACCATATCAGGTCGATTCCGCAGTTTCGGAGCGTCAAATATATAAAGGGAGACTACATCGACGAAAAGGTGCTCGGGCGGGCGAACCTGAGGAACGCGAGCACCGCGCTCGTGCTCGCCGACTCCTCGCGCAACTTCTCGGTACAGGAGGTCGATTCGAGGACGGTGATGGCGGTCATCACCATCGACTCCATGAACAAGAACATCTACACCTGTGCGGAGCTTTTGGACGAAAAGTTCGAAAAGTACCTGAAGCTCGCGAACTGCGACGAGATAATCCTCTCGCGCGAGCACTCGAGGATTCTAATTGCAAACGCGGCGAGCGCGTCCGGTATATCGCACATCGCGTCCGAGCTGCTTTTACCGACGCACGGCGGACTTCTTACCGAAGAGATACCGTCCATGCTCGTCGGCAGGACATTCTTGGAACTGCAGGAGCATTACAGGAGGATATACGGTGACATCGTCATCGGGGTTTTGGAAAACACGGGAAAGCTCTACTACAGGAAGCGGGAGGCCCTGGCCGAAGCGCAGAAGACGCCGGACATATCGAAGCTCATCGAGAACCTGCAGGGCGTAAAGCGGCTCGTTCCAAACAAGCCGCTCTTGAATCCGGGGGACGGTTACGTGATAAAGAAGAACACCAGGGCGATAATCGTCACCGGCAGGCGGGAAGGGTCAGAGGAGCGGGAGGAAAAAGCGGCCAATGAATGACAATCTCTCGATACTCAGTAACATCATCCTGTTCGAGGACTTCAAGGAGAACGAGGAAGTCTTAAGAAAGATAGAAGCGCTCTTTACCGAGCGCGACGCAAAGAAGGGTGAGGTAATCATCAGGGAGGGCAGAGAAGGTGACGAGCTCTTCATCATAAAGAGCGGATGCGTGAGGATTTTGAAAAACACCCTGCAGGACGAGAAATACACGGTCGTCATCCTGAGCGCGGACCAGCACATCTTCTTCGGTGAGATCGGGCTCTTGCTGAATGACAAGCGGTCCGCGACCGTGGTGGCGGAGGTGGATTCGACCTTTCTTGTGACCAATCAGAAGAAGTTCACCGATTTCGGGGAAAAAGAGCCGTATATCGCGCTCATGATAACGCGAAAGATCGCTCGGATACTGGCCTCAAGGCTCACAAAGACGAACCAGGATGTGGTAACCCTCTTTTCCGCGCTCGTGTCGGAGATCGACGCCCAGGGGATGGTGTACTGAACGGTTACCATCGTTATTATTGCGGTAGAACGGAAGGACGGGGGACAGCCGCGGTAATAGTGGCGGCTGTTATCGTACCTATGATTCCCGCCTTGGTTCTTACATCCTAAGCCGCAGGCCGTCCGCCGCCGATTATTTCCAGCGTGGGATCTTCTGTCACTCGCCCTTCTCGGCCAATCGGTCCTGAATCTTCTTCCAGATGGGGTCGGTCCAGTCTCCGTTGTCGTAGTAGCGGTACACCTTGTAGCTCGGGAAGAGGAAGGACAGGAAGGTGTTATCGCGCTTGAACCAGAACCACACCCCGCCGGATACGGGGACGCCGGAGTAGGTCGCGCTCGCGTACGCGTCCGCGTCCGCGCCGCTCACATTAATGGTATAGTTGCTGTAGGCCACCGGCCTGTTGCCGTCGAAATAATCGAGGAAAGTCCCGAACTCCTGCGTGATGTAGAAGTTGCTCTCCGGGCTCAGGGCGTTCTTAACCTGGTCGACGCTGTCCGCGTTCACCGCGGACGTGAAGTTCGAGATGGCGGTCTTCACCGCGGCGTCCGCGCACCCGAACAGCACAGCGCCCGCTATCAGTAATCCTATTATTGAGAGAATAAGAACGGTCCGTTTCATGCGATCCTCCCTGCCTTTATCCCTTATCATAACACATATACGGTAATTATCAAACCGAAATTCGTAAAGCGTTTTGTTTTTCTTCCTGCCCGGCGATTTCCGTAGTACATTTGACGCTAAAAGCTACAGGGAGAGAGGACCCGCGTGCAGGACCTTGTCAGGATATTCACCCATATCGTGTTTCCCGTGCTCCTCATCGCGGCGGCGGGATATCTCGTGCAGAAGCGGTTCAAGTTCGAGCTTTCGGCCCTCACGAAGACCTTTTTCTTTGTGGTATCGCCCTGCTTGGTGTTCACCAGGGTCTATGAGACGGCGCTCGCGTGGGAAAGCTACGGCCTCTACGCTCTGTTCACCGCTTCCCTGATCGCCGTCATGGGGGTCGTCGGTATGCTCGTATCACGCGCCGCGCGGTTTACGGTTTCCATGCGCGCGGCCTTCATGCTCTCGGTCATGATGGCGAATACAGGCAACTACGGGCTCCCCGTGATAGAGCTGATGTTCAACGGCGACCCGTACGCGACCTCGGTACAGCTCATCGTGATGGTGACGCAGGGGATCATCCATTACACCTTCGGCGTGTTCCTGGTGGCGAGCGGGCAGGGGACCTTCAGGGAGGCGGTCGGGCACACCTTCCGGTATCCGCTGATATACGCGGTCGCCCTGGTGTTCGTATTCAAGGGGTTTTCAATCCCAGTGTGGGAGCCGGTATGGTTCACGATGGAAAAGATTTCCGCCGCGTTCGTGCCGCTTGCGCTTTTCACCCTCGGCGCGCAGCTTGGGCGGATCAGGCTCGTCAGGGGAATGGGCAGGGTGCTGTTCTCCTCGGCGTTCAGGCTGCTCGTTTCCCCCATCGTCGCGATAGGATTGATACGGATCTTCGGGTTTACCGGTATTGTAGCCCAGATCCTGTTTGTGGGGTCGGCCTTTCCCACCGCGGTCAACTCGGCCCTTTTCGCGGAGGAGTTCAAAAACGAGCCGCAGTTCGCGTCGCAGGCGGTGTTCTTTTCCACCTTGCTGAGCTTCTTCACGGTGAGCCTCGCGATATGGATCGCCCGCACCTGGATATAATGGGACAGTATACTCTGCGCCTTCAATTTGTATCATTATGAACCGATTATAATTCTTTTCAGCCGGAATCGGCATGCCCTTTTGCCTTTAAATCATAACCAAAATGCAGTGTCGGGATGATAACGGGGCGGTACCTGTGCGCATGTAGATTTATCGTACAGGAAAATTTTTTATTGACACTGATACCTCGACGATTTATTATTAATTATACTATAGGCGGGAATAGTTCAGAGGTAGAACGTCAGCTTCCCAAGCTGAATGTCGCGGGTTCAATTCCCGTTTCCCGCTCATAAATAATCCCCTAATTAGAAAAGAGTTAGGGGATTTTCTTTTTAGTGAGAGTTAACACTCCGCCTCTTTTCTATGTTTTCTTCTATGGATTGCAACAACATATCCAGACGATTCAGGCCTTTTTCCAATTGATCAGGCAATAGATGTCGGTAAATATCTATCGTCGTCTGATACGAGGCATGGCGCGCAAGCCTCTGCACATCAACAGTTGGTATTCCTTCCCCAATCAAAATACTCACAGAGGTATGTCTCAGATCGTGAAAACTTATGGGAGGAATAACGTTTTACTGTAAAAACAATAAAAAAGTTCAGTAGGTATATATACCTACTGAACTTCCTTTTTAAATTAATGTCTATTAGTTTTTTAAACATCTTGACAAGACAACATAGTAGGTATATATACCTACTATGTTGTTTGGAAAAGAAAGACAAAATGAAAACTCAAAAGTAGAATCTATTATCACACCTCTGTCTTCTCTATTTAAGCAACATGGTAAATCCGTTTTAATGATGAGTGAGTTCCAATCATTGCTTAAAAACTCGTTACCTGAAAATATCAGATCCAGTGATATAGAAGAAATTCTAGAACAATCTGGAATTATACAAAGAAAAACCCTTAAAAGTGATTATAAAGACGTCAAACGAATTTCTATTCCTGCACTGAATCCTACACCATACCATTATGCAGTTTCTCTTCGAGGAAAAGCTTATTTATCTCATAGTTCTGCTGTACACTTATTAGGTTTGACACAACAGCAACCAAAAACTATACATGTTAATAAGGAGCAGACAAAGAAACCTCAACCGGCAGGAACGCTATCACAAGAATCTGTAGATAGGGCTTTCTCTCATCCTCAACGGCGTTCAAAATATGTCTATAGAATCGATGGTTATCAGATTGTGCTTCTCTCCGGGAAGGCTACTGGACGAGCAGGGGTTATTGACGATGAAACTACGAGATTACCCATAACATGTCTTGAGAGAACGCTAATTGATATTACAGTAAGACCTCGATATGCGGGGGGTGTATTCCAAGTATCTCAAGCCTTCAAAGAAGCAGTGAATGAAGTAAATTTCACCAAACTTCTTTCACTCTTGAATACATTGAACTACCGTTATCCTTATCATCAAGCACTTGGCTTCTATCTAGAACGTGCTGGCGTTAGTAACAATATATTGAATCAGTTAAAAGACATAGGTTTATACTTCGATTTCTACCTAGATTATTCAATGGCAAATCCCGGTTTTGATAAATCATGGCGAGTTTTTTACCCACTTGGCGTATAGACTTACAGCTGACGAATTGACAAAGTCAAAATAGAAATTAAAATCCTCTAGTTCATTCGAAACAGATAATTCCACATCTGACCAAGATGCCATATGAAGGTCTTTAACCTCAGATAATCTATCAAGTAAATCTAGATCAACTTTCTTCGCATTAAATACAGCTTCCACCATGGGTAAATGCATATCAAGTTTGAGTTAGCTCTAAAAACTAAGGTTTTCAAACACAAAGATCTTACGTTGACTCGTATAATTCAATGATCTTTGTTTGAATACCAAA
>JAFGTF010000151.1 GCA_016934265.1 Spirochaetota bacterium
GGTTTGGGGAGGGAAGGATTCGAACCTTCGAAGGCTAATGCCGACAGATTTACAGTCTGTTCCCTTTGGCCGCTCGGGAACCTCCCCGTAAAATAAAAGCTGGCGATGGGAATCGAACCCGCAACCTGCTGATTACAAATCAGCTGCTCTACCGTTGAGCTACGCCAGCGACGCCGATATATAAATGTATGAATTATTCCGTTTCCGGTCAAGATTTTTGAGATTGCCGCCGGTATTCCATGGTGAGGTCAGTAGTTGACGGTCCGGTCCGGGCTACCGTCGCCTGAGGTGTCTTCCTCCATCTTGAAGACCCGCCCGCGGTCGATGTAGAACCATACGTCTATTTTACCGTCGTAGTCGCTGTCAATGGAGTCTTTGATTACTTCCCCCGCCTTATAATACCTCCAGTTATCCATCTTCCCGTCGTAGTTCGTATCGAGGATCTCCTCCTTGACCCTCCCGTCGTTTTCATACATGAACACCGAGTCTATCTTCCCGTCGAAGTTCATGTCGATCTCCTGGCGCTGGATATACCCGTCGTTCACATAAGACCACCCGTCGATGTTGCCGTCGTTGTTGATATCTGACTCGATGACGTCGGCATGGGATGACCTGGCGGCGTTCGGCTCGGCGCCGTGTGATTCCACGCACATGAAAGGGAAAATGACAAGAGTTACCGAGAGGATATAATACGCAATGTTTCGAGGCTTCACCATCTTACGATTCCACACCTTTTGTGTCGATTTACCACGCTTTCTTCCTTATTCTCGACACCCAACCCTCGAACTCTTGAGCATTACCGTACGGTATAGGAAGCGGCGCTTCAAGAAGCGGCTCTTTAAAAAGCGGCGCTCATTAGGCGTTTCAATTATTTACCGCCTCTATCCGCCTCAAATTCCTTCATATGAAGCTTGCCGATCTTATAGCGGTGCAGCATCTCACAGACCGCCTGGTTTACGGCCTCCGTCCTGTCGTTATAGTACCCCTCATCTATCATCTCGTCGATACCTTCGAGGAGCGCGCCAGATATTTCAACAAATGCCTTCATTATCCCTTCCTGTTCTTGATGATATAACAAGAAAAAAAATAGCTAAAAAACCAGGAAGGTCAAACAATTTACCATTGACAAAATGATTTATCTAAGTAGAATAACTGATTAATTATTCAACAAGGAGCAATATCATGAAAAGAGTAATGGCAATTCTTACAATTCTTATAGCTTTCTCCGCTGCCAGTTGCCTGGAAGCGAAAGACAAAAAGCAAAGCTACAAGATCGGTGGTGTATTTGCCATCACAGGCCCGGCTTCGTTCCTCGGCGAGCCCGAACGTAACACAATGCTTATGATTGTCGATATGGTCAACGCGCAGGGCGGAATAAACGGCGTCCCGCTTGAAGCGTTCATAGAGGACAGCGTGGGCGACGAAACGAAAGCCGTGAATGCGGTTAAGAAACTCATCAACAGCGACAAGGTTCTCGCGATCATCGGAACAACGAGAAGCGGAACGACCATGGCCGTAATCCCGATTGTGGAGAAGGCCGAGACCCCACTGATTTCCTGTGCCGCGGCGGAGACCATCGTCAACCCGGTAAGAAAATGGGTGTTCAAGACACCGCAGCTCGACCGCCATGCCGCCGACAGGATATACGGAACCATGAGAGATCGCGGCATCAGCAGGGTCGCTGTCATGTCGGCTACAACCGGCTTCGGCAGCGCGGGAAGAGAGCAGCTCCAGAATCTGGCCCAGACATACGGCATGAAGATCGTTGCAGATGAAACATACGGACCGAAAGATACCGACATGACGGCCCAGCTCACAAAAATTAAGGGAACCAACGCACAGGCGGTGGTGAACTGGTCGATTGTTCCCGCCCAGGCCATCGTCGCAAAGAATATGAGACAGCTCGGCATGACCATCCCCCTGTACCAGAGCCATGGATTCGGTAATATCAAATATGTTGAGGCCGCAGGATCTGCAGCGGAAGGCATTATCTTTCCTGCCGGCAGGCTTCTCGCCGTTGATACGGTCCCCGATTCAAATCCGCAGAAGAAGGTACTGGTAGAATATAAAACGCTATATGAAAGTAAGTTCGACGATCCGGTCAGCACATTCGGCGGCCATGCATGGGATGCGACATGGATCCTGGTCGAAGCCCTTAAGAAAGCCGGCGCTGATAAGGAAGGCATAAGAAAGAGTATCGAAAACACAAAGGGATTCGTCGGGACCGGCGGGGTCTTTAATTTTTCCAAAACCGACCACTGCGGTCTTGGTCCGGAAGCCTTCGAGATGCTTGTAGTCAATAACGGGAAGTTCGTGGTACTCGGACAATAGAGCAAGACCTCCCCCGCCTCTTCTTCTGAGGCGGGGTTTTTTAAAAAATTTACAGACTGTTTCGGCCTTCCTGAGTATCATAGTACTAATCGACCAAACGGTATTGATCCGAATCCGGAGTTGGAGGATTAATGAGCTTCGCTTCACAGCTTTTACAGTATACGCTTTCCGGAATCACCATCGGAAGCATATATGCATTGGTCGCCATCGGCTTCAATATCATCTACAATTCCACAGGCATAATAAATCTCGCACAGGGTGATTTTGTGATGCTCGGCGGTATGATCGCCGTATTCTTTCACAACACCCTTCACTTTCCCCTTGTCGCTTCGGGCCCTATTGCCGCACTTATCGTGGCCCTTATCGGCATCCTATTCGAGCGGTTCGCAATACATCCTTTGAAAAACGCCTCCGTTATTACCCTGGTCATAATTACGATTGCCGCTTCGATCCTCTTCAAGGGCGGCGCCATGTTCCTGTGGGGCAAGGACGCGTATTCCCTCCCTTCTTTCTCAGGAGACGAGCCCATCAGGTTCCTCGGCGCCACGATTTTGCCCCAGACCATCTGGATTATCTGTGTTCTTCTCTTCATCGTTGCCGCGCTGGTGTGTTTTTTTCGATACACAATGGTCGGCAGGGCCATGAAGGCCTGCTCCTACAATAAACGAGCGGCGAATATCGTGGGGATCAACGTCAATAACATGGTGATGCTCTCTTTCGGGCTCAGTGCGCTCATCGGCGGAATCGCAGGTGTCATCATCACTCCAATCTCTCTCATAGAGTACGAGAAAGGCTCACTTCTGGGTCTAAAAGGGTTCGGTGCGGCGGTTTTCGGAGGCCTCGGAAACATGGGGGGTGCCGTGGCCGCCGGTATACTGATCGGGCTTCTGGAATCTTACTCGGCAGGCCTTCTGTCGAGCGGCTACAAGGATGCGGTTGCCCTCATCATTCTCCTTCTCGTCCTGTTCTTCAGGCCGGGAGGTATTTTCGCAAGAAAGGAAGTCCAAAAGCTGAAACACTATTAAACAGACTGCAGATAACTGTATGAAAAAGTACCTAACAACATCCTTTTCGAAGTCGGCCTATGTGTTCACCGGCGCCGTGATTCTCATGGCAATAGTACGCAATCCGTACCATGTCGGCATCCTCGTATTCCTTGGGATGAACATCATCATCACAATAGGCCTGAGCCTCCTCATGGGGTACGCGGGGCAGATCTCGCTCGGGCAGGCTGCGTTTTTCGGTATCGGCGCCTATACCACCGGCATACTGACGACAAAACTCGGCCTGCCCGTCGCCGTCTCTTTTCCTCTTTCCATACTCCTGACGATTTCAGTCGCATTTGTCATCGGCATACCCACACTGCGGCTGCGCGGGCACTACCTCGCAATGGCAACGCTCGGACTGGGTGAAATAGTGCATATCGTTTTCAACGAGCTGATACCGCTTACCGGCGGTCCCTCGGGATTCGGCAACATACCCCTGATACGGATTTTCGGTATCGAGCTTGACAACGACTACAAGTACTTCATCTTCGTATGGGCCATCGTGGCAATCGTACTGTTTTTATCCCTCAATATAATCAACTCAAGAGTAGGAAGGGCACTCAAGGCTATTCACAAAGAAGAGCAAACAGCATCGACCCTCGGGGTAAACACTTCGAGGCTCAAGCTCAGTGTTTTCGTGCTGAGTTCGGGATTCGCGGCCCTGGCAGGTTTTCTCTATGCGCACTACGTTACCTTTCTCAGTCCGGGTACATTCTCACTCGGTTTCTCGATTCTTCTCGTGACAATGGTTGCGGTCGGCGGAATGGAAAACATCTGGGGAGCGCTCATCGGCACCACCGTGCTCACCCTGCTCCCGGAGTATCTGCGGTTTTTCAAGGATTTCGACATCCTGATATACGGAATTATCCTGATATCCATCATGATCCTGAGGCCTGAGGGCCTGTACGGTATTAAGATACCCGGCTTTCTTTTACCTCGTTCTAAAAAAGGCGACAATGAATAACGGTTCTGATACAATATTGGCTGCAAAAGCAGTCACGAAACGCTTCGGCGGGCTTGTTGCGGTTTCCGACCTGAGCCTAGATGTACGGCACGGAAGCATCACGGCGATCATAGGCCCGAACGGGGCCGGCAAGACCACCCTCTTCAATCTCATCAGCGGGCTTATACGGCCCGACTCCGGTACGATCTTCTTCAAGGGCGAGCGTATCGATACAAAGAGGCCGTGGGAAATCCCGTACCTCGGTATTTCACGCACATTTCAGAACCTCCGCGTATTTCATAACATGAACATCATTGAAAACGTAATGACAGGCCGCTATACGCATTCGTCCGGCGGCATACTCTCCTGCGCAGCACGGCTCGGAGCCGCGAGAAGAGAGGAGCAGAAGATTCGGGAGAAGGCCCTGTACTGGATGAAATTCATGAACATAGACGGTATCGGGGCGAAAAAGCTGAAGGAAGTCCCTTTCGAAACTCAGCGTATCGTCGAGATCACGAGGGCGGTGGCCGCAGAGCCCGAGCTCGTCCTTTTAGACGAACCGGCGGCGGGACTAAATATCACGGAAACCAAAAACCTCATCGATACGATCTACAGAATCAGGGAGATCGGCACGACCGTACTGATCGTGGAGCACGATATCGACCTTATAATGGAGATATCCGACCATATCATCGTTTTAGACTTCGGAAAAAAGATAGCGGACGGTACAGCCAAACAGGTGAGAAACGACAGGAAAGTGATAGCCGTATACCTTGGAGAGGAATACGGAAAGCAGTAATAAATTACGTCTTCGTCCACAGCCGGAAACGGCCACGGCCTAAAAGAAAAAGAGTATATTAGGTATGTATATTCGACATATATAGAAAATAAAAATGCTTAATATCAGATCCCTCAAGACATACTATGAATCTATTTGTGCCCTGAAATCAGTCTCCCTGCATATAAAAAAGGGAGAGATCGTCACACTGATAGGCGGCAACGGCTCCGGCAAGTCGACGCTTCTCAATTCGATAGCGGGCCTCGCGCCGAGGACGACGGGCACCGTTCTTTTCGAAAACAGAGAGATACTCGGACTCTCCCCGTCTATAATCGTACGGCTCGGCATATCCCTCGTTCCCGAAGGGAGGCAGCTTTTCTATCCCATGACAGTAATGGACAACCTCGTCCTCGGTACATATTCATACTACTCGTTCGGGAACCGCAAGGAAATCAGCAGCAGACTAGAATGGGCTTTCGAACTATTCCCCGTGTTGGGAGATCGAAAACGCCAGCTCGCAGGAACGCTGTCAGGAGGAGAACAGCAGATGCTGTCCATTGCGAGGGCTTTGATGTCAAAACCTAAGCTTCTCATACTTGACGAGCCGTCCGTGGGGCTCGCCCCTAAAATAGTCGAGAACATTTTCCGCACTCTCATCGAGCTCAAAGAGAGGACGGACCTCACGATGTTCCTCGTCGAGCAGAACGCGAAACTCGCCCTCGACGTCTGCCAGCGCGGCTATGTGATTGAAACGGGACAGATCATCCTTTCGGGAGAGAAAGAAGAGCTTATGAACAACCGAGAAGTGCTGCGGGCGTATCTCGGAAAGGAGTAACCTATGCCGGTATGGAATAAAGAATACGAAACGATGGGCAGGGACGAGCTCGAACAGGTGCAGATCGAGAGACTTCAGGAAACGCTGACGCGCGTCTACAGACGGGTCTCCTACTACAGAAACCTCTTCAACGAGATCGGGTTCGACCCACTCGACGTAACGGCAAAAGCAGACCTCGAGAAGATCCCGTTCACCACGAAAGAGACGCTCAGGCTCGCCTA
>JAFGTF010000152.1 GCA_016934265.1 Spirochaetota bacterium
AACGCGATATACTCCGAGCAGGACAGGGAGCTGATACAGGTCGAGGTTTCTCAACTCGTACTGGAGGTGGACAGGATAGCCGAGACTACGGAGTTCAACCGCTTCAAGATTCTGGACGGTTCAAACGAATCGTTCAGGTTCCAGGTTGGACCGAACCCGGGGCAGTCGATTTCCGTTCCGATGAAGGAGATGACCGCCGGGGCCGTCGGTATATCGGGGATCTCAATGTCCACGGTGAGCTCCGCGAACGAGGCCCTGTCAAAGGTCGACAGGGCCGTGGATTCAGTGTCGCGGCAGCGAGCGACCTTCGGTGCGATACAGAATCGTCTCGAGCATGTGATTCAGAACCTTGCCGTTGCCGGGGAAAACCTACAGGCCGCCGAGTCGAGAATCAGGGATACTGACATGGCGCAGGAGATCGTGAACTTCATGCGTCTGAGAATCCTTCAGGACTCGGGAGTTTCGATGCTTGTACACGCCAATCTGAAGCCAGAGTCAGTCATGAGGTTGCTGGGTTAGGCATAACACCGATCACAAGCCTGCGGTCTTTCGACCGCAGGCCCAATTACTGTAATATTTCTGGAGGTCAGAAATGGCTATAGAGATGATAAAACCGACTCCCCTCGAGTACAAGGTCGTTCCGAAGGGGAATAAGACTTCTTCCGACAAGGCGGTCGATGCGGCCGAGCTGCCGGGCGCCGGAAAGGACGTTTTAGCGGATAAAGTCTATCTCAACAGGGCGATAGGAAAGCTGAAGGATGCCGGTGATATATTCAAGAGGCGGCTCGACTTCAAGATAGACGATGAGACCAACCGTGTCGTGGTGAAAGTGATAGATACGGAGACGAACAAGGTGGTGAAGGAGATCCCGCCCGAACAGCTCGTGAGGCTTGCCGCGAAGATACAGGAGATGATCGGTCTGCTTGTCGACGAAGAGCGATAGACCGTCGTACGGTGTCGGCCGGGCGTGAAGAAAACAAAAGACGTGTCCGTACGACGGAGAAATCGTAAAAAAAGCGGCGGGATAAGTACTGCAGGGCCGATCCCGGATCTCGATAATAAGAGTAAAGTATCCCTCATTTATTTCGACATTAAATACAGGAGGGTGAGATCCGGGAAAACTCTACACATCGCACCGTACTCTCCTTCCTTTATAATCCTCTTGCGGGTAACGGAATGCCTGATATCAACCTGCCGGGCGTATCGAGCAATATCAACGTCAAGGAGCTCATCGACGGCCTCGTGAAAGTCGAGTCGAAGAAGCTCGACCGGCTCGAATCGGCGAAGGATAAGTTCGACAAGGAGAAAAGCGCCTGGGTTTCCCTCGGCAACAAGATCAAGGCGCTTGAGGAATCCTCCAAGCAGCTGTACGGATTCAGGTCGCCGTTCGAAAACAAGGTGGCCGTCTCCTCGGACGAATCCATCCTCGTTGCCGAGGCACAGAGGACTGCGGAGCCCTCGAGGAGCATGGTTCGGGTGGAACAGCTCGCGAGAAACGAGCGGATACTCTCCGATCCGATTCCGGACGATCTCGTGCTGGATAAGCAGCGCATCGTCTTCCGGGTGGGAGAGGCTGAAGCGGACATACACTTCGAAGGGGGGAGGATATCGGATCTCGTCAGGGCGATTAACGAACAGGGTAAGGATCTGATCTTTGCAAAAAGCACGAAGGATACGGAGGGCACATCCGTACTCGTCATAGAATCCAAAGAAACAGGTGAGAGTAACGGCATCACGGTGCGCGATGAGGATTCCCTCTCGTTCTTGAAGAAGATAGGACTGTTCGAAACTCGTGAAATCGTAACGGTCGATACCGGCCTGACGGAAAAGAACGTAACCGCTATTACCGAGAAAGGGACCTATACGGTCAAAGACGGCATACTGCTCCTCGAGCCCGGTACGGAAGCGGCCCTGACCTTCGATACGGCGGTCGAAGCGAAGGAGGGTATACTGATACGGGTCGAGGTAAGTGCGTCCGATATAGCGAAGGAAAAAGTCGAACCAAAAGTCGTCTCGTGGCCCGAGCTGAAACGCATCGGATCGGTTACGGTGCGGGATATCGTGATCGACGGCGGCAGGTCTATTTCCGCTATCGAGGAGGAAAAAAAACCGGTTGAGGAGAAAAAGCCTCAGGTGCAAGACGACAGGGTATTCGGTGTGCTCGATTCGAGGGGCAAGAGGTATTTGATCGAACCAAGGGGCATCGAAGAAGAGTTCAAGGGTTTGGAGTTCGGGCTTACCGAAGTGGTCCCTGCGGGAACGAAAATCACCGGTTTTGTATTCGTCAATAATAATACCGAAAAACGGGTGGCTTACCGGCAGCCGACGCTCGAGGATACGAAAGAGCGGGGGGGCGTCGTGCCGAAACACCTCGTCCAGGAGGCAAAGGACTCGATTATTCATATCGATGATGTCCGGGTGAGGCGCAACAACAACGAGATCGAGGATGCGGTAGGGGGGGTCACCCTCCGGCTCGTCGGTGAAGGCGAAAAAAAGGTATCAATAACCGTAGACCGGGATTTCGAGCTCATCACGGGGAAGATTATCGATGTGATAGAGAAGTATAACGATCTCATGAAGTTTATCAACGACGGGATGAAGGTTGTTCCGTCGGGAACGCTGGACGAGGAAACCGAATCCGGAATTCTCACCGGTGATATCACCGTTCAGGGTCTGAAAACCAGACTCCAGAATATCATGATGAATCCCTATCCGACATCACTCGGCAAGGAGCTCTCCCTGCTCGCACAGGTGGGAGTATCGATGGGCGCCCACGGTACGAGCTGGAGCGACATCAAGGGCGGTTACCTCCAGGTGGAAGAGGGCCGTTTTATAGAGGCGTTGCGGACGCATCCGAAGGAGATAGAGGAGCTCTTCGGGTCCGATACGAACCGGGATATGGTGACGGACAACGGTGTGGCGTATACCCTGGAACGGAACATGAAAGGTTATACCGATCCGCAGTCCGGAATCGTTTCCTATCATATCAAGAATACGGATTCCGATATCAAGAGCCAGGAGAAAAAAATCGAGGACTGGAAGGAGCATCTGGAGGAGTACAGGAAGAAACTCGAGAGCGATTTTACACTGATGCAGCAGGCCCTGCATGAGATGGAGCAGAGCCAGAAGTCGCTCGAGAATTTCTCCAAACAGTTCAGTACGAAGTAGTCCGATAACTTTGCACGAAACAGGTAAAAGATATGATTATACGGGTAAACGAACAGGAGCTCGATTATAAGATGGAAAAAGAGAAAACCCTCGGTGAGGTGCTTGAAAGTATCGAAAAGTGGGTGGGCGAAGAAGGCGGTGTCATCCAGAAGGTGACCGTCGACAGTATGGATCTTCCCCTCTCGCAGGAATCTGAGATCGTAAAGAGGGGTGTCTCGGAAATTACCACGGTGGATGTACTCGTCGATTCCCGACAGCGGCATGCCGCACAGACTCTTTCGACACTCGGGGAGTATATCATGACGACCCTCGGCGCCGATTTCGGGAAGGATCTGCACTCCTCCTACGGCGAGTTGATGAATGCGCTGGGAATGATCATAGAAGCCTCTACGCACGCGACTCGTGTCCTCGGTCTTCGTGCGAAACTCATTCTGGCCAAACGGGAGATGACGCTCGATACCGTTCTCGGAAAGCTCGTTGAGCTTGAAAAAAAGTATAAGAGTCGTTATATCGACGAGGAGGGTATTTCGGAGCTTCAGGCGGCGCTTACTTGTCTTGTATCGCTGCTGCCGAAGATGCTGAAGTGGGCGGTCGTGAAAAACCCGTCGGCGTTCCATTTTTCAAAGAAATCTAAAAGCAGAGATTATTTCGCCGAGATAGTGGCTGATCTTTACACGGTGCTTCGTAAAACGGAGGACCTGTTCGAGAAAATCGCGGAGAATCTGCAGATAGGTAATGACGCGGAGGCTCTGGCAGACATATACTGTGTTACAGAGATCCTGGACGAGTGTATCGTACTGCTCAGAGCGTCTTCTGAATACGGGATAGACTACGAACAACTCGAATGGGACGGAAACGGAACTGAAACGGTATTTTCGGAAGTTTCTAATACGCTTCGCGAAGCGATGGAGGCGCTCGATATTCGGGACATGGTCTCCGTCGGCGACGTTATGGAGTTCGAGATACGGCCGCAGTGGAGGAAGATAGCGGGTCTCGTCGGGTCGATGTGCGACCTGATCGGAGAATGACCGCCTCGCCTTTTTTACGGCGTGCGTGGGATTTTTTTGTTGACAATGGATTGATAATGCGATAAGTTATTTGTAGTATTTGTCATTCCATATTTCTGCTGTTAAAAACCTCTTACTAAACCGCAAGGATACTGATCCAAGCGAGGTTTGACAACGAATATTGTAATAAGGGTTAAATAGTAATCCAGAAAATCCTAAATACCCGGTAAAACTCAAGAGTAGAAAACCCTACATAATGCCAAAAAAAAACGGAGATATCATGGCAACGAACAACAGACCCGAAGAACAGACTGTAGACGAACGTGTCGAAGAGACCGGCGGACGTTACAGTGTAAAGAAAGTCACCCAGAAGTCGTCTTCACCGGAGACCGAAAAGAGCACCTGGGTTCAGTCCGAGGATGGCGAGGTCTCGACGGACGAAGAAACTAAAGGGGACGATAAATCGACGACTGAGAACGAAACGGGAAAGGTCACCGTAGTAAAGAAACGGCGAACGGAAGAAAAGAAGAAGGGCAGCTTCACGAAGCTGAACATCAACGACCTCACCAATATGACGATATCCGAGCTGTCATCGTTTGCACGGGAGTTCAACATCGAGGGAGCCAGCAGAATGAAGAAGCAGGACCTCATCTTCTCGGTGCTCCAGGCGCAGACGGAGCGTCACGGGCTCATATTCGCATCCGGCGTGCTCGAGATACTTCAGGACGGGTACGGCTTTTTGAGGTCGCCCAGCTACAACTACCTTCCCGGTCCCGACGATATATATGTATCGCCGTCTCAGATACGGCTATTCGGTCTTAAGACGGGTGATACCGTATCCGGTCAGGTGAGGCCGCCGAAGGAAAACGAGCGTTTTTTCGCTCTTTTGAGGGTTGAGGCGGTCAACTTCGAGGATCCGGAGGTGGCTCAACGAAGGATACTCTTCGACAATCTCACACCGCTCTATCCGGAAAGCCGTTTCAATCTGGAAACCACTTCGAATAATATATCGATGAGGATCCTCAATCTTTTCACCCCGATCGGGAAGGGACAGCGGGGGTTGATCGTCGCACCGCCGAGAACGGGCAAGACGATACTCATTCAGCAGATCGCCAACTCCCTGACGACAAATCATCCGGAGATAGCGCTCATCGTCCTCCTCATCGACGAGAGACCCGAGGAAGTAACCGATATGCAGCGGAATGTGCACGGAGAGGTGATATCCTCCACGTTCGACGAGCCCGCTACTCGGCACGTGCAGGTCGCTGAAATGGTGATAGAGAAGGCGAAACGTCTCGTCGAGCACAAAAGGGACGTGGTTATTCTTCTCGACAGCATTACGAGGCTCGCACGGGCCTACAACCAGGTGGTTCCGACCTCGGGAAAGATCCTGTCGGGAGGCGTGGACTCCAACGCTCTTCACAAGCCGAAACGGTTCTTCGGCGCGGCAAGAAACATCGAGGAAGGCGGATCACTTACCATTCTCGCAACCGCGCTTATCGATACCGGGAGCAGGATGGACGAGGTGATTTTCGAGGAGTTCAAGGGAACGGGTAATATGGAGATCCACTTGGACCGGAGACTGGTCGAGCGGCGGATCTTCCCGGCAATAGAAATATGGAAATCGGGAACGCGGAAGGAAGAGCTGCTTCTTTCGGAAGAGGAGCAGAAGAAGATGTGGGTGCTTCGGAAAGTGCTCCATAATATGGACGAGATCGAGATTATGGAACTTCTAATCGAAAAGATGCAGTCCACCAAGACAAACGCCGCGTTTCTGAGGTCCATGAACAACTCCGGCTGAACAATATTTCTTTTACGTTTCGACCCCGAATTAGTATATTACTGTGGAAAGCGGATATTTAGCGTTGGAGAAAAGCATGAAAAAGGACATACATCCTAAATACGAACCGGTTACCATAACCTGCGCATGCGGGAACAAAATAGAGACTTGCTCGACGGCTAATATAACGCATGTGGAGATCTGCTCCGCGTGTCATCCCTTCTTCTCCGGGAAACAGAAGCTCGTCGATACCGCGGGAAGAATCGAGAGATTCAAGAAGAAGTACAACATCAAGGATATGAAGAAGAAGTCGGAGTAACCCGCCTTTCATACTCCTTCCGCAAACATTTTCATAGGTATTCGGAAGTTGCAGGCGTTATATTGTAAGTATGATTTCCGGTCACAGGAAAGGGAGAGAGAAGATGGGGCGTCCCGACGACACAGCCCCGCCCGGTAAGGCCCGCATCGGCGGACAGGCGGTTATTGAAGGTGTGATGATAAGAAACCGCGACAAGTACTCGATCGCCGTTCGGAAAGAGGACGGCACCATCGAAGTGGCGACAAGAGCCGTTAACAGCCCCGCCTCGAGACATAAAATACTACGATCGCCCTTTATACGGGGGGTCGTGTCCCTCATAGAGAACCTCGTGCTCGGAATCAAGTCTCTTTTATATTCCGCCGAGATCGCGATGCCTGAGGAGGAAGTGAAAGAGAAGAAGGACAACCGTTCCGGAATACTCGTCGCGTTCGGTATGATTCCCGCACTCCTGCTTGGAGTCGCCCTCTTTTTGGTGCTTCCCAATATAGCCACTCATTTTATCGGCGTGGTGGAGAAGGACAGTCCCTTTTTGTTCAATATCATTGCAGGAGTGCTGAGACTGTGCGTTTTTCTCCTCTACATCGGTTTAATCTCTCTCATGAAGGACATCAGACGTACCTTTCAATACCATGGCGCGGAGCACAAATCGATCTTCTGCTACGAGGATGATAAACCGCTCGTCGTGGAGGAGGTGAAAAAATACAAGACCCTGCATCCTAGGTGCGGCACCTCGTTCCTCTTCTTTGTGCTGTTCATCACAATCATCGTGTTTCCTCTCATCACTGTGGTAGTCGAGGTCCTGTACAAGGATTTTATGACCCTTCACATACTATACCGTAAGCTGCTGATGATAGGCCTGCACATCGTCGTGGCCCTTCCGCTTATCGCTTCGATTTCGTATGAGCTTCTGAAACTCTCTGATAGGCATAAAGACAGCATATTGATGAGGATCCTCATCGCACCGGGTCTTTTGCTGCAGCGGATCACCACGAAGGAACCGGACGACTCTCAGCTCGAGGTTGCAATCGAGGCCGTGAAGGCCGTGTTATAAAAAATAATACACATTTTGTTACAAAATATCATACATTCCCTCATTGCCCAATTCAAAGGAATTTCTGCATTTTTAAGTCTATTTATTGCATGAGTTACAAATACATGAATTTGTATTAACTGGCACGGTAATTGCTCTTAAATAAGTGGAGCTTACAATGCCAGTAACAAAGACTGAGAAAGAACCACAGAGCTGTTTAAGCACCTACCTGTATCAGATATCGGGGGATAAACTTCTCTCCGCCGAAGAGGAGAAAAAGCTCTCCAAAAGGGTGCTCGGCGGTGACGAAGAGGCGAGGCGTATTCTCATCAACTCCAACCTCCGGCTCGTTGTGAAAATAGCAAAGGGGTACCTCACGCACGATATGGAGCTTCTGGACCTCATACAGGAAGGCAATGTCGGTCTGATCAAGGCCGCGGAAAAGTTCGACTTCAAAAAGAACGTACGGTTCAGTACATACGCATCGTTCTGGATACGGCAGAGTATCGCGAGGGCGATTTCCAACAAGAGCAGAATGATTCGGTTTCCGCATCGAAAAGAGGAGCGCCTGCGAAGGATCACGAAGGCGCAGCAGCGGCTTACGGAGAGCCTCGGAAGAGATCCCGACCTGAAGGAACTTGCGGGCGAGACGAAGATCGACGAGCAGGACGTACGCTCGATCCTCTCTTTGCCGAACAGGGTGGTATCGGTGGAATCCACGGGCGAGCTGGACGCATTTTCTCTACGAAGCGTAATCGACGATCATAAATACGACCCGGATTACATTGTGATGCGCAACTACCTCAAGGAAAAGACCAGGCAGATGCTGAACATCTTAAACGTGAGGGAGAAAAAGGTCCTTCTTCTCCGATACTCCTTCCTGCAGGGGGAACGGTATACGCTGAAGGAGATAGGAAAGAAACTCGAGATATCTCCGGAAACGGTCCGCCAGATAGAGATGCGGGCGCTCAGGAAGATACGCGAACACTTTCAACATCTCAGAGAGTTCCTCGTTTCCTGAGCTGACGCCTTCCGCTTTATGCGCCTCTTTTACCCGTACCTGACCTCTTTTTCGTATCCGCGATGCCGCACTCTCGTTATGGGTGTTTCTGCAGGCGGCCGACGGTGACGCTTTTTCCAACCGGCAGTCGTTCGTCGGGAATATCGTGACGTTATTACTGTAGCGCCCGTAGGGTTGTGGAGGCGGCGGTGATTGGGAGTCTCTTTCGGCTGTCGATACCGTACTGGCCGTCGGAAGCAACCGAAGGGGGGGTATCGGACGTATAAAGGGAAGATGAAACCAAAAGCCCTTGCGTTCCGAAGGTGTCAGTATCCCCGGGATAGTTCCCGGTTCTTGTCCTTCTTGTAGAGATCCGCGTAGTAGAATCCCCTGGTTTTTAAATTTTCCTTGATACTCTGGGGAAAGGGGATATACCTCCAGAATATCTCGCGTACCTCGCGTGATAGTTTCTGTATCGCCTGGGATTCGTATGTAACCCACAGAATATAGTCCTGGATGAAATACTCCTTGAGATCGCCCTTCAGTTTGTTTTTCTGTGTATAGTCGTAGTAATAGCCGGTCAGCCCCTCTTCCATCCAGTAGTGAAGGGCCTTCTCCTTGGCGATCTGCCACCGCATGTCTCCGAGCGCGTGGAGCACGGCGGCCTTCAGGTCACGGGGAAACATCGGCACGGCCATTCTCCCTTTCCCCGTGGCCTTGTTCATCCTGTCGAACGGTTCCCAGCAGATACCCTCGTCGCCGTAGGAGGGGACTATGATGAAATGCGGAGTGATTCGATGCTCTTTCTGCTTATAGCTCCGCATGAATATTCCGGGATCCACCGTTTCGATCTCTCTGAGCGTCTGTTCGAGATTCACCTTCGAACAGACGCTCTTTTCCGCCCGCGGCATATAGGACTTGATAAGAAACGGGAAGTGGTTGCCCTGTCTTCCTACCGTCATCTTGATCATCTGCCGGATTGCATTGAACTCGTCGCGCACGGTACGGGAGTCTATCTCGTCTGCGAGGTCGCCCGACGAATCGGCAAGAGACCTGATCTCCCCCTCGAGAGCGCGCAGGGTGTCGTAGGATGACGAGATTTGGCGGTCCGACTTGGAAAGATCTTTCAGGATGTCCTGGATCTGAAGTATGATTTTCTTCTGGTCCGAAGTATAGGGCGCGATGGTATCGCCGTATTTCTCCATACGTTCGTGGTCGAGCAGTATGGAGACGGAGCTCTTCAGGCTTTTTTCTATCATGAGGTGATGCTCTATCTTCTGCTGAAGGCTGATGAGCTCCGCGTCCTGGGAGCCTTTTTTCCGTGCGAGGCGGTCCTTGATGACGGAAGGCGCTTTTTTCTTTGACTTTATGGTTTCGTCTATTGCGCTCTGCTTGATCTTTCCGTTTCCGACCATGAGAAGCCATTCGTCGATGTAATAGAAGTCCTCCGTCTCCTTCTTCTCGTTGAGCTTCAGCAGGATGGATTTTTGTACGTCGTCGATGAAAGAAGTCGAGAGCAGGCCGTATCTGTATAGCGCCTGTTTTCGGTCCGTAAGGTTTTCGAAGAATCCGTCGATCGACGCGGAAAGCATATTCCAGTAGGCGGGAATCAGCTTCTCCCGGTACATCGACTTTTCGTCCTTCATCTCCGCCTTGCAGAAGTTAGTGAAGATTTCATGGACGCGTTTACCGTGGTCTCCGGTTTCTTGAAGGACTTTTGTGTAGTAATCCTTGTCCGAAAGCAGTTTCTGAAGATCGATGGGAAGGATCGCGCGTTTCGGGATCGGTTTTATCGAAACGGGGGTGACATCGGAAAAATAATCTTCCTCGTCCTCGGCCTCGATACCTAAAAGCTCCGCTATTTCAGGGTCGAGCCCTTCATTGCTGTCCACGTTTCGTACCGTTCCCCTTCATGGATTCGAGGTACAGCCGTCATACTGGCTTTCAGCCGTATATACACAGACCCTCATACGGTATGATCCGGGCAGCACGTTTTTTACGCCCGGTGCCTTTTGGAGGTGAGGGGATTCGAACCCCTGACCCCTTGAATGCCATTCAAGTGCTCTCCCAACTGAGCTACACCCCCCAGCACCTATATTACGAAGGAATCGGTATCCGGTCAAGCCAAATTATAACCGGAGGTTTGAAAAGGGCTCATCGTACGGTGTCGCCAAATTGTGGTTGACTTTTATATGCAGTAGTGTATTTTAAAGACAGTTTGAGGCTACAATGAAGAGCGGTAAATTCTTAGGAAGTTACAAGATACCGAAAGTCTACTGTGCAAACTGCGCACACTGTACGGTGTTCAAGCAGAGAGTCGGAGGGATCGGATCCTACGTCCTTCGGGTGAGATGCAGCAAGGGAATATGGAAAAAGCACTCGGGAGAGGAAAAGATCTATAAGTACTTCACCATTGTGCGAAGGACCCGGCCTGCATGCCCCTACTATGACCCCATGGGTGACGAGAAAGCCTTTATTAAGGAACTGAGAAAGAGCCTTCCCGTCAAGGACGAAATTTACTCGTTCTGAACATTTCACTAATTCAGGTGGATAGTATGAATACAGGTCGTCTTTATACGGGTTTGATTCTGCCGGCCCTTGTTATTCTTGTGTTTTCATGCGCGACGCCGAAGCCCGTTCTATACGACAAAGAGGGACAGCCGCTGTCGATAACGGAATACGAGAAGATTGCGCTCTCGGAGTATGAAAACGACCGGTTTGAAAACGCCATCGAAGTCTACAAAGCGATAGTATCGCACTATCCGGACAGTACAAGAGCTCTTGCCTGGGCCAATTATGAGATCGGGTACTGCTACTGGCGGCTTAAGGACTATGAAAACGCCGGGGTGTACTTCAGAAAAGTCATGAACGAGTTCCAGGAACCGGCGGTCAAGATACTCGCGGGCCAGATGCTTGAAAAAATTGAAGAAGAGCAGGAAAAAAAATAAGACGCGTGCCGCCCTCCTGAAGGGAGGCCTGTTCGTACTTGCACTCTTCGTGCTCCCGTTTACCGTATCGCTTATTCTCAATCTTCCCGACTTATTTTCACGGTACGATCGAGTTACGGAAAAGATGCTCTCGAGCATCGGTGGATTCGTCTTCTTCGTCGTCCTCTTTCTACTTTTCGGGCCGCCGGTAAAATCCTATATACTCGAGCACGAGCTGTCCCATATAGTATTCGCGTTCCTCAGCGGCGTCCGTGTCAGGCAGGTCGTGATTCGGAAGCACGACGGGTATGTGAAAACCGAGAAGGTGAACCTTGCCATCGCCCTCGCACCCTATTCTTTGCCGCTTTATACCCTCTTCACGTTTGCCATTTACAGGGCGGCCGCCCTATTCTGTGACGGGACCCTGCTCGGTCTTTGTTTCTACTTTCTTCTCGGCCTGACCTTAGCCTTTCATCTCGTTGCAACGGTTCACTACCTGCAGCTCGATCAGCCGGATCTCAGACGGTACGGGTATTTCCCATCCCTCATATTGATCTTCACCTGGTCTTTGGTCATTCTATCGCTCTTATCCGCTCTCCTATTCGAACGGGTCGAAGTATTTGGGTACTTTCAAAACGTCGCCGCACAGGGCGCTTTATTCTATCGAACGGTTGTTCGTTACTTTTTTGCTTGACTTGGAAAAAAGGCTGACGTATAGTAATTTTGCCCTTGCGGGAACGGGCGATATTGTTAGTTTTATAACAATGTTTCTATGACGCAGGGGGGCCGTGCTGGCAGGATTTTCCGTGGAAAAAATCCACCCGGAAAACTATCGTCTCGGGGTAGTCATACCCTCAAAAAGCAGCATATGATAAACTGAGAGTAAATCCACTTAAAAGGAGGGTGTTGTGTGCGCACAAGTCGTTGAATATCCGGCAATATGGGTTGCGGGTGCCGCCTGTTCTGGCTGTTCCGTATCTCTGCTCAATACGATTAACCCGAGCATACAAAACGTACTCGTCGATCCGGTACTTCCCGGCAAGCACGTGTCGCTCAGGTTCCATGCGGTAGTGATGGCGGGGCAGGGCGAGCCGGTGCTGAAGGTCACGAAAGAGACCGCGAAAAAAAGACCGGGAGAATACCTGCTCATCGTCGACGGCGCGATCCCTACCGCCTGTGACGGGCTGTACTGTACGCTCGGTGAGATAGACGGCGAGCATGTGACGATGAAAGACCTCACCAAAGAACTTGCGAAGGATGCGCTCTGTGTCATGGCAGTGGGAACGTGCGCGGCGTTCGGAGGGATTCCTAAGGGTGCACCCAACCCCACGGGTGCGATGTCGGTGCGCGATTATTTCGCGCAGGAGAAGATAGATAAACCGCTGATAAACGTACCGGGATGCCCGCCCCATCCGGACTGGATGGTGGGAACGATCGCCTCACTGCTTCTCAATGGGCTTCCGAAGCCCGAAGAGCTTGATGACAATAAAAGACCTCTCGCCTTCTACGGAACGCTCATACATGACAACTGTCCGCGGCGCGGATATTTCGATGCGGGCCATTTCGCGCGAAACCCGTCCGAGCCGGGATGTCTATATGAAATAGGGTGCAAGGGGCCGTATACTTATGCGGACTGTCCGATACGGCACTGGAACAACGGCGTAAACTGGTGTGTCGGCGCCGGAGCCCAGTGTATCGGATGCGTGGAGCCGGA
Organism: Spirochaetota bacterium; assembly: GCA_016934265.1. Taxonomy (GTDB): domain Bacteria; phylum Spirochaetota; class B62-G9; order B62-G9; family DRHN01; genus JAFGTF01. The sequence continues at coordinate 12,946 of JAFGTF010000152.1, forward strand.
TTTCATCGACCGGTACGAGCCGCTGTTTGAAAAGCTGGACGAGGAGTCCCTCGATCGGTTCAAGATTAGAACAAGATAGGCAAAAAAAGGGAGGATGCGCATGGCTACGAAGATAACAATCGACCCCTTGACGAGAATAGAAGGTCACATGAAGATAGAAGCGACGGTGGAAAAGGGGACCGTCAGGGATGCACAGTGCTCGGGAACCCTTTTCAGGGGTTTCGAAATAATCCTCAGGGGGCGCGACCCGAGGGATGCGCAGCGAATCACCCAGCGGGTATGCGGTGTCTGCCCGGCGGTTCATGCGACCGCCTCCACCCTCAATCTCGACAGCGCATTCGGGATTGCGGACAGAATTCCCCAAAACGGCAGGATTCTCCGAAACCTCGTGCTGGGATCGAACTACCTGCAGTCGCATATACTGCATTTCTATCATCTCGCCGCGCTCGATTTCGTCGATGTCGTGTCGTGTAAGGATTATTCGGGAAAGGACTCAGAGCTGATCTCGGTCAGGGATTTCATCGGAAGGGGGGAGCTTTCACCGTTCGTCCCGAGGTACGAGGGGGACTACCGCTTCGACAAGGAGACGAACCGGACACTCGTGAAGCACTACCTCACGGCGTTCGAGATGCGAAGACTCTCCCACGAGATGCTGACGCTTTTCGGCGGAAAGATGCCGCACAATGCGTCCGTCGTTCCAGGGGGGATATCCGAGCATCCGACCGTGGACAAGGTCACCGGGTTTTTCTGGCGTCTCAAAAAGATAAAAGAGTTCATCGACGAGACGTATATACCCGACATCGTCGCCGTCGCAAAGACATATCCCGATTATCTCGAGATCGGCAGGGGTCCCGGCAACTTCCTATGCTACGGGGCGTTCGATCTCGACGGCGGGAGCGCGGATTATTCCAAGAGGAAGCGCCTGTTCCAGCAGGGGGCGGTTGAGGGAATGAAAACCCTTGCGCCGCTGGATACGGACAGCATCACGGAGAGCGTATGCCATTCATGGTATGACGGTCCGGACAAAACCCATCCTTCGGAACAGGAAACCGTGCCGAATGCGAGAAAAAAGAGCGGATACAGCTGGATCAGGTCTCCGCGGTACGACGATAAGGTGTACGAGGTGGGGCCGCTCGCCCGATGGGTGGTGTCCTACTTCGCCGGGAACAAGGAGGTCAAGGGATTGCTCGACGGGGCGCTGAAGGAGCTCGGGGCAGATCTCGGGTCCCTGAACTCCGTAGCGGGACGGCATCTAGCCCGGGCGCTCGACGCGAAGGTAGTTGCGGACAACATGGCGAAATGGGTGCTCGAGCTGAAACCCGGTGATCCGGTCTGTGCGGTGTACGACATACCGTCCGAAGCGAGCGGCATGGGGGTCGTAGACGGTCCGAGAGGGGCCTTGGGCCACTGGATACAAATCGAGGATGCACGTATCAAACGGTATCAGCTCGTGGTTCCGACAACCTGGAACGCCTCGCCGAAGGACGAGAAGGGCCGTCCCGGCCCGATGGAGCACTCGCTTATCGGAACGAAGGTGAAGGACGAGAAAAACCCCTACGAGCTGGTTCGTATCGCCCGGTCTTTCGATCCGTGTCTCGCATGCTCGGTGCATACGATCAGTGTACGGGGTGACCGCCTCGGTAGCGGAAGAGTATCTTGAAATGAAAACGGCGATCGTTGGTGTAGGCAACCTGCTGATGGCTGATGAGGGCTTGGGGGTGAGGGTTGTGGAAGCGCTCGAGCGGCGGGGAGGGACGGACGGCGCAGACCTCTACGACGCGGGCACGGGATTTTTCAGCGTCGTATCGCAGCTTGTCTCCTATGAGCGGCTTTTTATCATAGATGCGATACGGGGAGGGGGACCTCCCGGCACGATATACCGATTCGAGCTCGATGACGATACGCTGGAAGACGAATCGTCGAAAGGCGGGGGTTCTTTCGGAGCGATCTCGGTCCACGATATAGGCGTGATTCGAGCTCTGAAATTTCAGGCGATAACCGGGAAGCTGCCCGGAAGGATCGTCCTCTTCGGAGCGGAGCCCTCGAGGGTCGAGCTTTCACTCGAGATATCGCAGCAGCTCGAACCCGTGATAGAGAGACTGGCGGATCTGGTGCTTTCGGAAATCAGGCAAGACAATAAAACGAGGAGGAAGGGCAATGGTAGTGAATATCCCAAAGCCGGATAAAGAGCTCTTTAACATGCTCGATGAATATAAGGGAATTTTTATAGTCGCGTGCGGGGGCTGTCCGGTCGGCTGTGATTCGGGCGGTATGGAACGGGTGAAGGAATTGGAGGGGCTCCTTGTAAAGAACCAGAAGAAGGTGACCGGGAACGCCCTGATAGATTTCCTGTGCAACAAGGCGCTCGTCGGGAGCAGGCTGGCTTCCCATATAGAGCCGTTGAGGAACACGGACGCCGTGCTCGTGGTATCGTGCGGTATAGGGGTACAGGCTACCGCGAGCATGATAGACCTGCCTGCGATCCCTGCAAACGATACGCTCTCGTCTCAGGGCATGCAGGGGCTCTGGCCCTCGAGCGAGAGATGCGCCGGATGCGGTACGTGCTACCTGGCTCTTACCGGCGGCATCTGTCCCATCACGACGTGCTCGAAGAGCCTTCTCAACGGGATGTGCGGGGGACAGCACGACGGTAAATGCGAGGTCGAGGAGAGCAGGGACTGCGGCTGGTACCTGATATTCAACAGGCTGAAGGAGCTCGGCAAGCTCGACAACCTCAAGAAGATTCCGATGCTTCGGGACTACAGGAAACTCGATGTACCGGACAAGGAACGGACGACGACCCGGTGGGCCCTTGAAAAAACCGAGGTCTATTCGGAGACGGTATGGAAACAGGCTGAAGAGAAAAAGGAGGCATAGGATGAGCAGACTTCAGGAAAGCTTGAAGAAGGGGACGTTTACCATAACCGGAGAGATAGGACCACCGAAGGGTGTCGACCTCACGCACTGCTGGGGGGAGGTCGAATACATAAAGGACAGGGTCGTCGCTATCAACGTAACCGACAATCAGAGCTCCGTAATGCGGATCTCCTCGCAGAGCATATGCTCGCTGCTCGTTCAAAAGAAGCTCGAACCGATACTCCAGATTACATGCCGGGACCGTAACCGGCTCGCCATACAGGGAGACATACTCGGTGCATACGCGCAGGGCATTCGTAACATACTCGCGCTCACCGGGGACCATACGACAGCGGGCGATCATCCCGGCAGCAAACCGGTATTCGACCTCGATTCCGTAAGCCTGCTCACTGCGATGTCCACGATGAAAGACGGTAAAGACCTTGCGGGACAGGAGCTCGAGGGAGTTCCTTCCGACATCTTCTGCGGAGCGATCGTCACCCCCGGAGCCGATCCGGTCGAAATGCAGCTTATTAAGATGGAACGAAAGATAGAGGCGGGGGCACAGTTCTTCCAGACACAGGCGATATACGATCCGAAGGTCTTCGAGGCCTTCATGAAAGGCGCCTCGCGTTTTAAAGTACCGGTTCTCTGCGGAATCGTGATAATCAAGTCCGCGGGCATGGCCAATTACATGAACAACTTCGTCCCCGGCGTGATAGTCCCGGACGGCATGATACAGCCGTTGAAGGATGCTTCGAAAGAGGACCGGCCGAAGAAAAGCATCGAGCTCATGGCGGAATTCATACGCGAGATACGGCCGATGTGTCAGGGGCTGCATATCATGGCAATGGGCTGGGAGAAGTACGTGCCCGAGCTTTTAGACATGTGCGAATTGTAAAAAACCGGATATCACATCAATTAGAATCTATCAAAATAGGGGATTGGGGGTTTGGGATAAGAGGCTTTACAAGATGTTATTTCGACAGCAACTTCCTTTTTCCAAAAACCCCAACCCCCTGATACTAATTCCCAATCACTGACGTGTTTTCCCTATATATCTCCAATTAACGGTTTTGTTCCACCCCTTTTCTATCGATAATTATTACGTAATAGTGAAAACAGGAAGGTCGCTATGCGTATACGGAAAAACGCCCGGGAGGGGGGCCGGCTGCCGGTCTTTCTTCTTTTTTCGATGCTTTTTTTGACGGTTTTCAGTGTGCTCTCGCCGGATGACGATGTGGCCACCGCGCTGTACAAGGAAGGCATCAAGAAATATATTCTCGAGGATTATGAGAGCGCCGTCAGGGATTTCGAGAGCGCGTACCGGATAAAGCCCGACGACCCGAAGATACGCGGTATGTACATCAATACCCTGATCAAGCAGGGAAATATCGAGTACCAGCAGGAAAACCTGAAGGCCGCTCGGGAGTATTACAAAAAGGCGCTTTCGCTTTCAGGAGAGGACCCCGACCTCCGGGACAAACTCGCCGTCATACAGCGCAATATCGATGAGGAGGAGACGCTTCGGGAGCAGGAAAGCAGGATCGTGGTGAGAGATAAGGTGCCGGAGGAGGGTGTCTCAGAAAAACCGGATGCGCGCGAGCCCGAAATCGTCAGGAGGGCCGAAGAGGTGGAGCTGCCGTTCGATCTTGACGGATATATCAGGCAGCAGGACGAGTCCAATAAACGGCTGCTCGCTGAAGTCCAGGAACAGCAGAGGCTTGAGAGGGAGCGGCTTCTTCAAAGCATCGAAGAAAATCAGCGCATCATTAACGAGAACATGGAGGCACAGCAGCAGGAAAGAAAATCGTTCATGCACAACATAGAGGCGAACAGCAGGATATTGAGTAGCAGTTTCGAGGAGCAGCGCAGGGAGCGTGAGACCCTCATGGGAAACGTCCGGGAGAACCAGCAGTTTTTGCGTGAAAGCATCGAGCGGCAGGGGGAGGAGCGAGAGTACTTTCTGAAGAATATGGTGGACATCATCCAGTCTCAGAGCGACGATAGAAAGATGTTCAACCGCTCGCTCATGATTCTTGTGATCGGCGGTATCGTTATCGCAATCATCATAGTGTTGGGTTTCATCATGCTCTTAAGAAGACGGATTTCTCAGGTCGGTTCCGTCTATCACGAGCCACAGCCGTCTATCGGATTCAGCTCGGGCCCGATGCTCGAGTACGACGATACGAAATACCTGACCAACGAGCATTATACGGATATGGTGCGGGTCAGGCGCCTCAAGGAGCTGGAGCAGGAGATACGGAAGGGAGATAGTTCCTGGGAGACGGTGCAGGGGTACATCTCGGAGCTCAACCACGAGGTCAAGTCGGAGATTCTGAGCATCGTCGAGAACAAGATAAAGTCGGGCGATACTGCGGGGATCGACAACGCAATGGAGATTCTTCTGCCCTTTATCACGGACGGGGACAAGGACATAGGTGTAAAGAGCAAACGGCTGGTGCGAAGGATTGCGGGCGGCGCTGGAGGGGGGCAGACGGGCTTTGAGACCGGTGAGGACGAAGACCCGTCCGACCCGCTCGGTACCGCCTCGCTGCTCAACATGGCGGCCATGGCGGATACGAAGACGGGGAGGATCGATCACTCGAAACGGGTCGCCGAAGTAGCGTCGTTGATCGCCGAAACGATGGGGGACGACACGCTCGATCCTTCCGTCGTACGGAGGGTGGGACTTGCGCATGACATAGGCTACCTGGAGATTGCCGATACGATCATGAAAACGGAGGGTGAGCTCACGGAACGCCAGTTCGCGATCATCAAGACTCATCCGGAACGCGGGCTCAAGCTTCTGCAGCACGTGGAGCTTCCGAAAATATTTTATGAAGGAATCAGGTATCATCATGAAAGACTTGACGGGAGCGGTTATCCTGAAGGTCTTACGGACCGCGAGATCCCGAAGATAGCGAAGGTTTTGGCGGTAGCGGACTTTTTCGACGCCGTTACGTCGGCCCGTCCGCACCGTCCCGCCCTTACCGTGGAATCCGCTTTTCAAATGATGGAAAAACTGGCGGGAAAGATCTTTGATAAAAAGCTCTTCGAAGCGCTCGTCTCTATATACAAGCAAGAGATCGACCAGGGTGAATGAGATATGGTAAAAGAGAAGAGGGATATTGTCCCGTACCGCGGTTCGCAGAAGCAAGCGAAAGTCGTCACCATTTCGGGCAGCAAGGGCGGTATCGGCAAGACCTTTTTTGCGGTGAACTTTGCCGTGGAGCTGAAGAAAAGGGGCTACCGGGTGCTCATCATCGACGCCGATATCAACCTTTCCAACGTCGGTCTCTTTCTCAATATCGACGAGGAGAGCTCCTTCACCGAGTTTCTCGAGAAAAGGGTCCGGATGCAGGATGTCATACAAAAAGGCGTCGGCGGCATAGACGCGGTCTATGCGGGAAACGACTTTGAGACCATTCTCACACTCGGTGAGGAACAGCTCGAAAGGATACGGGAGGGGCTCGGGCAGATCGAATCGAATTACGATTACATCGTCATCGATACTCAGGCCGGCCTGAACAGGCTCAACCTCGGGTTGATCCTCTCTTCCGACCGCAACATACTCGTGACGAATCCCGAGATAACGGCGCTCGTCGACCTCTACAAGGTCATCAAGCTCGCAAGCCAGAAGAAGCGGGGATTGCTCTTCGAGATAGTCGTGAACAAGACGAGCGGCCCCCAGGAGGCGACGCGCGTATACCAGAAAATATCCCAGACCGTATCGCAGTTCGGGATAAAAACCGGATTAGCGTTTCTCGGTTACATAGTTGAGGACTCGAAGCGGGTGATCGAATCCATCCAGAAGAGGGTTCCCATCGTCGTACTGCACGAGTCCGGGGCCATCCGGGAGTGTTTCAGGCTTATTACCAATTTATTTCTCAAAGATGTACAGAAGAGGAAAAGAAGGGGTTTTCTCTACGGTCTTTTGGGAAGGTAGTGTGAGCGTATGGAACTGATAAAACGGATTTGCACATTTTGTCTCATAGTGACGGCGGCGGGCTCCGTCGTTCCGGCGGCCGGAATCTGTCAGGATATCGAAACCGCGCGGGAGCTTCTATCCAACGAGAAGTACGAGGAGGCCTTGGCGGAGCTCGAGAAGCTGCTCGAAGCGGACGGTGATAACCTCGATGCCATTTCACTGCTGAACGAGGTGGAGCGGATGAGCAAAAAGAAGCGCTCGGCCGTTCTTACCGAGAAGGCGTTGGGTGAGATCGAAAACCGTCGTTTCGAGACCGCATACGAATATCTCGAGCAGGCTATTATCATCGATCCGGAGAACGAGACCGCACGGCGGCTCTTCCTCTCGTTGTACGAAGTCGGTGAGATTGAGGAGGAGAGCGTCGCGCTGGCGAAGACGCCTGAAGGCGTTCCCGCGGCAGGGACGGGGGTTCCGGCCGAAGCAGGAGCGGCGGCCACCGCAGGAGCGGTGGAGGAAGGTGCTGCCGCCGAAGTACCGGGTGCCGTAACAGAGGAAAAAACCCCGCAGTATGATACGGCGCTCATTAGGGTATCCGCCTCCTACACGTTTGCAGACAGCAACAAGCTCGATTACTTGGACGGAAGAGTCTCATTGTTGGGCGCGCGCGTCGATGCCCGTTACTACCTGCCGTTCTGGGATAGAAGGATCGGGGCGTCGTTGGATTACACCGTATATCCGCTGAAGACGAGCGGAGATTCCCGGATCAAGTTCGTCGTGCACAGGGCGAACGTCTCCGCGCGGATTAGAACATATTTCTTCGAGGAGGCCGAAAGAAGGCTGACCGTCGGTGCGAAGCTTAACTACCACTTCTTCACGCTTTCTAACCTCATGACGGAGGGGGCATACAATTTCAAGCAGATTTACGGTCCCTCGATAGGGGTATTCGTATCGGACCCCGTGATATACCGTTTCGTGAAGAGCGATTTCTTCAAAAATTTCGGTCTCGAGGGAGAGTTCGATTACCTGTTTTTAATCGGCCAGGGCACCGCCCCTTCGTCACTCGAGCTCTACCTCGGCGCATTCTACGACCTCGACCGCTACAGGTTCTCCCTCGGGTACCGCCTCTACAGTATCAGCAAGGAGAGTGTAAACGAGAACTACAGCGACATAGAGATAAGTGCAGGCTACAGGTTCTAGGCGGATCAGCTTTTCTTTTTTCACTCTTCATGAATAGCAGTTGCGAGGTCGAATCTTTACCTTTAAATTTCACTGACACAGATGGCTTTGGTATCAACGGCGGCGATACCGTTACGTTTTCCCTGCTGCCGTAGGTGTCTTTTACTTCGTCATAGATGAAATGGGGCCTTCGGTGCGGTCTTCTTCAGGATGCGGTCTTTTCACATCCCATCCTCCAATCCTGAAGCCTGAAATGAATATCTTGTCATGATTGTCTTGAAAACCTCATCGGAAGTAAATGGTTGCTAAAAAGCGCGGTTGAAATGGGGGACAGAATCACGTATAATTCTTGCCGCATTGCTGTTAGAGCAACAGACCGTAAAGATCGCTCCCCTTTACTCTTCAGTCCCGTATACGACGAAGCCGTCGTTCATCGATAAAAACTGTGCGTTTAGCCAGTCGGCTGTCCGTGCAGTATCCGAGACGCGGACTTCGTCCACAAGACCGTCGAATTCATGGTCTGAATGGGCGTACTGGGTACTGGCGTCCGATACGGCGCCGATGATGAAGTACTGGCAGTCATCCAGATCCGAGGAGCTTCCCGAAGCAGTGTCGGTCACGTTTCCGTCTACGTACAGAATACCGTCAGGGTTTTCGTACGTATATACCATATAATGCCATGCGCCGTCGTCGTAGTCGGCGGGATCATCCACGGCTGCAACGCGGGAGCCCGTGGCGCTTTCCGCCCAGGCGCGGAGAGAGCCGTCGCTGTCCGGAGCGAGACAATGACTGTCCGCATTCCCCGTTTTCGAGATCTCGAGTATACGGGGAGATCCTGTGCCCGGACCTGAATATCTGAACCATGCTTCAAGTGTCATCTCTTCGGAAAAAACGTATGTATGGGAAGAGGCTTCAACGGCATCACCGTTTCCGTTGAAGCTGAAAGCTCCGTCCAGCGCTCCCGACGGAGTATATGCCGCGCCGTTGTTTGTACAGTGGTTGCCGGCTGATGTCGAGTCCGTGACGGGATCGATGCTGTCATTCAGATGCCATACGCCGAGAAACCCGTTGTCCCAGACACCTGCGGGATCCTGTCCGTCGGGTGCGGACTGGTTGCCGTAGTATATCCAGATGAAGTCCTCATTCGAACCTCCGTCGATCTGCGGAATTTCAACCCATACGAAGGACTCACCTTCCTCGTTCCAGAGCTCTATCTCAAAGGAGAGCGCCGTCAGGTCGGAATCGACGAACCGTATGTCCTGACCGCCGTCTCTTGTCTTGGCGTAGTCGATCCGTGTGCCGTCGAGCCTGACAAGCACGGGAAAAAGCACGAGGTTCTCGGCCTGCGCGCTGTTGTCGAAGGTCAACCGCCTTCTGTTCGACCAGTCGGTGTTCCACCAGGTCGGGTCCGACGGCAGTTGGACATTTCGAACGAAACCCGTCTCCTCCTGAAAACCGCATCCGGCCATGAATCCGCATGAGCATACGAACAGTATTAAAAAAGAGCTGAGGTGGAATTTGGCTTTGCGGTTCATCCTGTGTTTACCTCGACTGTTCGGTTCCATAGGTGATGAAGCCGTCGGTCATCGAGAGGTACTGAGCGCTGATCCAGTCTTCGGAACGTGCGACATGTGAGATCCGGACCTCGTCCAAAGCCCCCTCATAGTAGATGTTATTCCTCGTCCCGTCGTATGTAGTCGCTTCAGACCCGTCACCGACGAATCCCCATCTCGTCGAGCTGCTCCCGAAGCCTGCGCCGCTGTGGGGGTTGGACGATGTCCCGTCCAATGAGTCCATGAGGTAGATGTGTTTATCCGTGCCGTCGTATACTGCCCACGCCAAACGCCAGGTCCCGTCGTTGAGCCCCACGGTGTTTGCAACGAAGTCGTCTGTGCCGCCCGAAGATGCGGTCGTGGAGAACTCGAGCGAGCCCGTATCGCCCGTCACATAGAAGTCGTAGAAATCCGAGCGATCGAAATCGACGAACGCCCAGTTGTCGTTATAGGCCGAACCGGCGAAGGTTGTCCGAAACCATACGTTGACCGTGAGCAGCGGTACGGCGCCCTGGCCGCTGTAGCTCATATCGAGCGCGATATAATCGTCGCTTCCGTCGAGCTCGGCACACCGGCCTACCCTTCCGGGCGCTCCCCGACTGACGCCGTTTATCGCCTCGCCTGCATGGCCGTTTCCGGTCGAATCTTCGTAGCTCCCCGACGTCTCGTCGAGATGCAGTACCGTTTCATAGCCGTTCGACCATACGCTGAAAGCGTCCTGTCCTTCGGGTGCCTCTGGGTTGCCGTAGTACAGCCACACGGATTCCGTATTCGAGCCGCCCGCTATCAATCTTGTTTTCACCCACACGAAGGATTCGCCGGACTCGTCCCAAGTCTCTATCTCGTATGCGAGCACGTTCTGGCCGCTATCGATGAACCGTAGGTCGTTCCCCGTGTCCTGGGTTTCGGCGTAAAGGATGCGTGAGGAGTCGAGACGGACGCAGACGGGGAAGTCAAAGAGGTCCTCGGACTGGGCGGAATTGTCTAAGACCAGTTCGACCCTGTGAGACCACGCATCGTTCCACCACTGCGGTCCCGGCGGTGACGAGCTGCTCGAAATGAACGCCGTCTCCTCCACGAAGCCGCATGTCTGAAGGAAAACGACGGCGGTTGCGGTTATGGAAAAAAGCAGAAGTCTTCTCATACCTCTTCCGATAGGACCCGCGTAACAATAAGGGTTTTGTCCGATTATCGCGAGGCATGACTAAAACACGTCTAATTCGAGATATAATGAAAATTATAGCGTCATGCCTGCTTTATTATTATCGAATCCTTTCGGGATATCATTTACATATATTTAGAATATATGCGACATGTGTAGGGGTTCTTCCGAAAGAAATGATGCGGAGAGAATATTCGGGCTAGTGAGATTTGAACTCACGACCTCACGGTCCCGAACCGTGCGCGCTACCAAACTGCGCTATAGCCCGTATTCGGGAG
>JAFGTF010000153.1 GCA_016934265.1 Spirochaetota bacterium
AGGCATAAAGCCTCGATTTGAGCCATAGGCGACTTTTGTCTTCTGCAGTAAAGACAACATCGGATGATGTTGTCTTACGCCTCGTAATGAAACAGTCATGGTTAATATTCCCATAATTTATTACAACTATTTTGGAGAAGAACCTGATTTTTTTGCTTCACAATACGGTCGATATGGCTGTTTAAATTACGCTATCGTCCAGTGACTGTTATTATCCCGGTATGATCTCTTAAAAAAATTTGCATCGCTTGCCACACCTGCTCTACAATATAAGTTATCTAAAAAGTGATTACGCGTTTCATCTTCAACTGTGTATCGATTGTCTTACAGGAAAAGGGAAATGAAAGAGCTACGTATACTAATTCTAGAGGACAATCCGAATGATTCAAAGCTGATCAACCGTACGCTTGCCGACTCCGGCCTGGAATTCACTTCGAAATGCGTCGGTACGGAGGAAGAGTTCGAACGTATCCTTGATGAATACAAACCCACGCTCATACTCGCGGACTACAGGCTTCCCTCTGCCGGCGGAATGACTGCGCTTCTCCATGCGAAGAGCAAAGCCCCCGCGGTGCCGTTTATTATCGTTTCCGATACGGTCGGGGAGGAGCTCGCGGCCGAGGCTCTCAATGCGGGGGCGGAGGACTATGTCCTGAAGGACGAGCTTTTAAACCTCGCCCCCCTCGTGAAGAGGGCGATCGGCGAGATCGAGAAACGTCCCCGAAAACGCTCGCCGAGAACGAAAAACAATAAGGACGAGGGGCGATTCAGAAAACTTGCGGACAGTATAGGCAGCGGCGTCGCGGTATTCAAGCCCGTGGATGAGGGGAACGACTTCATATTCGTCGATATAAACAAAGCCGCCTGCATGATAGAGAGAGTGATAAAAAAGGAGGTGATCGGAAGAAGCGTCCGGGATCTCTTTCCCGGGGTCGGGGAGTTCGGGCTTTTAGAAGTATTACGGAGGGTATGGAACACGGGAGTTCCGGAGCACCATCCCGCATCGTACTACCATGACGACAGGATCGAGGGGTGGCGGGAGAACTACGTATACAGGCTGCCCTCCGGAGAGATCGTAGCGGTGTACGACGATATCACCGAAAAGAAACGCATCGAGGAGGAGCTGAAAAAAAGCGAGGAGCGGTTCAGGGCGATAGCGGAGCGGAGCTTCGACGCGATATTCATCGTTACCCGGGAGGGAGAAATAGAGTACGTTTCTCCAGCAATAGAGCGGATCATCGGGTTCTCTCCGAAAGAGCTAGCCGGCCGACGCTTTCTGGAATTCGTTCCGCAGGAGGAACACACGAAGGCGAACGGCATGGTCTCCGGTATTCTGGCGGGCAGGATCGTGGAGGGGTTTCTTCTGACTATGCAGAAGAAGGACCGGACCGCGATATACATAGAGGTGAACGCCTCGCCGATCAGGGAGGGGGAAGAGGTAAAAGGCATCCAGGGGGCGATACGGGACATTACGGAACGTGTAAGAATGGAAGAAGAGTGCAGGATGCTCGCACGCTTTCCGTCGGAGAATCCCAATCCCGTTATCCGGGTCTCGAAAGAGGGAACGGTCCTGTATGCAAATAAGGCGTCGGACAGGGTGCTCTCATACTGGCGGTGCGGTATCGGAGACGCGGTGCCTCCACGGTTTCGGAGCGTGATCACCGACTCGTTCGAGCAGGGCACGGTTACGAAGATCGAAGCTGAATGCGGCGAGTTCGTCTGCGCATTCACGATCGCACCGTTCGTGGAAGGGGGTTACATCAACCTGTACGGCCTCGACGTCACCGAGCAAAAAAGGGCGCAGGAGCGGATCTCGCTGCTTTCCTCCGCAGTAGAGCAGACGAGCGAAGGCATCGCGATCAGCGACCTGAAGGGGAATCTCCTTTTCGTAAACAACGCCTTCGCTCGCATTCACGGCTGCTCGGTGGAAGAGCTGCAGGGAAAGAACATATCCGTGCTCCATACAGACGAGCAGATGGAATCGGTAAAAGAGGCGAACAGGGTGCTTGTCGAAAAAGGGGAGTTTACCGGCGAGGTATGGCATACGCGAAAGAGCGGGGAAGTATTCCCGACCCTCATGCAGAACTCGGTGCTGAGAGATGAGAATAACCAAGCGGTCGGCCTGATTGGAACCCTGCGCGACATCACGGGGCGAAAGATGGAGGAGCAGGAGCTCCGTACGCTGTCGCTTGCAGTGCATCAGAGCCCCGTGAGTATCATGATTACGGACAGGGAGGGAATTATCGAGTATGTGAACAGGCGGTTTGAGGAAATCACCGGATACCGCTACGGGGAGGCGCTGGGCCGAAACCCGCGGCTGCTCAAATCGGGGGAGCACAACCTGGATTTCTACAAGGAGCTTTGGGACACCATAACACAGGGGAAAAGCTGGCAGGGCGAATTTCACAACCGCCGGAAGAACGGGGAGCTTTTCTGGGAAAGCGCGGCGATATCGCCTATAAAAAACGACGAGGGCGAAATCACACACTTTCTCGGTATCAAGGAGGATATAACCAGGCATAAGGTTTTAGAGCAGCAGCTCATCCATTCACAGAAGATGGAGGCCATCGGGACGCTTGCCGGCGGGATCGCCCATGATTTTAACAACATGCTCAGCGTCATAATCGGGTACAGCGATTTTCTCCTAATGCAGATCCCCGAAGATGACAGGAAGCACGGCATCATCAAAGAGATCAGGAAGTCGGGAACCAGGGCGGCGAATATCGCACAGCAGCTGCTCGCATTCAGCCGCAAGCAGATGCTGGCAAAACATATCGTAGACCTCAACGCGGTGGTGACCGATATGAATAAGATGCTGAAACGTCTCATAAGCGAGGACATCGAGCTTACGACACGATTCGCGAAAGGACTATGGCCGGTACACGCGGACAGGGTGCAGATGGAGCAGGTCGTCATGAATCTCGTCATCAACGCCCGTGATGCAATGCCCAAGGGGGGTAGGATCAGTATCATCACCGGGAACGTAACGGTCGATGAAGAATATTGCAGAAGGTACCCGTACGCACGCACGGGTGATTATATAAGTCTTGCGGTCACGGATACCGGCATAGGCATGAGCAGGCAAACGGCCGAGCGGATCTTCGATCCCTTTTTTACCACAAAGGAGACCGGTACGGGTCTCGGGCTTTCCGTTGTATACGGTATCGTAAAGCAGCACGGCGGCTGGATAAACACCGAGAGCGAGGAGGGGAGCGGGACGACGTTCGTTGTGTACATTCCAGCCTCGGCGGAGTCTCAGGAGGGCAGTGAAGAAAAAACGGCGAGGGTGGAGGAGCTTGCCGGGCGCGGAGAACGTATCCTGCTCGTTGAAGACGACAGGATTCTTCGGGAGTTCACAGTGAACGTTCTCCGGCAGAACGGGTACACGGTGTTCGAGGCGGAGAATGCGGAGCAGGCCCTGGACATCTATACGCTTGAAAAGGGGAAGTTCGCGCTTCTGTTCAGCGATGTGGTGCTGCCGAACCTGTCTGGAGTCGAGCTGGCCGGAGACCTTTTGGACCGCGACCCGAAACTGCCGGTTCTTCTTTCAAGCGGGTACATGGACGGGAAAGCACAGTGGGAGGTTATAGAAGAGAAGGGATACAAATTCATCCAGAAGCCCTATAGCCTGAAGAACCTTCTCTCCCGTATCAAAGACGCCGTACGGGGCGGTTGAGGATTGCGGTCGTTCAATAGGACGAGGCTTTAAAAATGCGGAAGCGGCACCCATTGCTGTTAAAATAATAAAATCCATAAAAAGGTACAGCTTGCATAAATGTTAAAAAACTGATACTATACCATCTGTAATTCTTTAAAAGAGGAGGAGATATGAGAAAGCATCTAGTATCGTTGGTTGTCTTTTCGCTTGCGCTATTTATGTTGCTCCCGGCGGCCGTGGTATTTGCCAGCTCCACGAAGGAGGAGGCACCGAAGAAGCCGGCACCGGTGGAGAAAGCGCCGGAACCGGAGAAACCGAAACCGAAGCCGGAACAGATTTTCGTATTCGGAAGCTCTGGTGACGCGGTCAGGCTCGATCCCGCGGATGTCACGGACGGCGAGTCGATCCAGCGGATGGACAACATATTCGAAGGACTTGTTGAATACAAGTCGGGATCAACAGAAATCAAACCATGTCTCGCAACATCGTGGGAGATGTCGAACAACGGCACCGAGATCGTCTTCAACCTCAGGCGCGGGGTGAAGTTCCATGACGGCACTGACTTCAATGCGGATGCAGTCGTCTTCTCATTCGCCAGGCAGTACGACCCAAATCATCCGTTCAACCAGTACGGAGAGTGGGCGTACTGGGGCTATATGTTCTACGACGTGGACCATATGGAGAAGATCGACGACTACACGGTGAAGCTTGTGCTGAAGCGCCCCAACGCGTCGATTATGACCTCTTTGGCCATGTTCACGACCTGTATCGTTTCTCCCTCGAATGCACAGAAGTGGGGGGAGGACGCTTTCTCTCACCCGGCGGGGACGGGACCGTTCAAGTTCGTAGAGTGGGTGAAAGACGACCATATCACACTCGCTGCGAATGACAACTACTGGCGTGAGCGCCCGAGACTCGATAAGGTCATCTTCAGGGTCATTCCGGATCCGTCCGCGCGTCTGCTCGCCCTTGAGGTGGGGGAAGTGCACGGTATCGAATACCCCAACCCGGCGGATTTCGACAGGATACGGAGTAACTCGGACCTTAATCTCATGTCCGAACCGGGTATGAACATTGGTTACATGGCGATGAATACCGGCTTCGGCTACAAGGACAAGAACAAGAACGGCAAGCGCGATTCGGATGAGAAGCTCGAAAAGACCCCCGGATACTACGAGCCGCTCACCAAGCAGAAGGTACGGCAGGCCATCCAGTACGCGATAGACAAGAAGTCGATCGTCGATAACCTGTACATGGGTACCGCGTCGGTGGCGAAGAACGGCATGCCCCCATTTATGATCGGCTACAACAACGCCGTGCAGGATTACACGTACGACCCGGACATGGCAAAAAAGCTGTTAAAGGAGGCAGGGTATCCGAAAGGCTTCGAGGTAACGCTCCACGTCATGCCGGTTTCGAGACCGTACATGTTCGATCCGCCTGCAGTAGGGGAGGCGATCCAGAGCTACCTCGGCGCAGTGGGCATCAAGGTGAACTTCTACCAGGTGGACTGGGGTACGTATCTCCAGGAGACGGAGTCCGGAATGCACCAGATGTGCATGCTCGGCTGGACCGGAGACAACGGCGACCCGGACAACTTCATGAACGTCCTCTACGGTCCGAATTCCGCAAGCATCGGCTCCGCCGGGAACTACGCCTTCTACAGTGATCTCGAGGCGCAGAAGTACCTCGACGCGGCGCTTTTGACATACGACGTGGAGGAGCGGGCGAAGAACTACAAGAAGGTGCAGGAGATGCTCCACGATTTCGCGGGGTGGGTATATATCGCGCACGCGAACCAGTCGCTCGTGTTTAACAAGAAAGTGAAAGGCTACGTGTTGCATCCGACCTCGAGGAAGTTCTTCTATCCGGTATACGTGGAGTAACGAGAGCTTTCGAAAGAAGGTAGAAAGGCGGCGGCCTTTTACTTAGGGGCTGCCGCTTGTTTTTATGGCGTTTCGAGCCGGTGGCAGGATGTGCTTTTTTCCCCGTTCCGCCGAAAAGTATGGCAGCCAGAGAAACACCCGTTCGAAACAGTGTACGGGAGCATAATTATGTGATACTCCGGCGTGCGGCGGGTCTGTTCTTCTTCAGGAGAACGGAGGAAAAAAACGATTGAATGAGGCATGGTTATGGTTTAGATTTATAAACACGTCTGAAAAACATACGAGCATATTTCTTTATGAAGTGGTACATCGCAAAACGGTTGCTTCAGCTCATTCCCGTGCTGCTCGGCGTCGCCGTCATCTCCTTCTCCCTCATACATCTCGCGCCGGGGGACCCGGCCCGCACGATCGCGGGTGAGCACGCCTCGGAGCAGACCATACAGATGCTGCGCGAGAAGTACGGCCTCGACAAGCCGATTCACGTGCAGTTCTGGCTATGGTTCAAACAGGTGCTTCGCGGCGACTTCGGACGCTCGATCGTATCAAACGAGTACGTGGCGAAAGAGATACTCGATCGTTTTCCAAACACCGTTGAGCTTGCCCTTTTCTCAATGCTTATCGCGGTTGTAGTCGGTTTCGTCGCAGGTGTAATCTCCGCATCCAAACAGTACTCCTTTTTAGACTATACAACCATGGGGGTGGCGCTCTTCGGCGTTTCGATGCCGGTCTTCTGGCTCGGCATCATGCTCATGATGATCTTCGGCGTCTTCTTCAGGGTGCTGCCTATCGGCGGTCGTATCGCCTCCGATATTTCGCTGGAACGAATTACAGGACTCTACATCATAGACAGCATCGTACGGGGAAACTGGAAAGCGCTCGGCTCGTCGTTCAAATATCTCATCCTCCCCTCGGTCGCGCTCGCGACGATACCTATGGCCACCATTGCGCGGGTGACGAGATCGAGCATGCTCGAAGTGCTGCGGCAGGACTTCATCAGAACGGAACGGGCGAAGGGGCTTTCGGAACGTATGGTGATATACAAGCACGCAGTACGTAACGCCATGCTTCCCGTCATCACGGTGATCGGACTTAACTTCGGGCTCCTGCTCGCCGGGGCGTTGCTCACCGAGACGGTGTTCTCATGGCCCGGGATCGGTAGATACGTCGTGAAGGCGGTCCAGATGAGGGACTATCCGGTGGTACAGGGGTGCGTGCTCTTCTTCTCTTTCATGTTCGTGATCGTGAACCTCATCACTGACCTGCTGTATGTACTCATAGATCCGAGAATAAAATATAGGTAGATGCCGATGCCCGGAAAACCGCTTGCCATAAGCAGTCGAAACTACCTCTTCAGACGGTTTACGGACAACCGTTCCGCCCTCTTCGGCCTCTGTATACTCGTCATGCTCGTGCTCTGTGCCGTGTTCGCCGATTTCATCGCGCCGAACGATCCCAATCCCACCCCGCCGGACCTCGCCATCAAGCTGAAGCCTGGATTTTGGAGCGAGGAGGGAGTAGAGGGCATGCCGCTCGGCACCGATGCGCTCGGCCGCTGCGTGCTGTCGAGAATCATCTACGGTACTCGTGTGAGCCTGTCGGCGGGACTTGTCGCCGTCGGCATCGCAATGATCCTCGGTATCTGCTTCGGAACCCTCGCCGGTTTCTTCGGCGGTGCGGTGGATTCGGTCATCATGCGGTTCGTGGACATCATGTTTGCGTTTCCCGCGCTGCTCTTAGCCATCGTTATAGTGGCGGTGATAGGCCAGGGACTGGACAAGGCCATGGTCGCGATCGGAATCGTATACACTCCACAGATGGCGAGAATCATCAGAAGCTCCGTTCTCTACATCAAGGAGATGGAGTATATAGAGGTGCAGCAGGCGATAGGTTCTTCCCGCCTGCGGGTAATATTCCGCCACGTCATTCCGAACTCCATCGCACCCGTTATCGTATACGGCACACTCATGCTTGCAACGGCGATCTTAGACTGCGCCGCGCTCGGGTTCTTGGGCCTTGGAGCGCAGCCGCCGACCCCGGAGTGGGGGGCGATGCTCGCGAAGAGCTACTCCTACATAGTGAGCGGCGCCTGGTGGGCGGCGACCTTTCCCGGGCTCGCAATACTTTTTTCCGTGCTCGGCCTGAATCTCCTGGGAGACGGCCTGCGTGACATCCTGGACCCGAGGCTGAAGCAATGAGCGAGCTCTTGCGTGTCAGAGATCTCACCACACGCTTCTTCACGCACGAGGGAACGGTCCGCGCCGTGGAAGGCGTGAGCTTCACGATAGAGAAGGGAAAAACACTCGGCCTTGTGGGCGAGTCCGGCTGCGGCAAGAGCGTGACCGCGCTGTCGATCATGCGGCTCATTCCGGTGCCTCCGGGGAGGATCGTAGGAGGAGAGGTGATCTTCGAGGGTGAGGACCTGTTGCGCTACGACGAACGGCGTATGAGGGATATCCGGGGGAAAAAGATCTCGATGATATTCCAGGAGCCGATGACCTCGCTCGACCCGGTGTTCACCATAGGGCATGAGATCATGGAGACGGTTCGGCTCCATCAGAAAAAAAGACGTGCGGAATCGAAAAAACAAGCGGTCGAGGCGCTTAGAACGGTCGGTATGCCGGACCCGGAGCGGAGGATAACTAACTATCCACACGAGCTCTCCGGTGGAATGAGGCAAAGGGCGATGATCGCGATGGCGCTCTCCTGCAATCCAGTACTGCTCATCGCGGACGAGCCGACGACCGCGCTCGATGTCACCATACAGGCCCAGATACTGCGGCTCATAGACGATCTCAAGCAAGAGCTCGGAACGTCCGTGCTGCTTATCACCCACGACCTCGGGGTAGTCGCCGAGATGTGCGACTTCGTCGCGGTGATGTATGCCGGGCATATCATCGAATATACGAACGTTCTGACACTCTTTCAAAAGCCCCTTCATCCCTATACCGTCGGGCTCAACCGATCCATACCGAGGCTGGATATAGAGATAAAACGGCTCGACACGATTCAGGGGCTCGTCCCGAGTCTCGTGGACCTGCCTGCAGGCTGTCCCTTCCACCCGCGCTGCAGCCGGGTCATGCCGGTGTGCAGGGAAATAATGCCGCGCCTTTTGGAAACGGAAAAGGAGCATCTCGTGATGTGTCATCTATACGGCGAGGGGGGTAAACGATGAAGCCGCTTCTCTCCGTACGGCATCTTACGAAGTGGTTCGACGTCGGAAAGACCGGTCCCGGGAAAAAAGAGGTGCTTAAAGCGGTGGACGACGTGAGCTTTTCCATAAACAGGGGAGAGGTGCTGGGGCTCGTCGGCGAGTCGGGATGCGGAAAGACGACATGCGGCAAGACGATCCTCCGGATACTCGCTCCGGACGGCGGGAAGATCGTGTTCGACGGGCACGATATCACGAGCCTTGCCCCGAAACAGATGGAGCCTTTCAGACGGCGGATGATGGTGATATATCAGGACCCGTTCGGCTCGCTCGACCCGCGGATGACGATCGGCAAGACCATCGCTGAGCCGATGATCGTCCACCGCACCGTTTCGAGGTCCGACCGGAGGGAACGGGTCGCCGAGATCATGGGAAAGGTCGGTCTCGTTCCGGACCAGATAGATCGCTATCCGCACGAGTTCTCGGGCGGTCAGCGGCAGAGGATCGGCATCGCGCGGGCGCTCGCGACGAACCCTGACTTCATTGTGGCCGACGAGTCCGTCTCGGCCCTCGATGTCTCGATCCAGGCACAGATAATAAACCTTCTGCAGGACCTCCAGCAGGAGTTTTCGATTACGCTCCTCTTCATAGCCCATGACCTCTCGGTGATAAAACACATATCCGATAGGGTGGCGGTGATGTACCTCGGAAAAATCGTCGAGACCGCACCGAAAAAGCGTCTCTTCGACGACCCCAAACATCCCTACACGCAGGCGCTGTTGTCCGCGATACCGGTACCCGACCCGAAAAAGAGAAAGAAGGGAAACATACTCATGGGAGACGTGCCCTCGCCTATAAACCCTCCTGAAGGCTGCAGGTTCCATCCCCGCTGTCCACAAAGGATGACCGTCTGCGATAGGAAAGAACCGAAACAGAAAGAAGCAGCCCCCGGTCACTTCGTGTCCTGCTTCCTGTACGACTAATCGGATTGTATTCTCACCAAGGCGGTATTATTTTTTCCTGCGGAGGCGTTTGAATAGTTCGGGATAAACACCTTCCCGATACTATTTTACAAAAACCGCGGGGGCCGCCTCATCGTTTTTTGGTGGGTCTAGATGTCATGACGGCATGAAGATACGGGGATACACAACAGGAGAAATGGATGAAATACGATATCGGAAATACGTACCATGGATTTATGCTCAAACGGCGGGAGCGTATCGACGAAATAAACGGGACGGGAGAAATATACGTCCATGAAAAAAGCGGCGCGAGCCTCTGTCATCTCGAGTGCGAGGACGACAACAAGGTGTTTGCAGTGGGTTTCAGGACCCCCCCGCTCGACAGTACCGGTGCGCCGCATATACTCGAGCACTCCGTGCTCTGCGGGTCGAAAAAGTTTCCCTCGAAGGAGCCGTTCGTCGAGCTCGCAAAAGGATCGCTCAATACTTTTCTCAACGCGATGACCTTTCCCGATAAAACGCTCTATCCGGTGGCGAGCAGGAACGAGCAGGACCTCTTCAATCTCATGGAGGTGTACCTCGACGCAGTGTTCTTCCCGAATATCTACAGCCGACCAGAGATCTTCATGCAGGAGGGTTGGCACCATGAGCTGCCGTCGCCTGAAGCCGAGATAGATCTGAAGGGCGTTGTTTACAACGAGATGCTGGGTGCCTTTTCGACGCCCGAGGAGATCCTCTTCCGAAAGATCCAGGAATCACTTTTTCCGAATACGGCGTACAGGTTCGAATCGGGCGGTGACCCCGACGTCATTCCCGACCTAACTTACGAGACCTTTATCGCCTTTCACGAACGGTACTACCATCCGGGCAACAGCTACCTGTTTCTCTACGGCGACGTCGACACTGAACGCGCGCTTATGTTTCTCGACGGATCGTATCTCTCGGGGTTCGGGCGCGCCGATATCGTATCCGCGGTCGATATCCAAAAACCGTTCAAAAAACGGCGTAGGTGCTCGTTTCCATACCCGATATCGAGCGAAGAAAAGACGGAGGACAAGACGTACTTGAGCCTGAACTGGGCCGTGGACGCCGCGACGAACCCGGATCTCTACATGGCATTCGGCATACTGGAGCATATGCTGCTCGATACGCCCGCCGCTCCGATCAAGATGGAGCTTCTGAAACGGCGTATCGGAAAGGACGTCTTCGGGAGTTTTGAACGGAGCATCCTGCAGCCTGTCTTCAGCGTCGTTTTAAAGAACAGCAACAAAGAATCGGAAAACAGGTTCATTGAGACGGTAAACGGCACCCTTACACAGCTCGTCGAAGGCGGCATCGACAGACGCCTCATCGAGGCCTCGGTGAACCTCAGCGAGTTCAAGCTGCGGGAAGCGGATTTCAGGGGATTCCCTAAAGGCCTGGTGTATTACATGGAGATCATGGACAGCTGGCTGTACGAGGGGGACCCGTTCGTACATCTCCGGTATGAGCCGACGATCGCGAGGATACGGAAGGCGATGAACGACGGCTACTTCGAAGGCCTCCTGAAGCGTCATATCCTGGAAAACTCTCATAGCTCGCTCGTTGTGCTCTCCCCGAATAAGGGACTTGAAAAAAAGCGCCGAGCCAGGAATAGAAAGAAACTCGCCGGTTTCGCCGCCGGGCTCGGCAAAAAGGAGCGCTCCGATCTCATAGAGCAGACCGAACGCTTAAAAAAGCGGCAGTCCGAACCCGACACGGAAGAATCGCTCGGCAGGATACCGCTGCTCGGCCTCGAGGACATCGATCCCAAGGCCGAAAAACTCCCTCTCGAAAAGAGGGATGAAGGGGGGACCGCCGTTTTAGCGCATCCTTTGTTCACCAATAAGATTACCTATGTAAACCTCATGTTCGACACCAGCTGCGTGCCGCAGGAGCATTTACCATACCTGTCGCTTTTTTCGGGCGTTCTTGCAAAGGTCTCTACTTCGCGGTTTCACTATTCCGAGCTTGTGAAGGAGATCAACATACACACCGGTGGCATCGGGTTCGACACGCAGGTTTTTCCCCACAAGGATGACGACGGGGTTTACTACCCGAAGCTCGTGGTAACGGCTCGTGCCATGACGAAACGGCTCGAGAAGCTGCTTGAGCTTGTCTCGGAGATCATATGCAATACGAGATACGATGAGACGGACCGCCTCCGTGAAATAGTGCAGGAGGCGAAATCGAGAATGGAGATCGGGATCTCGGAGGCCGGGCACACGGTGAGCATCCAGCGTCTGTTCTCCTACTTTTCGCCGGCCGGAAAATTCGCCGAGCTTTTATCAGGTCTTTCCTTCTACAAGTTTATCTCCCGGCTCGAGAAGAGTTTTGATTCTGACAGGGAACAAACAACGAGGCGGCTTGAGGAGATCGCGGGTTTGGTGTTCGATAAAAAAAACCTGCTTGTGAGCGTTACGGGTTCCGACGAGGACTACCGTGAATTTCAGCGGGTGATCCCCCTGGTTTCAGAAAATCTCGGCGACCGCTCGCCGCAGAAAAAGCGCTATGCGTTCGATTACACGAAAGGGAACGAGGGCCTTTGTACCCCCGCTAAGGTGCAATTCGTCGCCAAAGGGTACAATTTCAGGCGTTTGGGCTACTCCTACTCGGGAACGCTCGACGTGCTTCGTACCATCGCGAGTCTCGATTTCCTATGGAACCGGATCAGGGTACAGGGCGGGGCGTATGGGAGCTTCGCGCGGTTCGCCCGTAACGGCAACATGTTTTTCTGCTCATACCGGGATCCCTGCCTGAAAGAGACACTCGGGGTCTACGACGAGGCGCACCGCTACATTTCGGCCTTCGACCCGGACGAACGGGAGATGAGAAAATATATCATCGGCACAATCGGGGCGCTCGACAGCCCTCTCACCCCTTCGATGAAAGGGGAAGCGGCGGCGGCGCGGTATATCACCGGGATAACTCAGGATGATGAACAGGGCGCCAGGGATGCGGTGCTCGCAACCGACAGGGGGAAGATACGAACGACGGCGAAAATGGTTCGCGATTCGATGAACGAGGGGTATATCTGCGTCACCGGGAACGAGCAGAAGCTACGAGAGAATAGCGGCCTGTTCAAAACCCTCGTTTCCGTATTCGAGTAATAAAATAGGGACAGCGCCCATTTTTCCCAATCACTCATATGTACGACTATATTACATATCCTGACCAGTGTATGACATTTTGCTGTATTTTATCGCCTTGTCGCCGATACGCTGCTAATGAATTGAGCCTTTTTTTCTTGTTATATCGGCCTATAAAAATAGGCGCTGTCCCTATTTTCATGACGATTTCGCAGGCCTGAGATACGCCCCCCAGTAGCTCATGCCGACGAATACACCGCCGCCGATCAGGTTGCCGATCGTAACGGGGAGGAGGTTTCTGAACAGAAAGCTTCCCCAGGTCAATATTCCCGGATCGATTCCTTCCGGGGTCGGGATCCCTACCCAGTTTCTCAAGAATATTCCGGTCGGAACGAAGTACATATTCGCGACACAGTGCTCGAAGCCGATTGCGACGAACGCCATGATGGGAAAAAAGATGGCGAATATCTTTCCTATCGTCTGCCTCGCCGCGAGAGCCATCCAGACCGCAAGGCAGACAAGCCAATTACAGCCGATTGCGCGGACCAGAGCCTCGATGAATCCGAGACTAACCTTGGCGTAGGCGATTTTCACCGCAGCCGCACCGAGGGCGCCCCCGCCGGTCCTGTAGAGCCCGGAGCCGACGAAGATGAGGGCGAGGACGATTGAGCCTATGAAGTTCGTTATGTAGACGAGTATCCACCGTTTCGTCATCGTACCGAAGGTTATCTCCCGCGCCAGTGCGCTCGACACCATAAGGTTGTTGCCGGTAAAGAGCTCCGCCCCCGCGATGACGACCAGCATAAGTCCGACGCTGAACGCGGCGCCGCCGACCAGCTTCGTGAATCCGGTTCCGAAGACGCCGCCCATGTCGAAAGTAACCGTCGTCGACAAGAGGCCGCCGAAGCCGATATAGGCCCCGGCGAGGATACCGAGCACCATTACGCTGAGCCACGGCGAGGTGGTCTTTGTCACGCCTACCTTCTGCGCGACGGTTTCGGCGATGGTTGCCGGAGCCTTGTCCTCCATACTCGGAAGCGGGAACTGGAGATTCCGTACAATGGACTCCACCCTCCCGATCACCTCTTTCTCCTCGGTCACCTTGCGGCGTATCGCGCGGTTTACCGCATCGGTTATCTCGTCAGGCGTGAACGGCTTCGGTACGTAGTCCATAGCGCCGCGCTTCATTGCTTCCGTGGCACGTCCGACCGAGGGGAAACCCGAGATCATGACGACGGCCGATTCGGGGGCGCGGGAGTGTATCTCCTCAACCACGTCCATCCCGTTGAAATCCGGCATCTTCCAATCGCAGAGCACGACCTCGAACTTCGAGTCCTTTATGAGGCGAAGTCCCTCCTGCGGTGAGGAGGTCGTTACCACCTGGAACCCTTCCGCACTGAATATTCTCCTGCACGATTCCAAGACCACCTCTTCATCGTCGATGACCAGCATAGTATCCGGCATTAACATACCTCCTCACATGGTGTTTTTTCGTCTTTCGGCAGTCTCGCCGTAACGTTTTTATTCACGCATCGGAAGCGTCTTTCACGGCAGGGGACTTTAGCCCCCGTGCCGCTTACCAGCGCGTTCTGTTTGTACTCGATACCAGATCCACGGCACGGGTATCCCCCAAAGAGCCGAAAACCCCCTCCATGCCGGCAGCACCGAAGAATCGAATCGCATAATCGTAAATGGGGCCTACCAGATCTCCGCGCTCAGCCTCTGCTGAAGCCAGCGCATCTGTGTCTTCGAGAGCGGTCCGATATGCTCCTCGATCCAGGAGACGTCCCCCGTCAGAATAGCGAGCTTTTCCGGACCGGTAAGTTCATATTCGTCCAGTGCGTCCGCGCCCTCGTAGTAGAGCCGTGCCACGAAATCGCTGTCCGAAGCGGCCCGTTCGAGTACCTCTATCACCGTTTTCTTGTGAACGACTTCCTGAAGCTCAGGTTCTTGGGACCGGGCTTTTTCGAGGGCCTGGCGAACCCGCTGAGTCAGCTCTTCCGGCGTAAAAGGCTTTTCAAGATAGTCTGAGGCTCCAAGCTTCATCGCCTGGACCGCGGAGCCTACCGTGGCAAACCCGGTGATAATGACCACGGGTATGGACGGTTTCACGCGCTTGATATCGCGCAGTATCCGCATGCCTCCGATCTCGGGCATCCGTATATCGGTGAGCACGATGTCGTAGTCGTTTTTCAGCGCGAGGTCGAGTCCACCGGGGCTTTCGAGCGATACGTCCACCGCGAAGTTCTCTGCCGAAAGAATCCGTTTCACGCTGTCGAGGACGATCTGCTCGTCATCAATCACCAGTGCCCGGGCTTCTGTCGCTCTTCCTTGGGCCATCTTCTTTTCTCCTTTTCAGTGCTTTATTGACCGAAGAGATAAGTTCGTCCGGAGTGAACGGCTTCGGTATGAAGTCTGCGGCGCCCCTGTTCAGCCCGTCCTTTATGGTCTTCGGGGTGGGATAGCCGCTCATCACTATGACCGGCAGCTCGGGCCAGATGTCGAGGGGCCATTTCCGCTTTATCTGCTCGAAGAGGTACATTCCGTCGTGTGTGGGCATTTTCATGTCCATGATGAGAAGGTCGACGTATTCCATCTCCAGAAGATCGATTGCCCCCTCCGCTGACTCGACGAGAATAACTTTATAACCCTCATCTTCGAGAATACGCTTGCAGCTTTCCAGTACGATTTTGTCGTCGTCGACCACGAGTATCTTGCTATTTCTCAATCTTGTCCTCCAGCGGAAGCCAGATGGTGAACGTGCTTCCCTTGTCGACTTCGCTATGTACGCGTATTTTACCGCCGTGTCGTTCTATGATTCCGTATGAAACCGCGAGGCCGAGGCCGGTTCCCTGGCCGACATCTTTTGTGGTGAAGAACGGATCGAAGAGCTTGTCGAGGTTTGCCGGCGGAATCCCGCACCCGGTGTCCGTGACCGCTATCTCGATACCCTTCACCGCATGTTCGCCTCTTCCGGACTCATCACCCCCTGCCGCAGCCGGTCCATTTTTTTCACGGCCATGCGCGGGAACGGTTTCCGCGGAGGAAACGCCGATTCCTGTCCTCACCGTTACGGAGTCCCCCGGGTCGCTTGCGTCGATGGCGTTCATGATGATATTGAGGAGCACACTCTGAAGCTGGCTCCTGTCGACGGTGCGAACCGGAAGGTCCTCTCCGGGTAAAAACTCGAGTATAAGCCCCTTGATGAGCGCCTGGTTCTCTACGAGCTCGATTGTGTTCTTCACCAGCCGGTTTATATCAGTGGGCTCTGGATCGAGCTTCGTCTGGCGGGAAAAGTCCAAAAGGCCTTTTACGATTTTTCTCACCCTCTCGGTTTCCTTCGCGATGGTCTGAAGGTCGTTTCTGATCTCGTCATCCAGGTCGGTGCGCTTCAAAAGCATGTGGGTGAAGGTGAGCACGCCGGTGAGCGGATTATTGATCTCATGCGCGACCCCGGCGGCGAGCTTTCCGATACTCGCCTGTTTTTCGGAGAGGATGAGCTTATGCTCGCTCTCGGCACGCTGTCGTGCGTCCCGTTCACGGAGCGAGCGGAGCATTTCCGAAAAAGTCGTCTGAAGAGAACCGATCTCGTTGTTTGAGATCGGCCCGATCTCCGGATCGAGATTGCCTTTTGTCGCCTCGTTTCCCGCACTGATGAGCCGGCGTACCGGAACGGTGATCTTATGAGCGAGAAGGAAGCCGAGACCGGTCGCAATCGCCATGCCTGCGATAGTGATGAGGATGAAGACGGTGAGCAGGTTTCGCCTGACGAAGACGTACTTGTCCTCTAAGACGCCGACATAGAGGATCCCGACTCGATCTCCATGGATATCGATGATCGGCTCGTAGGCCGTGATATACCAGTCGCTTACCACGAAGGCGCGGTCCGTCCACCTTTCACCCTCTATGAGCACCCGGTCCTTCACCTCCTGCGAGACCCGCGTGCCTATCGCCCGCTCCTGCTGCGGGTTTAAGACGTTCGTCGATATCCTGAGATCCTTGAAGAATATCGTCGCAGTACCGATGCTTCTTCCCTTGAAGGTCTCCCCCTGGAAGGCGGTTTCCCGTACCGTATCGACGATCTCTTTGTCCCGGTTCAGAAGTTTACCGCCGTAGATCACGCCGATGACGTCCTGACCGTTCAGGATAGGAACGCCCGCACAAAGGGCCATCCCGCTTTTTTCCTCTCCTTCCTCCCGCGGAGCGGCCATCGGCGTCGGTAAAAGCTCGATACGGGCGCGTGCGGCGAGCTCGGGGTTCTCCTCATGGAGGAACTCATACGGGAGTATGACGGTGCCGCTTATCGCCTTGCCTCGGGAAAGCACGAACTCGACGACGGGGTTTGACACGGTCTCTTTTTCAAAAGCCGTGCTGTTCGTACCGATCCTGCAGACGGTGGTCCCGTTTCCGTCGGCGATACCGGCGAAATCCAGCTCCGACTGACGCGCGATTTTTTTTATCTTGTTCAGAAGACGGTTTGTATTTTTTTCATACAGAAGCGAACTGAATTCCGGGTCGAGCGCCGCGACATTGAGCGCCATATCCATCGTCATGATACGGGAGAGATAGATCTCACGGGCCGCGTTGAGATCGCGGCTGATACGCATCGTCGCTTCGTTCAGAACCGCCCGATAGATGAGCTGGCTTCCGACGAAGAGGGAGATCACGCCGACGAGGATGGAGACACCTATGAAGCCGATGATCAACCGTAATCTTGTAGAGTAAAACAATTCGGTGTCCCCTCAAACGGTTCGCCGCCGTTTCTTTTTTCCTTATACTACGGATTTTAATAATTGTCAATATGTTGCGTTTCCCGAAACCCTTTGTGCCGGCGCTACCGGTCCGGGTGAAAACGACAAAAGTCCGCGTCTTGTGATCCTAAAAAAGCCGCGGGAACGGTATCCGAAAGCCTCGAACCAGGCCGTTGTTTCGCAGGGTATGATGCAATACCCGTTTTCCGTTGCGTATATGGATCGCTTTGCAAAGGCGGCGGGAACGGGCCCTCTTCTCTTGACATTTATCGGCTCATATCATATTGTTAGAGCGACGACACGTATACGGGGGCAAGCGGCGTGCGGCTTACAAGCGGGAAGACGGCCGTCATAACGGGCGGCTCGAGTGGAATCGGCTTCGCGATTGCGGAGGAGCTTCTGAAAAAAGGGCTTTGTGTCGTTCTTGTCGCGCGAAGGGCGGCGGTACTCGAAGAGGCTAAAAAAAAGCTCGGAACCGAGAACGTCGAGATCGTTTCGGCGGACGTCTCGTCCGCCGGGTCGCTGAAAGAGGCGAAAAAGAGGATCATGGCCCGCCGCGACAATATAGACCTGCTTGTAAACTGCGCGGGTATAGTCAAACCGGCTCTTTTAAGCGACCTGTCCGTATCCGACATCAGCGATCAGATCTCCACGAACCTGCTCGGGATGGTCCTCGCCGTCAGGACCTTCATCGATTGCCTCGCGAAAGACGGGGGAATCATCTCGATATCCTCCGTGAACGGCATCTTCGGTATCGCGGGCTACGCACCGTATGCGGCTTCCAAGTTCGGAGTCGTCGGATTCTCGGATGCCGTGCGGAGGGAGCTTTTTAAGAAAGGGATCTCGATACACGTCGTGTTCCCTCCGGACACGGATACGCCGCAGTACAGAAAAGAGTGCGAGCACATGCCTGAGTGGATGAACGGGTGGGTGAGGTCGAACCCGCTTCCTCCGGAGGTCGTGGCGAAACGGATAATAAAAGCAGCCTCGCGAGGAAGATTTATGATCTTTCCGAGCATGACCACGAAGTTCTACGCCTTCATGGCACGCCACCTCCCGCTTCTGTCGCGGTTTCTCATAGACAGGATCGCACCGAAGCCCTGATTCAGGGGCGTTCCACCCGTACCGCACATACCTTGGTTTCCGGAATCTTCGCGACAGGATCGATCGCGTCCGATGTGAGCACGTTCGTCGGGCTCTCTGCGAAGTGAAAGGTCATCGACACGACTCCCACGGGCGAGATGTCGGTGACGAGGAGGGTCGCGTTGACCTCTCCTCTCCGCGATACGACCCGTACCGTTTCCCCGTTTTTCAACCCCAGCGTACCGGCGTCTTTCGGATTCATCTCGACCAGCTCGCATTTTCTCAGGACTTCCAGGCCTCCCTTGCGCGTCATGGTGGCGGTATGGAAATGGTAGAGGCTCCGTTCCGTGGTGAGAATGAGCGGGTACTCTTCGTCCGGCAGCTCGTACGACGGCTTGTACTGAAGCGGCATGAACTTGCCCTTGCCGGTCACCGTTGCAAAGAACTCGGAGTGCAGCATCGGCGTGCCCTCTGAATCAGTATTTGGGCAGGGCCACTGAAGCCCGCGGTCGTCGAGCCGCTTATAGGTAATACCCCCGTAGCTCGGTGTGAGACTCGCTATCTCCTCCATAATCTGTGAGGGGTTATCGAAGTCGAAACCGTGCTTTTTCATCCGTTTGGCGATGAGGCAAGTGATGAGCCAGTCCGGCTTGCTGTCACCCACGGGGTTGATCGCCTTCCGTACCCTCTGCACCCTGCGCTCGGTGTTGGTAAAGGTCCCGTCCTTCTCCGCGAAGCTCGCCGCAGGAAGCACTACATCGGCATATCGGGCCGTTTCAGTGAGAAAGATGTCCTGAACAACGAAAAAGTCGAGTTTTTCCAGGGCCGCATACACATGGTTCGCGTTCGCCTCGCTCAGCGCGGGGTTCTCCCCGACCTCGTAGAGTACTTTCACGGTTTTGTCGTGAATCGCGTCGAATATCTCCGTATGGGTGATCCCCGGTTTGTCGGAGAGCTTCGTCCCCCACGCCTCCTCGAACTTTGTATGAATCTGCGGCCGGTCGACCTTCTGGTAGCCGGGATACACGTTGGGGAGCGCGCCGAGATCGCACGCCCCCTGAACATTATTCTGGCCCCTGAGCGGATTTACGCCGGTGGAGGGGAGCCCGACGTTGCCGGTGAGGAGCGCGATGTTGCTCGTAGCAAGCACGTTGTCGGTTCCGTGGGTGTGCTGCGTAATCCCCATAGCGTAGAGGAGCATTCCCGGTTTCCGGGTTGCGTAACTTCTCGCCGCTTCGCATATGAGCTCTTTCGGCACCCCGGTCGTCTTTTGTGCGAACTCGAGGTCGAACCGTTCGAGCGACTCGAAAAACGCTTCGAAATTCTCACATCTTTTTTCGATGAACCGGTCGTCCTGGAGATCTTCGTCCACGATGACCTTCATCATCGCCATGAGCAGCGCGACATCGGTGCCGGGTACGTGATGGAGCACGATCTGCGCGTATTCGCAGAGGTCGATACGCCTCGGGTTCGCGACGATCAGCACCGCACCCCTCCTGACCGCCTCCTTGACCTCATAGGCGATAACGGGGTGTGCGGAGGTCGTGTTCGTGCCGATCGCGAAGATGCAATCCGCATTCCTGATTTCTCCGATGGAGTTCGTCATTGCACCGCTCCCGAAGCTCTGTGCGAGACCGGCGACGGACGGAGCATGGCAGAGTCTCGCGCAGTGATCGACGGTATTCGTGCCCATGACCGCCCTGGTGAACTTCTGAACGATGTAGTTGTCCTCGTTCGTACACTTTGCGGACGACAGCGCCGCGAACTCGTCCGGTTTGCATTTCGCAAAACGGGCTGCAACGAGATCGAGCGCCTCGTCCCAGGACGCTTTCTCGAAGTTGCCGTTTTTCTTTATAAGCGGGGCGGTCAGCCTGTCCGGATGGTTTATGAACTCATGCCCAAACCGTCCCTTGACGCACAGACGGCCCTTGTTGACGACGTTGTCGGGATCCCCACGGCTCGCTATGACCGTCTCCCCGCGAACGCCGAGCCATATCCCGCAGCCGACCCCGCAGTAGGGACAGACGGTACGCACCTCGCGGGCGGGCTGGGGAACGGCCTTCGGCCTCAGGGCCCCGACCGGGCAGCGTGCCACGCACTCCCCGCAGGAAACGCAGCGAGATTCTATCATCGGTTTGCCCATGAACGTGCTGATGAGCGAGTCGTAGCCCCGGTAGGCGAAGTCGAAGTTCGAAACCCCGACGACGTCGGCGCACGTTCTCACGCAGATACCGCACAGCACGCAGCGGTTCGGATCGTAGTCGAAGTAGGGGTTGGAGGTGTCAATGGGAAGCGTAACGGTCTTGCGTCGGAGCGACTTCATGCGGCGGTCGTCTATTCCTATATACGAGGCGATCCGCTGCAGCTCGCATTTCGTGTTTCCGGAGCAGGAGAGGCAGTCGGTCGGGTGATTGGCAAGCAGAAGCTCCACCGCGACGCGCCTGATCTTCGTTATCTCTTCGGTCTCCGTTCGTACGCGCATCCCCTCACGAACGGGGGTCTTGCAGGAGACGTCGAGGCGCCTTCCGTCTATTTCGACCATACAAAGCCTGCAGATCCCCACGGGATCGAGGTCTTTATGGTAACAGAGGTGCGGGATGTATATGCCGTGATCCAGAGCGGCTTCCAGTATCGTTTTGTCCGCCCCGGTTTCGATGTCCACTCCGTCGATTACAATGTTGACCGTATCCATCGGTATCATCCTCCGAGACTATGCTGGGTGCGTCGTGCTGACTTCTCGATATCGAATACACCGGTCGAAACGGCGTTCACCCTATGCCGTTTCCGGTACCGGCGTTCCCTCCTTCTTCAAGACGGCGCTTACCTTTTCGGGGCAGGTAGAGAAACAGAGCCCGCATTTGATACACTTTTGCTGGTCGATGACATGAGCCTTTTTCTGCTCCCCCGTGATCGCATCGACTGGGCAGACTTTCCTGCACAGCCCACACCCGATGCACTTTTCACCGTCGATGATGTAATGCATCAGGGCCTTGCACACCTTTGCGGGACAGCGGCCGTCAATAATGTGTGCTTCGTACTCGTCGCGGAAGTAGCGCAGGGTGGTTAGCACCGGATTGGGCGCCGTCTGTCCGAGTCCGCACAAAGATCCCATCTTGACCGATTCCGCGATCTCCTCGAGGAGATCGAGGTCTTGCGGCGTGCCCCTCCCTTCAGTGATATCCTCCAGGATGTTCAGCATCTGTTTCGTGCCGAGCCTGCAGGGGACGCACTCCCCGCACGATTCCTTCTGGGTGAACTCGAGGAAGTACCTCGCAACGTCCACCATGCAGGTGTCCTCGTCCATCACGACCATTCCGCCCGACCCCATGATGGCGCCCGCTTTCTTCAGCGAGTCGTAATCTACCGGTGTGTCGAGCAGGGATTCGGGGATACACCCCCCGGACGGGCCGCCCGTCTGAACGGCCTTAAACTCCTTATCCTGGGGTATGCCCCCCCCGATATCGAATATGATCTCGCGGAGCGTGATACCGAGCGGTACTTCGATCAGCCCGGTGTTCTTTACCTTCCCCGCGAGCGAGAAGGTCTTCGTCCCGCGGCTTTTCTCCGTTCCACACTTCGCAAACCAGTCCGCCCCCTGCTGAAAAATCAGGGCGACGGAGGCGAGGGACTCGACGTTGTTTATGATAGTCGGCTTCCCCCAGAGCCCGGACACCGCGGGGTAGGGCGGCCTGGTGCTCGGCATGCCGCGCTTTCCCTCGATCGATGCGATGAGCGATGTTTCCTCGCCGCACACGAACGCACCCGCCCCCTCCTTGATCTTTATATGAAAGTTGAAGCCGCTGCCGAGTATGTCGTCTCCTATGAGCCCCAGATCCTGGGCGCTCTGTATCGCCACAGAAAGCCGTTCAAGCGCGAGTGGATACTCGGCACGGCAGTAGATATACCCCGTCTCCGCGCCGATCGCGAATCCCCCGATCAGCATGCCCTCGATCACGGCATGTGTATCGCTCTCGAGCACGGAGCGGTTCATGAAAGCGCCGGGATCGCCCTCGTCAGCGTTACACACGATATATTTCGGTTTTGACGAAGTCCCAAGCGCGAACTCCCATTTCATGCCGGTCGGGAATCCCGCGCCTCCCCGTCCCCTGAGACCGGCCTTCTTCACCTCGTCGATGATTTTTTCCGGAGTCATGCCGATCGCCCGTATGAATCCCCCGTACCCGCCGTGGGCGATATAGTGTCGGATATTCGTGGGGTCTATGATGCCGCATTTGCGCAGGATCCTGCGCTCTTGTGGTTTCAGAACTGGCGTGCCGAATAGGCCCGGGATCGGGCCCTTTTTCTTGCCGTCGAGCGTTCCGAGGGCATGCTCTGTTACCGGCTCGCCCCCGATCAGATGTCGTGTTAGTATCTCTTCCATCTTTTCCGCGTCGACGTGCCCGTACAGTATCCCGGGCTGGCCCGGCATAAAGACCGTGACGATCGGCTCGCAGAAGCAGAGGCCGATACAGCCCGTCTCCATGAGAACGGCTTCGATCCCCCTTTTTTCAAGCGAGCTCGCAAGCGACTCTAGAACTTCCAAAGAGCCCGCGGAGCGGCCGCAGGTCGCGGTGCCGACGGTGACAACCGGCCCCTTCGTTTTTTCTAAACGCTCCCACTCGGCTTTAGACTCGGCAATAAGCCCGGAAAAATCCTCTTTTTTTCGTAGCATCGGCATTCAGTCCTTTTTAAACAGTTTCGCCACCTTCTGCGGAGTGAGGTTCGCATGAACCTTCTTGTTGATCATGACGCACGGCGCGAGGCTGCAGCAGCCTATGCACGCCACCGTTTCAAGGGAGTATCTTCCG
This sequence comes from Spirochaetota bacterium, assembly GCA_016934265.1. Lineage (GTDB taxonomy): Bacteria > Spirochaetota > B62-G9 > B62-G9 > DRHN01 > JAFGTF01. The sequence goes on from JAFGTF010000153.1 coordinate 23,404, forward strand.
TCTGGAGTGGTTTCACCCTCCTTGATGCCCAATTTGCGCTCTATCTCCTCGAGTATCCCCACCGACCCCTTGACATGACACGCGGTACCGCGGCATACCATTATCCTGTTTTCACCGATCGGCGTAAACCTGAACTGCGCGTAAAATGTGGCGACTCCGTATACAGTGCTCTCCGGCACTCTCGCAAACCGCGATACCTCGAGCATCGCATCCTCCGGCAGGTACCCGTAGCGTTCCTGCACCTTCTGAAGGATCGGTATCAGCTCCTCTTTTTTGCCCTGGAAAGAGTCAAACACATTTTTTAGTGTAGAATCCATGGAAGGCTTCTCCTCTGGTGATGTCCACGATAAACAGAACCCGGGGTGTAGACGGGATAAAAATTATAACGGGAATAGGCTTGTTTGTAAAGGGTTTTCAGTAAAAGCCGGGACAGACGCCGATCCCGGGCCCGTTCGGCGCCGGGTTCGAAGAGGATCAGAGGTTCTTGATGAGGAAATCCCTGACTGCGATAAAACCGGGAGACCGTTGCAGCCTGCGGCAGTTTTCCGTTCCCACCTGCAGCGATATTCCGGTATAGGGTGCGAGCTCGCCGCCGAGGAGCGACCCCATCGAGGAGGCGAACGAGCCGTCGATGACGGAAGAGTCCAGTACGTTTATGAATATCTTTTCATCCTTCTTGAAGGGGCTGATCCTGTTTACTGCGGAAAAGGTGGAAATGATCCGCTCGCCCACCGTCTTGGTGGTCCTCGAGGTGATCGCGCCGATGAGGTTGATGTTCTTCTTCCGGTACTGCTCCCGCTCCTTTTTCGTGACCTTGTGCGGGATGCCGTTTACGACGATCATCTCTTCCGTCGCGCGGCAGATCACGGAAGCGGCCTCGATATCGTCGGTGATCATCTCCGTCATCCCGGCGGTCCTTTGCGTCCGTTCTTCCGCCTGAATATAGCAGTCGATCGTGTCAACGATCGTTTCGAGATTTTCGATCACCCTGTTGTAGTCTCCACCTTCCGGTCGCAGGATGTAGCCGAAGTTGAAGTACTCCTTAACACGCGTATTTTCCCTTGAAAAGGACTCGATGATTTCGTTGACCCGCTCGTCCTGGGTCTTGAGTTTTTGCAGGAATATCGCGGGTTCGGCCTTTATGCCGGCGACGTTCGCTTCGAGCCTGGGGTCCGTGATCAGGACGATGTTGGTCCGTGCCGAGTCGTAGCCTTTGCCCTTCGCGAGAATCGTGAAGGCGATGAGGAAGGTCCGGAATAACTTTCTTTTATCCGGATCCATCTCTTTGGGCAGTCCGAAGTCGATGATGTAATCCATGATGATCATGAAGGGAAAGCCGAAGCTTTTCACATATGTGCTGAACTCTCTCCGTAGATGAAGGGTGTTCTTGAACTGGGAGATGTCGCGCCGTATCGAATCGATATCGGAGAGAAGGGGAAGGTCCTTTTCGACCTCCTTTTTTTTCGTTCGCAAAAGAAGGCGTATCGACTGTTCAAGCCTCTTATCCTGAGTCAAAAGAAGTGTTTTTTCGTACATTGCATACCCTCTCCACTATTGTACGCAACATCGCCGGCTGGTCAATCTTTTTATCGTGTTCGAGAACAGGAACATGAACCATTTCTTCTTTCGAGTACAGAACGGTGGTCCCGCCGGTTTCGAGGATGGACGATGCCGGAATGAAAATGGTTTGATTTCCACCGGCGCGGCCGCCCACAAGCCGGGGCTGTTCGAACCCGATCCTGATCACATTGGCCGTTTCGAGGTCGAAGAATACGGGCAGCTTGTAGAACAGGAGGGTTTCGAACTCACAAAGCCCTTTTTCGGTGAGGGTACGCCCGGTCTTCGCCGAAGCGCCGTAGCGGAAGGCGCCCTCGGGGTTGGCGCCTCTGTTCATTACGATCTGCTTGCATAGGTTCTTTTGCCCGTCGTTCGCTTGTGAAAGGAGTTTCAGCCATGCGGTTGTTTCAGGAATATTTTTCCCGTATTCGTCAGTGACCCACACACTGGCGGAGGAGGACCGTACCGTACGGATGAACGAAGCGATCCCGTCTCCTGTAAGCCCCGCCTCGTAGAGGATGCGGGGGTCGGGCGGTGTTCCTCCGGAATTTCGAGACGAGATGAGAGTACGCAACAGGTCGAGCAGGTCACAGTAAAGGCGGGAGGGTACGCGGAAGACCTTTTGGGCGGCCTCGTCGAGTCTCGTCGGAACACTGTTTATGATGAAAAGCCTGCTTCCGCTGCGTACCGCGCGGCGTATCTTCATCTCGAGAACGGGATAGCTGCGTCCCGGAAGTATGTCCCAGAGCACGATGCAGGGGGCGTTTTCTATATCCTCCATCGACGCGTTCAAGGCGGCGGCGAAAAGAGCTTTTACCTCCGGGCTTCTATACAGGGGGTACAGCGTTTCCTGTGCCTCTTCCGCATAGTCGAACGGCACATGGAATACGTCGGCGCCGGCCGCGCCGCCGAGCTCTTTTAGCGCCGCATACTCCTCGTTTGAAAGCGAGGTGGAGGTGAGGATGCCCGTCCGGCCGGGCGAGCTGAGTATGGCCGAGGCTTTTTCCACGGCTTCCGCTTCCGATAGCAAGCGCTTTTCTTTGCCTTTGATCTCCATGAAGTCCGTTGCGCGGCTTTCAGGCAAAAGGTGCCGGTAGCCGAACCTGCCGCGTACGCAGAGCCATCCCTCGTTTTCACCCTTCGTTTCCACGGCGGTGACTTTTACGAGCGAATTCCCGTATATGTGGTACTCTAGTTCGCAGCCGAGGCTGCAGCCGGCACACCGTGCTTTTTTCCGCTCTGTTTTGAACGGCCCCGGCTTTTTTGGAAACGGCCTGAGAGAGAGCGCACCCGTCGGGCAGCTGTCCGCGCAGCCGCCGCAGAAATCGCACGCGGTGCGGGCGAGGTCGAGTCCGAAGTAGGGGGATACTTCCGTTTTGAATCCCCGCTCTACGAAACCGTATATGGAAAGTCCCCAGATCTCGTCGCAGACCCTGATACAGGTACCGCACTTGATACACTTGTTATAGTCCTTCATAATGGGGGGTAAAAAGGCGGCGAGCCGATCTTTACCGAGCGTTACGTTCTTTTGTCCCTCCCACTCGTCGGGCGACACGCCGTACTCCGTGCTGAAGTCCCGCAGCGAACAGCTGAAGCACTCGGCGCACCCGCACTCGAGGCAGCGGGCCGCCTCGGATCGCGCCTCTTCTTCCGAAAGCCCCTTTTCGATCTCTTCGAATCCGTTTTTTCTCGGGCCCGCGGCGACTGTCGGCATCACCGCGCGTTTCTTCCTGTCGTAGAGCGCGAAGAGCTCCTCCGGCAACTCCTCGAGCGTGCCCCTTTTGATATTGAACTCCGAAGAGACGCTCGGCTCTTGTCCGTTGAAAACCGCGTCTATCGAAAGGGCGGCGCTCCTTCCGCCCGCAACGGCCTCTATTGCGGTCGCCGCACCGGTCACGCAGTCCCCGGCCGCGAACAGAAACCCGTCGCTCGTGACTCCCGTCTTCGGGTCTGCATTCACCGTATCTTTCGCCGTCACGAGCTCTTCTCCCAAAAAGGGAACGAACGGGCGCTGCCCTATCGCCGTGATGAGCACATCGGTAACGATGGTGTGGTTCGATCCCTCGATCGGTACCGGCCTTCGCCTGCCGGACGAGTCCGGCTCCCCGAGCTCCATTTTGACGCACTCCACAGTGAGCGAACCGTCCTTTGTCGTGATTTTTACAGGGGCATTCAAAAATTCGAAACGGATCTTTTCCTCGATCGCTTCTTCTATTTCTATCTCGTTCGCAGGCATCTGTGCCCTCGTTCGCCTGTACAGGACGTTCACGGACGAAGCGCCCAGCCGCACGGCAGTACGCGCCGCGTCCATCGCCGTGTTCCCCCCGCCGACTACTACGACCGTCTTTTTGGAGATGTCCTCCGGGTCGCCTGCGGCAACCCTGTAGAGGAAATCTAGTCCGCTTTCAACGCCCGGCAGGTCTTCGCCCGCAACTCTCATCGAGGTGGACATCCCGGCCCCCGTACCTAAGAAAACGGCGTCGTACTCCTCCTTCAGGCGCTCGACCGTGAGATCGCGCCCCAGCTCGCGTCCATACTCGATCTTCACCCCAAGACCCGTTATCGACGAGACTTCACTGTCCAGTATTCGTTTGGGGAGTCGGTATTCCGGTATTCCCCAGCGGAGCATGCCGCCCGCCTTCTTCTCCTTCTCGAAGACCGTAACGTCGTAGCCCATCACGCAGAGGTAGTAGGCGCACGAAAGGCCGGCGGGTCCCGATCCGATTACGGCGACGCGCCTGTTTTTAGACGGCGCTTTCTTTGGGACATAGGGGCCGCCGTCCGCCGCGTCGCGGTCCGCCGCGAACCGCTTCAAGTTGTTGATCGCGATCGGCTCGTCGACTTTATTTCTCCTGCATACCGTTTCGCAGGGGTGCGGGCATATCCTGCCTATGCAAAGCGGCAGCGGATTTTTTTCCTTGATGAGCTTCACCGCTTCGGTGTACATACCGCAGGCGACGAGCGCGATATAGCCCTGTATATCGATATGCGCCGGACACTCGGTGCTGCAGGGAGACACACAATCGCCGAAGTGGTCGGAGACGAGCAAAGACAGGCTCATCCGCCGCGCTTTAAGGATGTCCGGGCTTTCAGTATCTATCTTCATCCCGTCTGCGACCGTGGTGGAGCAGGAGGGCACGAGGGAGCGGGCACCATCGACCTTCACAAGGCAGACCCTGCAGGCGCCGTACGGCTCGAGGCGGCCGTCGTGACAGAGTGTGGGAATCGAGATGCCGTTTCTTTTCGCGACGTCCAGTATCGTTTCTTCCGTTCGTGCTTCAACCTCTTTTTTGTTGAGAAACACCTTCACTACGCTCATGCCGCACTCTCTCTTTCGGGTTGACTGCCTCAAGAAGGCTTTATCGCACCTCGACCGCGCCGAACCGGCAGCTGTCTAAGCATATACCGCACTTGATGCACTTTTTTGGATCTATCTCGTGTACCTGTTTCTTCTCGCCGCGGATCGCATCTACCGGGCAGTTTTTGAGACATACTCCGCATCCGACACACTCCTCCGGCAGGATCCGGTAGGAGATGAGGCCCCTGCACTGCTTCGCCGGACAACGCTTCTCTTTGATATGCGCCTCGTACTCGTCCCGGAAATAGCGGAGAGTGGTGAGAACAGGATTCGGCGCCGTCTGTCCGAGACCGCAGAGACTCCCGGATTTTACGCTTTGCGCGAGCGTTTCGAGCCGTTCGATATCGTCTTCTCTGCCGAGGCCGTTCGTGATGCGTTCGAGGATCTCGAGCATTCGTTTCGTTCCGATCCTGCAGAACGTGCACTTGCCGCAGGATTCGTTCTGGGTGAATTCGAGGAAAAAGCGAGCGACCTCGACCATGCAAGTTTCCTCGTCCATCACCACCATGCCGCCCGATCCCATTATCGCACCGGTCTTGGTGACGGAGTCGTAGTCTATCGTCGTGTCCAGGAGGGATTCGGGAATACAGCCTCCGGACGGCCCGCCCATCTGGACCGCCTTGAACCGCTTTCCTTCTTTTATCCCTCCGCCGATATCGTAGATGATCTCTTTCAGGGTGATTCCCATCGGAACTTCGATAAGTCCCCCTTTACGTATCTTGCCGGCCAAAGCGAATACTTTCGTACCCTTGCTTTTTTCGGTCCCGAAACCGCTGTACCAGGAAGCACCGTTTTGGATTATTCTCGAAACCGAGGCGTACGTTTCCACGTTATTGATATTGGTCGGTTTGCCCCATAGCCCCTTTGTCGCGGGAAAAGGAGGCCTGAGCCTCGGGAGCCCACGCTCTCCCTCGATTGAGGCCAGCAGCGCGGTTTCCTCGCCGCATACGAACGCCCCCGCGCCCTCCTTTATCCGGATGTCGAACGAGAAGTCGCTTTCTAGTATGTGTTCTCCGAGCAGTCCGGCCTCATTTGCCTGCCGGATCGCCGTTTTAAGCCGGCTTACCGCGAGCGGGTACTCCGCCCTGACGTATATGTACCCGTCCGAGGCGCCTATCGCATACGCCGCAATCGTCATGCCCTCTATCACCGAGTGAGGATCGCCTTCGAGGGTCGACCTGTCCATAAAGGCGCCGGGGTCCCCTTCGTCCGCGTTGCAGACGACGTATTTCGGGCTTCCTGCGGCCTGTTTCGTGAACTTCCACTTCAGCCCGGTGGGAAAGCCCGCACCGCCCCGGCCGCGGAGGCCGGAATCGAGGACTTCCCGGATGATTTCGTCTGGATCAATCTCTCGTATTGCCCGAGCGAGACCCTCGTACCCTCCCGTCTCCCTATACTCATCGATGGACTCGGGGTTGATGGTTCCGCAGTTCGAGAGAACTATCCTGTACTGCTTGCTGAAGAAGGGGTCGTTTTCCGTAATGTAATCCGTTCCCGCAACGATGTTGTCCGGATCGATGTGGCCGTTTTCCATATATTGCGCGATAATCGGTGCGATCTTTTCGGGTGTCATCTCCCCGAGCAAAATCCTGCCGCCGTCTTTTTCTTCTATTTCGACGAGAGGTTCGTGGTGGCACATCCCGATGCAGCCGGTCCGCTCGACGCGTATGGGGAGATCGTTTTCTTCGACCGTCTTTCGGGCCTCTTCAAACACGTTCATCGCGCCTGCGGCGATTCCGCACGCGCCGAGACCGACTTTCAGCCTCGTACCCTCCGTCTTGCTCCTTTTTTTCAGCACTCCTCCGCCTTGTGAGAACGAAGCCACTATCCGGTCCTCCCGTTTCTGAAATCGTTTATGATCTTTTTTACCTTGTTCGTGGTGAGCCTCCCGTAGGCGGTCTCGTTTATCATTATCACCGGCGCAAGGCTGCAGCACCCAAGGCATGCCACGGTTTCCAGGGTGAAAAGCCGGTCCTTCGTCGTTTCACCCTCTGCGATGCCGAGCTCCTCCTCCAGCACGTCCAAAAGCTTCGAGGCTCCGGAGATGTGACATGCGGTTCCCTGGCAGACCTTGATCGTAAAGCGGCCCGAAGGCTCGAATCTGAACTGGGAATAGAAGCTCGCCGTTGCCATGACCTTGGACTCCGGGTTCTGGGTTCTCCGGGCGATAAGATGCAGGATCTTTTCCGGCAGGTAGCCGTACTCTTCCTGGACCTGCTGCAGTATCGAGATGAGCGCCCCCTGCTTGTCGTTTTCCCTCTCTATTATGGCGATTGCGGCCTGCGTATCGATCGTATCCACGGCATGCTCCTTGTTTCTTCCTGCGTCCGTATAGTGTTTTAGGATAGCGATTTTAATATTTCGAGATCCCGTATCTCCCTGTGTTTCACGAATGTATCGTCCGTTTTAAGGGTTACGATACGTTCGAACGGCGCCGTTTCCGTGATACGCTTCACACAGGCGTCGAACGGCCCCTCTGCGTCCAGGGTGATGACGAAGTCGTACGGTCCGATGACACGGGCCGCAAACGCGACCTCGTCGAGTGATTCGAGCTTTTTCGTGAGATTCCAGAGCTTTTCCTCGTCCAGGGGGGCTTTCAATCCGGCGATGACATACCCTCTGATGCCCATATTATTTCTCCGTGAAAGATTTAACAAACTAATATAACAATTTTTTCGTATACCCGGAATAAAAAAGAGGCCGCTCTGCCGCCCGAGGGAATGATCGGCACCGCTTTTGAAAGGCTCGTTCCCGTCCTGAAACGGCACGCTTTGGTCTCGGACTTTCTGTATTATCGGTAGAAAAAGAAGCGGAATTTGAGTATGTTACAAAAGAGTATGTTACTCGAATAACGACGTTCCTTACAGTCAACAGAAAGACAGATACCCTTTTGCATGTTGACGGACGACATTGTCGCTATAAGCGATACGGGGAGGAGAGGAGCATGAAGAAGAGGAGAGTGTATTTCATCGCTGCCGTAATGGCGACCGGGGTGCTGTTTTTCCTTCTCGGAATGGGCTCGAGCCCGGGCCGGGGAAAGGCAGATGAAGCGGTCGCGGTACAGCAGATCGTGGTAAACGACGAATCCGGTTTTTCCACCGCCATACGCGAGGTATCGAAAGCGCTTCTTCCCGCCGTGGTGCATATTAATGTCAGCGGCACGGTGGTCCAGAGAGCGCCCGGCGGGTTTCCGTTCGGCGACGACCCTTTCTTCAGGTACTTTTTCGGTCCACAAGATCAGCAGGAGTACGAGGTGCCTGTTCAGGCGCTCGGAAGCGGTGTCATAATCAGCCCTGAGGGGTACATAATAACCAACAATCATGTAGTGCAGAACGCCGATACGATCGAGGTCGTGCTCAACGACGGGTCGAAGCACGAGGCCGAGCTGGTGGGGGTGGATCCGAGAACCGACCTTGCAGTGGTCAAGATAACGCCCGAGAAAGGGATGCGGTACGCGATATTCGGCGACTCCGACCGGTGCGAGGTGGGGGAATGGGTCGTTGCGATAGGGTCTCCGCGAGGCTTGTCCTCGACGGTGACGGCGGGCATCATCTCGGCGAAGAACCGGACCGATATCGGCGTGCTCGGACCCACGGGGTACGAGGACTTCATCCAGACCGACGCCGCGATCAATCCCGGCAACTCAGGCGGCCCGCTCATCAATCTGAACGGGGAGATCATCGGGATCAACTCGCTCATAGTCTCCGCATCCGCCGGCAGCGAAGGGCTCGGGTTCGCGATCCCCTCGAATATGGCGAAGGAGATATCCGACTCCCTCATCAAGCACGGGAAGGTGGTCAGGGGCTATCTCGGCGTCAATATCCAGGACATCACGCCCGAGATGGCGAAGAGCCTGAAGCTCGACAGGGACATCAAGGGCGTCATCATCGCCGATGTCGTTCCATCCGGGCCTGCGGACAAAGGGGGGATAGAGCAGGGGGATATCATAATCCGGTTCGACGGAGAGCGTATCGAGACGGTTGCCGGGCTGAGAAACAGGGTCGCGGCGACCGACCCAGGCACGACGATAAAGATCGGCCTGATTCGGGGTAAAAAAGAGCTCGAGCTGAGCGTCCGTGTCGGTGAGCTGGAGAAGGCGGAGCGCGATACGGCCAAGAGGAACGGAAGCAGTATTTTAGGCATCACGGTCGAAAAAGTGGACCAAGAGACGGCCGAACGGCTTGGTCTCAGGAAGGCGACCGGCGTCATCGTCAACAGCGTGGAGCGGGGGAGCGCGGCCGAGGGCGCGGGACTAGCGAGGGGGGACGTTATTTTCAGAGTGGGTAACGTTGCCGTCGACGACCCCGCGGAATTCAACCGTCTTGTAGCCGATGCGGAGAGGGAGGGGAGGGTGATGCTTCTCGTCCGCGATGTGAGCTCGGGAAGGGTCGGATACCTTATTGTGCCGCTGAAATAAAGGACGTGATCGAATACATCCGGCAATAGGAAAATAGAGGGCCCCTTTGGGCCCTCTATTACATGTACCGGGCATACCGTACATAGCCCGGTTCCCGGTCGAAAATGATACCGTTTGGAGGACGATACCGACTGTTCGATGGTGCGGACGCGAGGTTTTCCGCGCAAACCTGGTTGTTCCCCGATACGGAGGGGGGCGGTCGACTTTTCGGCACCCAGGCGGTATGGTGCCTACTTCCAGGCGGTTAAAATCGTTTCCCTCTTGAAGATTCGTACAGAAATCCTCAGCATGATCAGATTGAGGCATACAAGCGCTGCGGCAAGAAGAAGAAGCGTCAGGGGTGAGAACATGAGCACACCCAGTACCTGCAGCACGACGAACCCAAGTATCGGCAGGACGACCAAGACCGCGAAGTTCTGGGCGGATTTTACGTCCGCCGCCCTCGCGGAGCCTGCGACCCCGAGCATGAAGGTAAGCAAAGAAAAAAGCGGAGAGAGCACGAAGAGAAAGATCCACCACCGGGGGGTTATCACAATTCCGATGAGCGGTCCTTTTCCCATTACAACGGTCCCCAAAAGGAAAATCCCGGCACATATGAAGCTCATCACCGCCGCGGGAACTAGCGCTGCGAGCGCCTTCCCCAAAAGAAGGTCGGATGTTCGAACGGGGGTGGCGAGCAAAGGCTCGAGCGTTTTCGTCATCTTCTCCTCGACGATACCGAAGGTGGCGAAGCTCAGAGATACCAGGCATGGAATGAGGAGCCCGTACAGGGGGAACAGGCCGAAGAAGAAGACGAGAAGCTTCTGTTCCGGGTCGAGCGTTCCGGAGGCCGCAGCTTCGAACGAGCTGAAAAAACGATCCACCGCACCGGCCAGCACGGTATCCATGATGATATCCGCCCCGGCAAGGCGCAGTGCGAGCCAGATATAAAAAAGAAACTGTACCGTGACGAGTACCGGAACCATGGTGACGAAGAAGATGTTGTTGGGGGTCCTGAGGATGAGGAGCCATTCCTTGCGCATCACGTTTGCTATAACCGCCGTCTTACGCATCGTTTTTTCCGGTCTCGTTTCGGATGAGAATGAGGTACAGGTCCTCGAGCGACTGGGAACGTTCTTTCACCGATAGGATCCGTCCGCCGGAATCGACGATACGCTTTATCAGCTCGGGAGTATCCGCGCTTCCCTTTTTCGTCTCCACTACGAGAATGCGGTCAGTTACGGACAGGGTGCGCACAAACGGAAGCACCCGAAGCGTACGGGCGATTTCCGCGCCTTCGTTCTCGAGGACGATCTCGATCCGTTCCCCGGAAACGTTCTTCCGAAGATTCTCGACGGAGTCCACGAGAATAAGGTTCGTCCTGATGAGCGCCACCCTGTTGCAGAGCTGTTCCGCCTCTTCGAGGTTGTGGGTTGACAAGAAGACGGTGCGGCCCCGCTCATTCAGCCCGCGTATGAGGCTTCGAACCTCCTGTGCCGCCTCGGGATCCAAGCCTGCGGTCGGCTCGTCGAGAAAGAGAATCTCCGGTTCGTGCAGAAGCGCGCGGGCGAGCGCGAGCTTGTGCCGCATCCCTTTCGAGAATCCGGACACCTTTTGGTCCTTTTTCTCCCAAAGGCCCAGAAGCACGAGGTATCGCCGTGCCTGCGTTCGCCCGTCGATATCGTAAAATCCGGCGAAGTAGAGCAGGTTCTCCAGCGCCGTCATGCGTTCGTAGAAGCCGGGCGTCTCGGTGAGAAGCCCGATACTCCGGTGGAGCGTTTCCGGATCGCGGTCGCTTTTCATCCCGAGCACCTCTGCGTATCCGCTCGTGGGCGCCATCATCCCCGCGAGGAGCCTCGCCGTCGTCGTCTTGCCCGCACCGTTTGGTCCGAGGAGCCCCAGGATCTCTCCTCTCCCGACTGAAAAACAGAGGTCTTCGACGGCCGGAATCTCTCCGAATCTTTTTGTGAGGCCTACCGCTTCGATTGCGTTATTCATGGCAATGCCGAAAAAACGGGTATGTGTGCTCCGAATATTTTTAAAACCGGCGTGCGCCTGAGCCCGGCGCCCTATTCCGGTTCAGTAACATAGTGGCTGCCGATGGTCTTTCTGTTCCTCTTGGCGAACTGTGCGATGCACTGGGCCACGATGATGCCGTTTCGCAGCTCGATCTTCGCACGGGTGAGATACGAATCGCGATAGTAGTCGGTGATTCTCGAATAGAGGTTTCTAAGCTCGGAAACGGCCCTGGTAAGCCTCGTCTCGGTACGGATGATACCGACGTAATTCCACATCGTCGTCTTGAGGTTGTTCCAGTCCTGCAGAGTGAGCAGCGGGTCGTTTTCTGTGTTCTTGACGCTCGTCGGGTACTCCCAGTCCGCGATATCCTTGAAGTAGAGGCGGTTGATTTTGGGCCGTACCGCGGCTTTTCCGGCCTTCAAGCCGAACACGAGACCTTCGAGCAGCGAAACCGAGGCGAGCCGGTTCGCCCCGTGCACGCCGGAGCAGGAAGCTTCGCCTACCGCATAGAGACCCCTGAGCGTGGTCCGGCCGAAGCCGTCGATGAGTATACCGCCGCAGAAGTAGTGCTCTCCCGGAACCACCGGTATCGGTTCGGTCTCGATATCGATCTTGTGGCGGCGACACTCCTCGTATATGCCGGGGAACCGTTCACGAATACTGATGCTCTTTTTGTTGTGCGCGATATCGAGGTATACGTGGGTGGATTCAGTTTCCGCCATCTCGTTGTATATTGCACGCGTCACCTCGTCCCTCGGCGCGAGGTCCTTCCACTGGGGAGAGTAGCGTTCCATAAAGGCGTCGCCGTTTTTGTTCAGGAGTATTCCTCCCTCGCCGCGAACGGCCTCCGATATGAGAAACGAGGTTCCCTCCTCCGTGTAAAGCTTCGTGGGGTGAAACTGTACGTATTCCATATTTGCGACTTCAGCCCACGCCCTGTACGCCATAGAAATGCCGTCCCCGGTGGCGCACTCCGGGTTGGTCGTATGCTGGTACAGCCTTCCTACGCCGCCGGTCGCGATTACCGTCGCGTCCGCGAGCAGGGTCTTAACCTCCCCCGTTCGGTTGTCGAGCACAAATACGCCGAGGCAGAGATTTTTCTTGTACTTCAGAAGAGGGTTCTTTGAGTTGTGGTGCGTCGTGATGAGGTCTATCGCCGTATGATTCGGAAGGAGGGAGATATTGCCGTTCTCCTTTACGCGGGCGATGAGCTTCCTCTGGATTTCGAGGCCGGTCATGTCGAGATGGTGGAGTATCCTGCGCCTCGAATGAGCCGCCTCCCTCGTAAAGTGATAGCTCCCGTCGTCACGCTTCGTGAACGCCACTCCGACCTCGTCGATGAGGAAGCCGTATACAGCCCGGCGAGCCTCCCGCGACACGATGCGTACCGCTTCCGGGTTACAGATACCGCCGCCCGCCCGGATGATGTCCCTGTAGAGAAGATCCTCCGTGTCCTCGCCGCCCACTGTCACGATACCGCCCTGTGCGTACCGTGTATTCGACTCCATCGGGTCGGCGGTTTTCGTGAGGAGTATCACCTGTTTATTGCAGCGGGCGGCGCTGAGCGCGGCGGTACACCCCGAGATTCCGGAACCGATTACTATGATATCGGTTTTTTTGCGTGGCATGCAGGCCCCCACACGGGTACTCGCTCATGTCCCCGTATATATTTTTCCGATGAGCCGTTTCACTTCGTCGTACTGATCGGCGCTCATGCGCTTGCCGCCGCCTTTATCGACGTCGGGCGCGGACTCGACCCGGTAGATCCGCTCCGAAAGGTCCTGCTGCGAAACGATCCCCTCCGGGGTGGGGGGACGCAGCCCGATCGCCTTCTCGATGTCGTCGGGAAACTTCCCCGGATCGGCGGTCTCGTACACGACTGCGTGCTCCTCATGCCTTCCCGACAGGAAACGGTCCAAGGCCAGCCAGCCCACCGCGCCGTGAGGGTCTAAGACGATGCCGTAGCGTTCGTACACCGCGCGAATCGTATCGTAATGCTCTTCATTCGACACGCTCAGAGAGAAAATGTCGTTACGCATCGATTCCATGTCCGGGAGCTTGTCGATGACACCGGGCCTCTTGACGTTTCTTTTGGCCTCGTCTCGTTCGTCGAAGATGTGCCCGCCGTAGAACTCGATGAGCCGTGCGATATTGCTCGGATGCGACACGATCATTGCGGTGGAAGGAGACCAGATCGAGGGCTGCACCTCATACTCATTGGTCTTCAAAAAATCCGGAAACTCCCTGTTTTCGTTGACCCCGCAAAGGATCTTCTTGATAGGGAGGCCCATCTGTTTCGCGATCACGCTGCCCATCATATCGCCGAAATTGCCGGAGGGAACGCTCGCATAGAACCCTTCGCCGTCGGCATCGAGCCTCGAGTAGGCGAAAAACGGGTATACCGCCTGGGGGAGGAGCCGTCCGAGGCTGATGGAGTTCGCCGAGGTGAAGCGGTCCGGGTCTTCAAAGCAGTGTGCGGCAAACTCCCGGTCGCTCAGAATGTTCTTTGCAATCTCCTGGCAGACGTCGAAGTCGCCGTTGACGGAGAATGCGTGCACGTTTCCCCCGAGGGTCGTCATCTGCCGTCTCTGCTGCTGTGATATCGATCCTTCCGGAAAGAAGACGACGTTGGATACGTTTGAAAGCCCAAAGAGCGCGTGCGCCACCGCGCCGCCCGTATCGCCCGAGGTAGCGACCACGACGACCCGTTCTTCCCCCGACTCCTCGAGGAAGTGGTTCAACACCCTGCTGAAGAAACGGGCAGCGAAATCCTTGAACGAGTAGGTGGGGCCCTTGCTGAGCCACAGGATCCGGGTGCGGCCGGTCACAGGCTGCAGCTCGACCGGTATGGCACGCTCGCTGTAGGCGTCCTCGAGGATTTTGTGAAACGCTTTTTCGCCGATATCCCCGGTCACGTAGGGAAAGAGAACCTTAAATGCGATCTCAGCATAGCTCATCCGTGCCATTTTTTGTATCGCCCGTAACGGCAGCTTCGGGATCGCCCGCCGGTCCATCATGTAGAGGCCGTAGTTCGACGCGAGCCCGTTGAGAATGGCTTCTTTAAAGGAGACCTTCTCCTGGTGGTTGTTCGTACTGTGATACAGTATGCGCATGGCGCTCCCTCTACCCGTCCGGGTCACGGTATATCGGATTCAAAATATATACTTTTTTTGCCCCGTTAGCAAGAAGTCTCAGAGGTGCCTCGTTTGGGCTGCTGTCTTAGTTTGGTCGCCGGATGTCGTCGGTCTTTTTTTCTACGGTCTCTTGGATGACTTCAGTACCGGCCTCCCCCTGTTCCGCGTACGATGTAGCTGGCCGTTCATTCTCCCTGTACGTATTACATAGGGCTATTTCATAGGCCTATGCAATAGGGCCGTCATCGTCCCGTACCGTATACGATAACTCAAATGCATCATCACGGTAACTCGCTGTCTTTGCAGGCCTGAAAGCCGCATCAGGCGGTCTAAAAAGGTGACCGCTCTCATCCGTCATCGAGTACGTACCCAAGGATTTCGCAGAGGGTGACGAAGTGGGGCGGGTAGGGGGCCAAAAACCGCATGCGCCTGCCGCTTTTCGGGTGGGTAAACTCGATCCGCCTCGCGACAAGAGCCATGTATTCGACGGGCGACGACTTTCTCGCGTACAGCACGTCTCCCATGATGGGATGCCCGATGCTCGCCGAGTGCACCCGTATTTGGTGTGTCCTGCCGGTGGCGGGCATGAAACGGACCCAGGACGTATCGTTTCTTGTATCTATTACCTCGTATGCGGTCTCCGCCATCTTCCCGTTTTCGCCGGTCTTGTACTTTTTCCTGTTTCGCTCGCTTCTTTTGATGGGCCGTTCGATGACACCCTTCTTCGGCAGCACGTCTCCCTTTACGATCGCTTCGTAGACCTTGAAGACGGCTTTGTTCGCAAACTCTCGTGAGATGCAGGTATGCGCGCTGTCGTTCTTGGCGATTACGAGTAGTCCCGAGGTGTCCTTGTCGAGCCGATGTACAATGCCGGGTCTTTTTTCCCCCCCGATGGACGAGAGCGTGCCTTTACCCTTGAAGTAGGAGAGCAGGGCGTTCACGATCGTGTCGTTTTCGTGACCGTGGGAAGGATGGGTCGGAACACCGGCCGGTTTGTTGATAACGAGTATGTCCTCATCCTCGTATATGACGTCCAGCGCGAGGTCCAGCGGAAGGAGGGTGGACGGTTCGGGCGCCGGTATCGTGATCTCAATCGAATCGCCGGCTTTCACGCGGTGGTGGGCCTTTTTACCGACCGCGTTGACGAGCACGAGACCGTCCTCGCGATCGATGTAGCGGCGGACGAGGGAGCGGGAGATCCCCGCTTTCTCGAGGCGCTCCGAGAGGAAGAGATCGAGCCGTTTCCCCTCGTCCGATCCGCCGACGCGAAACACATGGCGGCTAGGTTCGAGCTTCAGCCTTGCCTCCCTGGATGATGATGATGACGAGCAGCATGAGTATTCCGATGAACACCGACGAGTCGGCGGCGTTGAAAGTGGGAAATCTCGTCATGAACACGTTGATCTGCGGCAGGGCGATATCGAAAAAATCCACGTCGATGAAGTCCACCACCCGGCCCCTCAGTATCCTGTCTATCATGTTGCCGATCGCCCCGCCGAAGATGAGTCCCATCGATATGCCGCTGAGCCTGATTCCCTTCGGCAGAGTAAGGAAGATATAGAGGATGATGCCGAGCGCG
Source organism: Spirochaetota bacterium (assembly GCA_016934265.1). Lineage (GTDB taxonomy): Bacteria > Spirochaetota > B62-G9 > B62-G9 > DRHN01 > JAFGTF01. The sequence goes on from JAFGTF010000153.1 coordinate 39,447, forward strand.
ACGACCGAGACGAAGACGAGAAGCGGTATCTTCACGGGTGAAGGGTTTTCGTCGAAGAGGCCGAACGCTATCCCCGAGTTGAGAATGAACGATATTCTGAAAAAGTCCCCGAGCACGGGTATCGACTCTCCGAGCTCCATCGTCGTTTTTATAAGCCATTTCGTGAGCCTGTCGATCCCGATAACACCGATACTGACGAGTATAAAGGTAACAAGTTTTCTTCGTTTCATTGTCCGTCAGAACCTCTCTTTCATAAAAACGGCCTGCTGGTCCGTCAACGCAACCCCGAGCGAGATGCCGACGGTCGATAGGATTAGATACCTGTATTCGACCTGGTTGAAGGCACCGACCTGCCCGCCCAGCACCCGGTAGCCCTCCACCCCTAAAAAAGTGATAAGCAGGCTCACGGGAAGCGAGATCAGAAATATTATTTCGAACCGCCGGAGAGGAGTCTCCTCATAATCCGAATCCTTGTCCGTGAAGTCGAACTCGTAGGTAATTGCCGGATGCTTTCTGTCCGGGCCGTATGATGCCTTTAGTTCGGGTACGCGATCCGTCTGTTGGGCCCGTACGGAGTATGCCGGAACGGTTGAGAAAAAAAGGATGCATACGGCCAGAAAGCTACACAGCGTTTTCATTTTCCCCCGGGAGGTTTGGGATATTAAAAATATTTCCCGTAGAATAGATCGAGTTTTCGCTTCACCGAACCGGGAATCAATTTTTTATCGGTCATTATCGCGTACCGGGCGGCCTCGGCGCACCCGCATGTCCTGTCGTCGGAAAGCCGGGCTACTATCTCTTTCAGTATTGCTCTCGCAGCCTCGGTGTTCGCCCGCATATTTTCTATCACCATATCGATCGTTACGGCCTCCTCCTCCAGTTTCCAGCAGTCGTAATCCGTGACGAGCGTTATCAGGCTGTAGCATATTTCGGCCTCGCGGGCGAGCTTCGCCTCGGGAATAGCGGTCATTCCGATGACCGATCCGCCCCACGACCTGTAGAGGTTGCTCTCCGCCCTCGTGGAGAAGAGCGGGCCCTCCATACAGACGTAGGTTCCCCCGTCATGAGACGGATATGGAAGCGAGGCGACGATTTCACGCACGGTTCGGCCGAGGTCGGGACAGAACGGGTCCGCAAAGGATACATGGCCTACGATTCCATCTCCGAAGAAAGAGTTGTCACGTGATCGTGTGCGGTCTATCAGCTGGTCAGGTACGACGACCTCCCTCGGGCGTATCTTTTCCTTGAGGCTGCCGACTGCGCTGAATGCGACTATCCGCTCGACGCCGAGTTTCTTCAGCGCATAGATGTTCGCCTTCACGGGGATCTCGGTTGGAAGGTACCGGTGGCCCCTTCCGTGCCGTGGGAGAAACGCGACCTCTTTCCCGTCGAAATCGACGACGGTAATCGAATCCGAGGGATTGCCGAACGGAGTGTCGATATCGAACGTACCGACGGTCGTGCTGTCATCCATGCCGTACAGGCCCGTACCGCCTATCACCGCAATGTTTACTTTCCGCATGAGTCCCTCCACGTGTGTTGTGTTCATAGGATAACAGTGCGGGCCGATTAAATCAAATCCCCCGTGTGATCTCGAACACCTTGTCCTTCGACCGTTCGCCCTTAATAATCGTTACATTCCGCTTCGGTACTCCCATATAATCCGCAAGAAGCGAAACCGCATCGTTGTTAGCCTTTCCATCGACCGGTTTGGCATGCGTATAAATATGGTAGACGGCATCCTTCAGCTCTACCGTGCGCTTCGAGCTTCCCGTATGAAGTCTCGCCTCTACCGTCTCTCGTCGTCTCGTTTTCATCGCCGTATCCCGTCCGATAACGTTTTTAGTAATTCGGCACGGTTACGTCCGTCTTCCGAATATGGCGGTCCCGATCCTGACCATGTTCGATCCTTCCTCGATTGCGAGTTCGTAGTCCGAGCTCATTCCCATCGAAAGGACGTCGAAATCGTCGGAGCGGAGGGTCTTCCCAAGCGCTTCAAAATGCTTTCTCGTAGCCGCAAAGCAGTCTCTGATTCTCTTTTCATCGTCGGTGAACGGCCCGATGGTCATAAGCCCGCGTACCCGTATCATGCGAAGGGAAGCGAGCGCCTCCGCGAGCTCGGAAAGCCCGTCGGGCGAAACGCCGGACTTCGTGGGTTCCCCGCTCGCATTGATCTCGATGAGAATATCGAGCGGGGCTGCGGCACGCTTATCTATTTCGAGCGCCGTCTCGATCTTGTCTATGCTCTGCACCATACCGAAGATGTCGAGCGCCCGTTTTACCTTGTTGCGCTGCAGATGCCCTACGAGGTGCAGCTTCGCGCCCTCGATGATCCCTTCATATTTTTGTGCAGCCTCCTGTACCCTGTTTTCACCGATATCGCGCACTCCGGCTTGTACCGCCTCGTTTATCATTTCCACCGGATAGGTCTTCGATACTGCGACGAGGGTAACGCCTTCCCTCGTGCCTGCCCTGTCTTTGGCGCGTTCGATCCGTTCTTTCACCCTTTCGATATTCTCGCGTATGGTTCCCATTCTATAAACTCCAGATCTTGTTTCATGCTCATTCAGAGCAGACGCTTGTCCTTGCCCTTCGATTTATCGATCATCTCGCCGAACTTGTTCCAGACATCGCCCTTCTGGTAGCTGTCCGTCGCCTTGATGCTCAGATTGGGACAGGGGTTGAACTTGTTGGGGTTCGTTTTGTCGTTCTGGGTCATACACTTTCTGATTTCCATCTCGGTGGTGTCGTCTATGATGCACCGTTCGGCCCGGCACCTCAGTTCGAGCCAGTTCATCTGTGACCTCCTCTGGTGTGTTCTGTGATCCTGCCGTTTTTTATGGCGTACAGATCGGTATTGCCGCCGAATGCGAGCGGTTCGTGTGATGCGATGAAGATCGCCGATCCGTCCCGCTTAAGTTCTGAAAAGAGATCTAGTACAAGCTTTGCGGAATCGTCGTCGAGCTCGGATACCGGCTCGTCCGCGAAAAGGAATGCGGGACGCGTAAGGATCGCCCTTGCGATCATGACCATCCTGCTCTCTCCACCCGACAGCGTATCCGGTTTCCGCTGTGCCGTATCTTCCAAATTTAATCGCTCGAGGAGCGTCCGTGCAGCGGATTTGAGCGACCGTATATGCCGTTGGCGAAACGCGTTCGGTGAGATTACGTTCTCGAACACGGAGAGGTCTTTTATCAGCATCGAGCGCTGAGGAACATACCCGATGTACCGTTCTCTGAAGGAGGAGAGCTTCCGGTCGCCGGTTTCGGTATAATGGAGGGTGTGGAATATGATTTCACCGGACGTCGGCTTTGAGATCCCCGAGAGCATTCGTAAAAGCGTCGTCTTCCCGCTCCCCGTGGGACCGTAGATGACGGTGGAGCTTCCCACGTTGATATCGAGCGAGATGCCGGCTACCGCATCGATCACGGAAGCCTTGGAAACGGGCGAACGGTACCGTTTGGAAACCGACTGTGCCTTGATGGTCACAATCGCCCCCTCTCCAGCTCGAGGATATCCTTTCTCAGTATCAGAAAAAGGAGCACTGCGGAAACCGCGACCTCTATCAGGACGGATAGAAGGACCGCCTGCCCTCCTATCCCGATGAGCCGGTAGAGGGATACACGCATGATTCCCTCGAAGAAATAGGGTATGTAGAGCGCCTTTGTGAGAATAAGCAGCATAACGAGCAGTATCCCAGAGAGGGCTCCGAAGAAGCAGAGAAAAAAGGATTCGAACACCGCGAGAAGGAAGATGTCCGACCTCTGAGCCCCGAAGGTCCTGAGAATCGCGTACTCCTCCCGGCGAAGGTTTGTCGATACGGCCGAGATGGCGGAAAGCATGAGAGCCGAAACGGCGAGAACGGAGTAGAGTACCGTATAGAAGAACTGGCGGAACTCTACGGTATCCGGGAGAGAGAGCAGCTTATGTGTGAGATTAGCTAGAAACAGAGAACAGGCCACCAAAAACGCCATGGCGAACAGGAGCACTGAGAAGAGCGTCCTCCGTTTGATATTTACGAGTGAGAGCCATATCATATTCAGGAGCATGGTGAAAAAAACTCTTTACGGAACAAAATCTCCCCGGGCGTCGTTTCAGTCCGGAGCTTTGTTTCGGCCTGCAGATGCCCGCCGGAACGGTTAAAACGAAGCCCCGACCGTAGCGGCCGGGGCATTAGGCGATACTGGATTTGAACCAGTGACTTCTACCATGTGAGGGTAGCACTCTACCGCTGAGTTAATCGCCCTTCTTTTACAGTATAATACAATATGGTATCCAGTAAAGAAATTTCTTTATTCCGCTTTGACGCCGCATGTCCTTTTTTCCCGGGCCGACAAAACGTTCAGCGTATGATATACGTCGGGTCCGATTCCTCCGGACCTACCTCCTTTTTCCACACATCCTCGTATCCCTTCCTCCCCAAGAGACTGTAGGTGTACTGTTTTCCCGCTTCGACACCCGGCTGGTCGAGTGGGTTCACGTTGTACAGGCATCCGGCGAATACGGTCTGCACCTCATAGAAATAGAAGAGCTGACCCAGGGTGTAGGGGTTGATCTCGGGAAGCGTTATCTCCAGCACCGGGCGCTGCGATTTCACGAGAGCGTGGGCGGTTGCCCGTTTTTCCGCCTCGAATAGTTCATTCAGCGTATGGCCGCCGAGGTAGCTTATCCCCTCGAACTCTTTGTACAGGGAGGGAATATTGAGAAAGTTCTTGAAGTTTTCGACACTGAGAATAGTGATGATCTTGTCTTCCGGTCCTTCCCGGTAGAGCTGGATCTGAGAGTGCTGATCTACCGCACCGACTGCCTTTATGGGGGTCTGGCCGCAGTAGACGATCTCGCCGCTTTGCGCGAACTTTTTCCCGAGGCTCTCGGCAAGAAGCTGCCTGTACCACCCGGCCACCTCCGCGAGTGCGGTCGAGTACGGCATGAGAACCGCCATATTCACTCCCTTTTTGATATGGAGGTGATAGTGGATGACGGCGTTGAGATACGCGGGGTTTTTCAATAGATCGTCCGTATTCAATCGTTTCACCATCGCGGACGCTCCCGCAGCGAGGGCGTCGATATCGACGCCTGCCATATATGCGGGGAAGAGGCCGACCTGGGAGAGCACCGAGAACCTTCCGCCGACACCTGGCGGCACTTTCAGCGTCCGCAGACCGAGATCGTTCGCGATTTCCCTCATCGTGCCGGACTTCGGATCCGTGGTCGCGATCACCCGGTGTTTGTATCGTTCTTCTCCTATCTTGTCGATCATGTGCTTCTGGAAGAGGAGGAAGTTCGCCATCGGCTCAGCGGTGCTTCCGGATTTCGATATCACGTTGACGAGGGTGGTTTCCGGGTCGATGATGTCGAAAAGCCCCGTGATCTCATCTGGATCGATATTTTCCGCAAAGAAGATGCGCGGTGTTTTTCTCGTCTCGTGCGGAAGAAGGTTGTAGAAGGGATGGCAGAGGGCGCGGGTCACGGCGATTCCGCCGAGTGAGGAGCCGCCTATACCGATCACGAGCAGGTTTTCAAGGCGGTCGCCCATCTCCTTTTTTATCTCTTCGCCGAGCTTTTTAATCTCCTTCAGGTCTCCCTTTTTTTCGGGAAGATCGTAGAACGGCAGCGTACCCCCCTCCCTCTCTGCGGCGAGGGACTCGTGTATCCGTTTCGTGCGACGTTCATACGACAGGATCTCTTCGGTGCTGATGCCGGTGCGGTTTCCGACGTTGTGTGCGAGGACATTATTGTAGTTGTATATCAACGGTTTCCTAATCATCCGTATACTCCTCTCCTGCGGACTACTCAAATTGTAGCAGCATGAAAATCGAAATTCAAGTTAATTCAGGCGGGCGGTTTCCGCCGCGGGGGAGCCTTTGATTCGGATTTTCGATACGTACGGACTGCATATGACCGAATCATGTTGATTGTCGGAGGATATCGGTAGTATTACTTATAAACCGGGGCGGGGATATAGGACATGATCTCCATTGAATGCAAGCCCGAGTTGGCTTGGTTTCGAAGCTCATCAGGTAAGCGACGATATCACACGGAAAGGAGTAAGACAGGAACGATGACGGACGAAGAGAGAATCAAAAAGGCGTACGAGCTCGGCTTCGAGTACGAGAGGGAGTATTACGGCTGCAGCCAGTGCACCGTCGCGGCGGTTTCAGAAGCGCTCGAGGTTAGAAACGATTTCATCTTCAAGGCGGCGAGCGGTTTCGCGGGGGGGATGGGGAGCCTCTGCTCGGGACCGTGCGGCGGGTACACGGGCGGAGCAATGATGGTCTCCGCTTTCTTCGGCAGGGTTCGCGAGCGGTTCGACGACGACATCGAGAACAGGCGCTCTTCCTACCGGCTCGTACGGCGGCTTGCCGACAGGTTCTTTGACGCCTACGGCTCGTTCGTCTGCGAAAAGGTGCAGCGAAGCATCTTCGGCAGGTCGTTCAATATCCTCGACCCCGAGGAGCGAGCGGCTTTCGAGAAGGCGGGGGCACATACGGACAAGTGCCCGTCGGTCGTGGGAAACGCCGCCTCCTGGACCTGCGAGCTCATACTGGAGGAGATGCGAAAGAAAAGATTGGATCTCGACCACTTCAGGTTTCTCAGACAGGTAGCATCAGACCTCTATTGAGACGCGGACAACGCGGTCTTTTTTGGAAAATTCCGTACTATCCCCGGTAATAAGTGGTACAATAAAATCCGACGAATAAAAGAGAATCGTACCCCCCCTACAGGAGGAAGGATGAGATTCAGTTTGTTTTTCCCGTCGGCCCTCGTATGCATATCGGCGGTTTGTTCGACGCCCCTTTTCGGTCAGGACGGCGGGGAGCTCTACTTCGCGCTTCCTAAAGGGTACGGATACACACGAAGCTCCTTTTTAGCCCGGAACGATTACGAGGTTCCCCTGCGTTTCGGAGAGCGCCTGAAGCCCTTATCTTCGTTTCTCCGCGGGGACGTCGTGTGGTACAGCCTCAGTCGGGGAACGCGGTCCTTCTTTTTACCCGAACCCTTTATCGTTCGTTTCGAGGGGGGCGGACTCACAGAAGTGGTTGGAAACATACCGATAGGGAGGGAGACCGTCGACAGATCGCACCCGCTCCCCCTTTTTTACCGTCCGGACGATCTCGTGCCGCTTGCCGAGGAGTACAAGGCCTCCGGATACGAATGGCGGGCCCTCCTTTTGCGGGAGGAGGCGAACGAGGCGTTCGTACGGATGATGGACGATGCGAAAAAGCAGGGGATCTGCATAAGGGTAATCTCGGCGTTTAGAGATGCGCCGTACCAGTCGAACCTCTACCAGCGTGCGATCGACAGATACGGGCCCGTACAGAAGGCGGTCGCCAAGCCCGGCCACTCCGAGCATCAGCTCGGGACTACGTGCGACCTCACTACGGACGAAATAGGATACGGCCTCTCCTCGAGCTTCGAAAAGACCGTCGCGTTCGAGTGGCTGAGGAAAAATGTGCACAGATACGGCATATCCTACTCCTATCCGCTGTACAAACAGCGAATTACGGGATATATCTACGAACCGTGGCACTTCCGGTACTGGGGAAACGAACGGTGGACTCTCCAAAGCGAGCGGATGGGGCTTTTCTTCTCGCGATAGAGCGGCGAACCGACCTGTGTTGACGGTCGGCGTACCGATCGGTGTTGACGGTCGGCGAACCGACCTGTGTTGACGGTCGGCGTATCGATCGGTGTTGACGGTCGGCGTACCGACCGATGTTGACGGTCG
>JAFGTF010000154.1 GCA_016934265.1 Spirochaetota bacterium
AGGCATAAAGCCTCGATTTGAGCCATAGGCGACTTTTGTCTTCTGCAGTAAAGACAACATCGGATGATGTTGTCTTACGCCTCGTAACGACACAGTCATGATTAATATTCCCATAATTTATTGCAACTATTTTAGAGAAGAACATTATTTATTGATACCTTAATGTGGTGCAAATATTAGTGATACTAAGAAGTGTCCACGATGTTGTGCTATTTATCAAGTTTGAGCAAAGGGTCGGGTTATGTAACGGTGTTTGCCGGTCATATTTCCATAGAGCAGAGGGCCTCGATTCATTTACTATACGTAGAATCAGGCGTTATTGCAGTTAAATGGCGGAAACCGTGAAAAGGTAATTTCTTTAGTGTATCGTTTGTCTCTATCGTCTACTGTAAAGAAGATCGGCGAGTAAAGACGTGCTCCGAAGATCAACCGTTTCCGATTTTTTCGAACACGGAGAGCCCCCAGCCACGCCTGCAAGCCGTACGGGTGACGGCGCGGTCGATGGCAACGACCGAGAAAGTCCCCGCCGTAGGTAAGAAAGAATGCACGGCCGCTTTTTGCCGCTCTGAAGAGCTCGGGCTTCCCGGGGCTGATTACCGGAATGCCGATTTCAACCTTCACGGATACGGGAGAGCTGAAGAGCATTTTTATTGGAAACCGTGTAACATAACGGAAAAATATGTGATACAATAGTGTGGCTGGCTGCATCAGGAAAAAAGAGCGGGCAGCCTTACGCAAGAGAAGGAGGAGATGTATGTCGAAGATGGATATCGGGCTCGTTGGCCTCGCCGTTATGGGAGAGAATCTCGTACTCAATATGGCGGACAAGGGATTCGGAGTCGCCGTGTTCAACCGTACGGTCGAGAAGGTGGACCGTTTCATGGCCACGAGGGCCGCCGGTAAGAATATCAGGGGGACTCATTCGTTGAAAGAGCTGTGCGGAGAGCTGAAGCGGCCGAGAACCGTGATGCTCATGATAAAGGCGGGAAAGCCCGTGGACGACCTCATAGAATCGCTTATCCCGTTTCTCGAAAGAGGTGATATTATAATAGATGCCGGCAACTCCCTGTTCACGGATACCGGGCGGCGGTCGGAATATGTGCAGGGAAAAGGGCTTCTCTATATGGGAGCGGGCGTCTCCGGGGGCGAGGAGGGGGCGCTGAAAGGGCCCTCCATCATGCCGGGAGGTTCCATTAAGGCCTGGGAACACGTAAGGCCCCTGCTCCAGAAGGCAGCGGCGAAGGTCGAGGACGGCTCGCCCTGCTGTGAGTATATGGGCCCGGGCGGCGCCGGTCATTACGTCAAGATGGTCCACAACGGCATCGAGTACGGCGACTCGCAGCTGATATGCGAGGCGTATTTTCTCCTGAAAAGTGTTTTAGGGCTGTCATACGACGAGATGCAGCGTATCTTCTCGGAGTGGAATAAAGGGGAGCTCGAATCCTACCTCGTCGAGATTACAGCGGATATCCTCGGAAGAAAGGATCCGGATACCGGGAAGCCCGTGGTGGAGATCATTCTCGACAGGGCCGGGCAGAAAGGGACCGGGAAGTGGGCGTCGCAGAACGCGCTCGACCTCGGTGTTGTGGCTTCCACAATCGTCGAGGCTGTCTTCGCTAGGTCCATTTCCGCGATCAAAACAGAGAGGGCGGCGGCCTCGAAAGTCCTCCTCGGTCCAAAAGAAGCGTTCGAAGGCGACGGTGACGCGTTCGTCGATGCGGTTCGTAACGCGCTCTACGCGTCCAAAGTGTGCTCCTACGCGCAGGGGTTCGTACAGCTCAAGGCGGCGTCCGAAGCGTATGGGTGGAAGCTCGATCTCGGGCTGATCGCTCAAGTGTGGCGAAACGGATGCATCATCCGGGCGAAGTTCCTCGACCGCATTAAAACGGCTTTCGACCGCGATCCCGGACTCGCCAATCTCCTGCTCGATTCCTTTTTCACGAAGGCTGTTGAAAATAATCAGAAAAATTGGCGGTGGGTGGTAAGCACCGCGGCGAAGCTCGGAGTACCGGTTCCCTCCCTGTCGTCGTCACTGGCGTACTACGATTCGTTCCGGAGTGAGACGCTCCCCGCGAACCTGCTGCAGGCGATGCGGGACTACTTCGGTGCGCATACCTATGAGCGTGTGGACAGAGAGGGGAGTTTCCACACCGAATGGATAAATACACGGCAATCGTGACTGCGGTCGGGTACAACAGCGCAGTGCAATGGAGGAGTGTATGGGAATCATCGATATCAGATCGAAATCGGAGTGCAGATGGGACGAGGTGAGCTTCGGGGAGATCATGTTGCGGCTCGATCCCGGAGACGAAAGAATACATACCACACGAACGTTCCGCGTATGGGAGGGGGGAGGCGAGTACAACGTCGCGCGGGGATTGAGACGCTGTTTCGGGATGCGTACCGCGGCGGTGACCGCGATAGTCGATAACCCGATAGGGCGCCTTCTCGAAGACCTCCTTCTGCAGGGCGGCGTCGACATATCCCACGTCAGGTGGGTGGAGTTCGACGGGGTGGGAAGAAAGGCCAGAAACGGCCTGAACTTTGTGGAAAAGGGGTTCGGTGTGCGCGCCGCTCTGGGGTGTTCGGACAGAGGGCACACCGCGGTCTCAAGGCTTTCGCCCGGAGATATCGATTGGGAGAAGATCTTCAAAGAGGAGGGGGCCCGGTGGTTTCACTGCGGCGGGATCTGTGCGGCTCTCTCGGAGTCCACCCCCCTCGTGATTATGGAGGCGATGGAATGCGCGAAGAGCCATGGTACGGTGATATCGTACGATCTCAACTACAGGAGCTCCCTATGGAAGGATCTGGGTGGGCCGTCCAAGGCGAAGGAAATAAATCGCATGATCGCCCCGATGGTGGACGTGATGCTCGGTAACGAGGAGGATTTTACCACCGCGCTCGGGTTCGAGGTGGAGGGAATGGACGAAAACATCTCGAATCTCGACACCGGTAACTTCAAGAGGATGATGGAGGATGCGGTTCGGGCGTTTCCGAACTTCAAGGTCGTTGCAACGACGCTACGTAACGCGAAGACTGCAACCGTCAACGATTGGGGGGCGATCCTATATGCGGGGGGAGAGTTTCACGAAGCCTGTTTGAGAGAGAACCTGGAAGTGTACGACCGGATCGGCGGGGGGGACAGTTTCGCCTCCGGATTGATTTACGCGTTACTTTCCGGTAAGGGACCGAAAGAGGCGGTTGAATACGGGGCTGCGCACGGAGCCCTTGCAATGACGACCCCTGGCGATACGACGATGGCGACTTTATCCGAGGTGGAAAGGACGATGCGGGGGGGCACCGCGCGCGTAACGCGGTGACATAGTATCGGCCCGGAACGAAACGCCGAATAAGAGGGAAAATAAAAAAGCCGGGATTTTATTAAACCCGGCTTTTGGTGTGTAGATATGGAGGGAATATCTACAACCCGTTACACTAGTGTATATCGGCATATACGCGGAAATTTTTAAGCCTTTTACGTACGCCGCTTGTCGGCGTCCGCCGCTTGCCGGCCGCCGAGCGCCGAAACCTTTCTCGATGCGGTATCGAACAGCTTCAAAAGGAGCTTTGCCCCTTCCGATATTGCACCATAGAGGGTTTTGGAATTTTCCGCCGCCTGGTCGGGGTTTTCCCGGGATCCGGTTTTTCGCAGGATGTCTACGATCGGCGTCTGCATCACCATGCTCAGAAGATTCACCGCGTCCCTGTCCGAAAGGATCTTCCTGTCGATTTCATCGAGCGCGGGTGCGATTCGTGCGAGCCCCTGGCCGACCGTCCGGTCCCGGCCGGTTGAGTCTACGAGTGACAGCCCGCGCGAGGCGAGCGTGTCGACCGTCTCGATCCCTGAGCCGAGCGTTCCGAGAAAACGGAGGAAAGACCGGATTTTTTCCGTGTCAACGGGTGCAATCTGCAGCTGTTTTTTGAGACTTTCGATCCCGTCTTTTTTCATCTTCCCGGACTTTTTTATTTCCTTCATGAAATCGACGATCGGCATGTCTTTCATGCCCTCTATGTGCAGCCCGCCGGAGGAACCGTTTACAACGAGCGGTTTTTTACCTCCGTGGGCGGGAGCACGGGCCTGGTTTTCGAACCACGCCCTGTAGAGCATCATCCTTCTGTCGGTAAGGACCGGCTTTCCATATTTATCCTCCACCCGAAAGGGGCCGCCGCCCTGTATGTATCTCGTCATCTGTGTGCCGGCGGTTTCGAACCGATCGGCCTTAGACAACACGTATATCTCGTGGAAGGACCCCGTAAGATGAGTTCGACTGCTCGAATACGAGAGATCGAGCCCCAGCATCACGATCGGATCGGCGCCACACAGCCGTGCCAGGTCGTATGCGGCCACCGCAACCGATCCGCCCGCAGCTATCGTTCCCTTGCGGCCGGAAAACCGCTCGATGATGCTTCCAGGCGCGAACACCGACGAAGAAACGATTTTAACGCCGTTGTATTTTTTGAGCGTCGACGGGTAGACGGCGGGATCGCAGATAAGCATGGGCAGCTCGCTTTCGTCCCGATCGATCCAGGGATCTGAAATCAGGACGAAGCTGTTGACCCACTGCGGGTCCACGGAGACGACGAAATCGGGGACGATTCCCCGTCTTACGACCGGACGCAGCGCGGTATCGACGGCAAAGACCACCGCGTCGTCATGGATCTTCTGTAAAACTTTTATGTCGTTCGCAAGAGTCGGTCCGGCGCATAATACGATCGCCGGAAGGCCGGTAAACTTGTCTTTTAACGCCTCGATTCCGGGAAGAGAAAAGAAATACGCCGCGTTTCTGAATGTATTCGAGGTCCAAAGCCGGTCGAACCGTTTGATCGTCGCAGTGTTGATCTGCCGGCGGTTCAGCCAGGATATGTACTGCGACCTTCTCAGCTCGTAGGAGGATGAGAAGAGGGTGCGGTAGGGGGGGAGAGTCAAGAATTTGATTTTTGTGAAGCCCGGATCGCTCAGCGCCTGGTCTTCGAATACGGCTTCGTCGCCGAGTACGATATGGACCCGCCCGCTTTCTATCAGACCGGTAAGGTCGCGGTTTTTTAGGGCCGCTTCGAATATCCCGGCGGATGGTTCGAACGCGACGATTCGCAGGGCCTTGTTCATCTTGAGAAGGGCGTCGACGTGGTATCCCGCCCCCAGCCCGAAAAGGAACACGATCTGCTCCTCACCGTCCGTGTTCCCCCTTGCCCATCGAGCGGCCTCTTTCTGCGGGTCCGTTCGTGAATGGAGCTGTATTCTCCTTCCTTCATTATCGACTATCAGAATCCGGGAACCGTTTCTCGTTTCAAGCGGACGAACGCAAAGCTTTTTTTCCGGCCCGGCCGAAGGTACTGCGAGGCCCCGTCGCTTCAGCATCGCAACGTTCTTTTCGAACAGCTCTTCTTGCCGCATGTATCATTCGTCCCGTATTATATATATTTCGCTGAAAGAGGGAAGGATATTGAGATGGTGCGAGATGCGTTCCACTATGCTCTTGAACACGGGTGCGGCGATCTGGCCGCCGTAGACCTCTCCCACGGGCCTGTCTATCGTGACGAGTATGACGATTCTTGGGTTTGGCGCCGGGACGAAACCGAGAAACGAGGCATAGAACTCGTCTTCCAGGTACCCGCCTTTTTCAGTGTCTGCAATCTGTGCTGTACCCGTCTTGCCAGCAATCGTGTATCCTTCCACCTTCGCCTTGTAGCCGGTCCCCCGGTTCGAGATAACACCGGTGAGGATATCCAAAAGATGCGTGCAGGTCGCCTCGCTCACCACCCTTCTCACGGCGAGGGGGGCATACTCCTTCAGCACCGAGCCGTCCGGCCGTTCCACCCGCTTCACTATTCGCGGCTGCATGAGCATTCCGCCGTTCGCCACGGCCGATGCCGCCTGCATGATCTGCAGCGGTGTCGTGCTGATTTCCTGGCCGATCGAGATCGCATACTTCGAGATCCTGCTCCAGTCAGAGGGATTTCGTAGGATTCCCCTCCCTTCTCCGGGAAGGTTGATGCCGGTCGGCTCTCCGAACCCGTACGCCCGCAGACGCTCGTATAGCGCAAACTTATCGATCCGATCCACCGATTCTATCATGCCGACATTGCACGAGACCTCGAGTACATTTCGGAAGTTTAGCGCCCCGTGCGGCTTTATGTCATTTATCGTGATTCCCTCGACCTCGATTGATCCCTCGCAGAAGTATTTGTCCTCTTCGTGAATGAGTTCTTTTTCGAGTAGTATCGAGGCGATGAATACCTTGAAGATGGATCCCGGCTCGAAGGGGTCGGTTATCGCCTTGTTCCGTTTTCGATCGTCTGTGTATCTCGAGAAATCGTTGAGATCGTAGTCAGGCTTGTTCGAAAGAGCGAGAATTTCTCCCGTATGCGGATCCATAACGATGGCGGTAATGAGGTCGGCCCCCGTATGCTCGAGCGCGGCCTGTAGCTCCTCCTCGACCACCTCCTGAATATAGCGGTCGACGGTGAGAGAGACCGAGTAGCCCTGTTTAGCCGTGCCGTCGGAGCCCCGGGCGGCCGCACGTTTGGGTAAAAGCACCTCGTCGAACCGGTACTCGACCCCTTCGAGCCCGACATTGTCGATTCCGGCAAACCCTACGGTATGGGAAGCGAACGAACCGAACGGGTAGAGCCGGCGAAACTCCTTCTCGAGATAGATACCGGGTATATCGATCTTCTCGAGACGCTCGTTATACTTGATATCCACCTGGCGGGCTATCCAGACGAAGGGCTTTTTTTTGTTCATCAGCTTCAGGATTCTCGAGTAGTCGCTTTCAAGCGCTTGTGCAACGGTGCGGGCGGCATCCTTTTTGTTTTCTATCTCTCCGGGGCGTACGTATACGGAATAGGTTTCGAGACTTATCGCGAGCTTGTCGCCGTTCCGGTCGGTGATGAACCCGCGTTCTCTGTACTGCGGCGCCTCGAGCGGGGCCGGTGCAAGTTCCCGGTTGAAGAACATCAACTGCGTAACTCGCACGAAGAGCAAGCTGAAGATGAGTGCAATGAGAATAATAATGACCTTATACCGCTTCTTCAGCAATTTTCCCGGTTCTCTCGGCATCGTGTCACCGTACCAAATGTTTTATAACGCCTCTAGAAATCTTATCGTCCTGTTACGAGCTGAGTGTAGCGGACGGACAAAGTTTCTTACTATTATTTCGGTACAGCATGAGACGATTATTCCCCTTCACCGTGCCCCTGTTGTTCACATGCATGCGTGATGAATCCAAAAAAACACATGCCGCCGTTGCAAGAAAAAAACGTACCGGTATAAACGTCGAAGGAGGTCTCAAGATCGGTACTATTATCGTTGACATTGAATAATCGTTCTTTACAATAAACAGCAGTGGAAAGAAAAGCGGTTTTCGGCGGTAGCTGATATTCATCGGGCCCGTATTTATTTCTATACCTAAAAGTTGTGCAGGCACGCCCGGAGCAACGAACGGACTCAGGATGATCCGGGGGAATCCTCGCGTCTTGTAACTTCTCCTTTTTTCCCTGCTTCGGGCTTTTACAGGTTGAACCTTCATGGATAAAAAAATCTCAATCGTAATACCGGCCTACAACGAGGGGAGGTACGTGGCAGGCGCGCTCGAGTCGGTGGAGGCCCAACGCATGGATCACGATGTGATCGAGGTGATCGTGGTGGACAATGCGTCAACTGACGATACCGCCTTCGTCTGCCGCTCATTCTTCGAGAAGAGCTCCGTACGCGGAATTCTCGTGCATGAGCCGCTGCTCGGCCCCGGACGTGCAAAAAACAGGGGCGCCGTTTGCGCGTGCGGCGAGGTGCTTCTCTTTCTCGATGCGGATTCACGTATGGAGCCGACACTCGCACAGCGGGTGTATGACCGCTATTCCGAGGGTTTTGAAATGGGTATAGTCCGTATCAAGGCCGATTCCTCCGACGGGATCGCGAACATGTATTTCGATTTCATACACTGGGGAAAGCGTCTCGTGCACGTCACTGCGAACATGGGATACTGCTGCCGTGATCTGTTTCAGAGACTCGGTGGTTTTACGACCGATCTCAAGCATGCGGAGGACCTCGAGTTCTTTACACGGGCCAAGAAGGCGTTGCAGGAGAATGGGGGAGAGTGGTGCCTCTTGGAAGACTCCGTGATCTTCACTTCGTCGAGACGAATGGACCGGTTGCCGATGCGGCTTGGGTATCCGCTCACCTTTCTCGAATGGGCATTCGGCGGGTTCCTCGGTTTCGGCAGAAAGAAGTATGTTCCATACCGGTGACGCCGCCGGTTTGGTTTTTCTCCATTCGCGAAACGAAAAACGAGATGAACGCGGAAAGACTGAAGCCTCTCACTAATGTTAATTTGAGCCTGTTCAATATTAGATTTTGAGAACGTCGCTCCATTTACCTGTTTTCAAATGTTCATAGAGGATATCCAGGGTTGCG
>JAFGTF010000015.1 GCA_016934265.1 Spirochaetota bacterium
AACAAAACTAAAGAGCTTTTACCCTTTGTTCCATTAATAACTCGCGTGATTGATAATCATATATCAGCAACGAAATTGGAGAAGATCAAGGAATTTATACTTTTCTCCCTATTACACGACGAGAACGGCGGCGCCTTTGATCCTGCCTTCGCGGAGACTCCGAAGCGCTTTGTTCGCCTCCGTAAGGGAGAACATCGCTGTCTCGGTTCGTACGTGGACCTCCGGCACGATGTGGAAGAACTCCTCGACGTCTTTTGTCGTGAGGTTGGCGACGGGCCGGTGGTGTTGTTATCGGGCGGCGCGGATTTTTTTTCGTTCCGTGCCGATAAAGGTTGAAGTAACCGAAACCGTGATGTAGAATTGGTGCGGTGGGATTATCCGCCGTCCTTTTCCAGTAGGCGCTCTTACTTCAACAAGAACCAGGAGGTTACACACGATGGCGAAGAAAAAAACAATGAAACAGGCGGTTCTTATGGGTAAAGGGGGGCCGTGGGAAATACGCGAGGTTGAAATTCCCAAGCCCGGTCCCAACGAGTTGCTGATTAAGGTCAGGGCGTCCTCGATCTGCACCCAGACCGACCTGAATTCGATACGCGCCCTTCACCCGCCCCACGATCATCAGATGCAAGGTATGCTTCCTCATCACTGCCGTATCTGGGACAAGAGGGTGCCGGACGAGCTTTCGGATGTCTATCCCGCACGGATGTATGCCAACGAGCCGTTTCCCACCACCATGGGACACGAGGCGGCGGGCGAGGTGGCGGCCGTGGGAGAATATACGCCGAGCGGGCTCGACGAGCTTGCGTGCTTCGACAGCAACATCGGGGTGGGAGACAGGGTTTCGGGCCTTCCCATTGTCGGCGGTATCGGCGAGTATATCATCATGAACAGGGACTCGGTGATGAAGCTTCCCGACAATATCGACTATGAAGAAGGATCGATGGTCGAGCCGGTGTTCATGGTGTACAACACCGTGCGGCAGGTTGTACAGCTTGGGGATACGGTGGCGGTGATAGGGCAGGGTGCGCTCGGTCTCATCGCAACCCAGGTGGCGAAAGTGATGGGTGCGAGAAGGATCATCGTATCCGAGCCCGTTGCAAAGAAAAGGGCGCTCGCCAAGAAACTGGGGGCGGACGTCGCGATCGATCCCGGGAATACGAACGTGGTTCACGAAATCGAGAGGCTGACGGACGGAATCGGAGTCGACACGGCGATCGAGGCCGCGGGAGAGCCGGATTCCATACGTATTCTCCCCTATATCATGAAGACCGGCGGAAGGATCGGCCAGATCGGCGCCTGCTGCGTTCCGGTCACGATCGACTGGTCGTACATACACTTCAGGGGTCTTATGGTGACGAGCGAGATATACATGCTCGTCCACGGAAACTTCAAGGAGATCCTGCAGCGATCCGTGAACCTCATCTCCTCCGGGCAGGTCGAAGTAAAACCCCTCATCACGAAACGCTACAAGCTGGACGACGTCGCCGAAGCCTTCGCGGTTCTGGAAAAAGACAAAAGCATCATCAAGTCCATGTTCGTGTTCAAATGACGGGGGCGGCCGCGCGCGGCCGTTTATATAGCTACGGTTTACGGTCCGGCCGTTTAGTTCGGCATATACGGGGCGTCGGGCCGGTGTCGAAGGGGGCGTCGAGAGATGAAGGCGCTTTCGGTACAGCCGCGGTCAGCTCAGGCGCCGCCGCACACGGTCGCACCCCATTCGCATGTGCCGTGGGGCCAGGTTCACGAGTTACCGTGAACCTATGCCCCTATCAACTTGTAAGGAGAAGATGATGAACCTTGGGTGCAGCACATGGTCATACCACCGCTCTTTCGAAAGGGGTGCGATTGATATCTTCGGATTCGTCGATATTTGCGCGGATGATCTGAAGCTCGACGGCGTCGAGCTTTTAGACCGCCACCTCGATGCGGAGGGTGTCGATTTTCTCGCCGTGAAGAACTACATTGTGAGGCGGGGACTTGCGGTGTCCTGCATATCGGTGAGCAACAACTTCGGCTACCGGTCGAAAGAGAAGCTCGAGGCCGAAGTCGAAAAAGTGAAGCGGTGGATCGATATCACAAAGATCTTCGGCGCTCCGATTATACGGGTTTTTGCAGGCTGGGAGGGTTTCGCGCCGTGGGACAAGGGGTTCGGCACGGAACGTATCAAAAAAGAGCTGGTATGGCCCGGTATGGTACGGTGTATGAAAGAGTGCGTCGAATACGGGAGAGTGAACGGAATCATCCTCGCTTTGGAAAACCATAATCACCGCGGGCTGGTCCATACGCGGGAAGATGCCGAAAAAATTCTGAAAGAGATCGATTCCCCCTGGTTCGGGCTCAATCTGGATACTGCAGGATACACGGAACAGGAGTGGAACGAAGTACGCAGCGTGGACTACGATGCGTTCGAGCGCACGCTGAAAAGCGCGCTGCAGGTGCATCTCAAGATCGTCAGTCCGGCCGAAGACCGGATAGACACCGTAATCGATTACGACAGGATCTTCGACATCCTCGTTCGAAAGGGGTACAGGGGTTTTCTCTCACTCGAGTACGACTATGAGGAAGAGTTCGAGGGCGTCCCCCGTACCGTTTCTCTCATTAAGAAGAAACTGTAGCGGATGAAACGGATGCTTTCCCGATTCCAGTGTCGAAACCGTCCGTTCCGGTACAACGGTTCATACGGGCGACCTGCGTGAACCTCATCGGTCGGAGCGGGTCGTGCGGGGAGCAGGGGTCATCCGGAGAGGTACGATATGCTTGACATATTCATGGCAGGCTGGTACAGTCAAAGAAGAGCGTATGAGCAGGGTGTCGGCATCATCCTTCTTGGGGGCCCGATGCGGAGGGGTTCGCGGGAAGGTCGCGAAGGGGCGGTATGAAGACTCGGGGGGAAGTTCATACCCTTTCAGGGAAACGGCGAGGCCACGCGGTCGCCGGATTTCTTCATACCCGGTGTATGCGGTATGGCGTACTGCTCGTTTTACTCTTCGGCGTGCTTTCGGCCTCTGGGTGCGGGAGGGTGATCGGGTGGATCGGCGGCGCCGTGAAAAGCGAAAAGGATGCCTCGTACATTTCGCACAAGGCTCTGCGTGAAGAGCCGTCCGGGGGGTACGAGGAAGAGTATGACAAGGAGATGACCCTCCAGGACGCGCTTGCGGAGAAACGAGCGGCTCCTGCGGTCTCGGAAGCCGTGATGGAAGAACCGGGGCCCGTCGGGACCCGGGAGACGGCCCCGAAAGCGCAGGCGGAAGACAGAAAGCGCGTCTACTACGGTTTTCTCAGGCTCAGCGTCGATAGCGTGGAGAAGAAGAAGGAGGAGATATTCGTAATAGCGGAATCCTTCGGGGGATGGGTCGAGCAGTCGGCGGGGAACACGGTGGTCGTACGGGTCCCCGCGCAACACTTCGAGGAAGCGCTGTCCACAATCGGCGCCGTCGGCGAGGTGATAGAGAGATCGGTCGAGACACAGGATGTCACCGAACAGTATCAGGACCTCCTTTCGCGTCTCAGGATCTCGCAGCACGCCCGAGAGAGGCTGTATCTCCTCCTTGCGCGGACCGACGACGTGGAGGAGCGGCTTAAGATTCTGCGGGAGATACGAAGGCTCACCGACGAGATAGAGGAGCTCCGGCAGAGACTCGAGCTGCTCGAGAAGCTGGTCTCCTATTCCAGGATCACCGTCGAGCTCGTTCCCCGTCTCGCCTACGAATCGCCTTTTAGAGAGATGATACCCTTTGCGTGGATTCGAAACCTCGATCCCGTGCGCGTCAGTATAGACGAGCGTGCGAAGCGGGCGGCGCTCGAACTGCCGGGAACGTACGCCGTCTTCGCCAAGGAGGACGCATTCAGGGCCGAGAGCGCAGAAGGCGTGATGGTCAGGCTCGGCAGTGTGCCGAACCTGCCGTCGGGTGACAGTCTCTTCTGGCAGCGGGCGCTCGAATACCATCTCGAACCGTTCTATGCAGAAACCGAAAAAAGAACGCTCGGCGGCGTCGAGTGCGTGCTGTTCAAAAGCAAAGATAGGAAGCCGTTTTACTATCTCGTCGGCGTGATCGCCGAGGGAAAACGGCTTTACGTTGCGGAAACTTTTTTCCCTACTGAAGAAGCCTTTAAGAAGGAGTACGGGGGGATTTCCGGTACCATATCGGCGTTCGAGGTGCGATGACGGTGAAACGTGCTGCGGTTACCTTTTTGTTCGTGCTCCTCGTCCTCTGCACGGGGCGGGCGGCCCCCCTGCATGCGGACGAGTACACCGCCTACAGTCTGACGACTTCCATACTCGTCGATGATCCAGAATCGGCGGCAGACAGGATCATCGGGTGGGTGGAAAGAAACGGCGGCTATTACACCTTCAGGTCGTCCGGCTCCCTCACTCTCCGGGTTCCCTCGGAGAGGATGAACGGTTTGCGCTTCATTCTGAACGAGCTGTCCGAGACGGTCATCGACGTATCAGTCCAGTCTCAGGACCTGCGGGAGGACCTCCTTATGCTTCGCTCGAGGATTACAAGCAGCGAGGATATCCTCGAGAGGAACCTCGCGCTGATCGATCGTGCCGATGTAAAGGGGACGCTCCTCATAGAGCAGGAGATCAAAAGCCTCCTGTACGAGATAGAGGGGTACAGGGGCACGTTGAGAAAGCTTGAGAACGACAGACGGTTCATATACGCGGAAGTCCTGATGAGCTTCAGGGAACAGACGCTGCCGCAGGATATCCCCACGTCGTTCGAGTGGATGAACGGGCTCGATTTCTACCGGTTGGTGGAGGAGGGGACGGTCCGATGAGGGGCGCGAGGACACTTCTTCTGTGCATGGTACTGCTAGCCGTTGCGGCGTGTGCGAGGATACGCGTGCAGCCTCCCGACGGCTTCGCTGAGTGGAAATCCGGCCGTTTTATTCCGGCGAAAGTCTGCCGGGCGGTAAGTCCCGAGGGGATTGAGCTCGTCTTATGGAGCGTGAAGAACTATCCTCCCCAGGACCTCGAATTCTGGAAAGAGGCGCTCTTCTCCCACCTCGAGGAGGAGGGCTACCTTCCTGCGGGCGAACCCGTGCCGTTCGAGACCAAGGCGGCGGGAGTCGTGAGGGACGGGGTGCTCTTCGAGTGGGTGGTGGGATACGGCGAAGAGGACTACGTATACTGTACCGCGATCATCCCCTCGAAACGGAGGATCGCGATCGTCGAGGCAGCCGGGAAATACGGTATTTACACCGAGTACAGGGACGCGATACTCTCCTCACTCGAGACCGTTACATTCCGCTGAAGCGCTGTAGAAGGAATGACGGTACTCCCCACCGGATTCGAAATCGACTGACTCGTCATACTGTCGTCCGAACCGTGCCGGTCTTCGCGAAGCCGGCACGGCGGCAGGGAGCATGACTAAAAAAATAGAGCGGCCTGTGGAGGATTCGATGAACCAGCTCCCCTTTGAGCTCGCATTCATGCACAAGTTCAACATCTACAAGACGGGCGGCCTCGTCATCGACGACGACGACCTCCGCTCCATCGCTAGGGTCTACGGGGTCAAAAAAAGAGAGCTTCTGAGGCTCGAGAAGGAGATAAGCCGCCGTATACGCAAGGCGGCAGACGAGCTTCGCGCGTTCCGCAAGACCGACGCGCCCGCCCGACCGTACGTCGCTGCGGCGATCGGCGATTCGATCACGAGCGACCGGGAGAGCTACCAGAAGATACTTGCGTGCCTGTGGATTGACGATCCGATGAGATCAATGATCGACTGTGGGATATCGGGCGATACCACCGCGGATATCATGCGACGGTTCTATCCCGAGATCTTCGAACAGACATTCGACCGGGCGGTTGTCTTCATCGGAACGAACGACTCGCGGGAGAACGACGACGGATTTTTTCTCTCCTATGTCAGCATCGAGGAATATGAGAGAAATCTCGAGTATATCATCAAGGTCCTTCAGAAGAGGGGGGTAGAGATCGTGCTCGTCACCATACCGTACGCGGATAACGAGCGAATGGACGCCTATTTTCCCGAAGCTCGGATGCGGTACGACGACGAGCGGATCGACCGTACGAACGAGATCATTCGGAAACTGGCAAAAAAGCACGGTACGGCGATCTGCGAATTCGCAGGCGCACTGGCTGAATCCGGCGGGAACTGGCTCGAGCCCGACGGCCTTCATGTCTCGATAGAGGGTCACAAGATCCTCTGCAGGCTTCTTTTAGGCATACTGCCGTAGCCGGGGTCCGAGGGGGTGAGGCCGGTGTCGACACGATACGGTCCTGTGAACGTCGAAAGCCGTAAACGAGGCGGAACCTCCGTGATTCTTAAAAATCGGCATCGGATGGACGGTGGAGGGGATTTTTTCCCGGAAATTCGCCACCCTCGATTCGGGTGTCGACTCCCTGTGGACGTACTGCCGTAGCTGCGACGCCTAAAGCGGAATACCGCGGTCTCACGAATGATCGGGGCGTTTTCTTTTCTTTGGAAATGAAATGCGTTTGAAGCTTTCCGCCCTCAGTTTCAGCGGCTCTTCTATCGCAATTCGTTCTATGGAAGATCCGAGCTGCACGCCGTCGCAGTCCGTATGGTCTATGAGATACTGCGCGTCTTCAGGATTTACGAGCGAGGCGCCGTGCGCGAGGAGGATCACGTCCGATTTGGCTGACTTCGCTATCTCGTACTGCTCGCGGCTTCTCTTCGCCATCTCGGAAATGGAGCTCGATTCGTCGTATCCTGTGGATCCGCCCTTCGTGATGCCCGAATGAAAGATAAAGATGTCGGGGGAGGCCTCTTTCATCAGCATCTTCGTATCCGCCGTGTTGAACGAGTATCCGATGGTGAGCATATCGAGCTCGCGCGCGAGATTCAGCATTTCGATCTCCAGACCGTATCCGAGGCCCGTTCGTTCCAGCGTATTCCTGAACTCACCGTCGAACCACCCGACGGTGGGAAAGTTATGTACTCCCGAGAAGCCCGCCCTCAAGAGGTCTTCCAAAAAGAGCTTCATGTTCCGGAGCACGTCGACGCCGTTGACGCCCGCGATTACGGGCGTTTTTTTCACCTGCGGCAACACCTCTCGTATCCCGATACGGTATACCATATCGTTCGCATCCGCCATGGGGAGCATGCCGGCGAGGCTGCCGTATCCCTGCATTCTGAAGTAGCCGGTGTTGTAGATCCCGATGATGTCGACGCCGCCTTGTTCGATGAACTTTGCGGCGATTCCATTCCCCGCCCCGGTCATGACGAGCGGTCTTCCGGACTCGATTTCCGAGCGAAGCCTGTTTAAAAATTCCGTTCTCGCATATCGTTCAGCCATCCGATGGTCTCCTTTCATGCTTTTTGATAAGAGCCGCAAGCGTCAGAGCTGCTTCCCGGGCGAAGGCCGGGTCCTCTATCGATAGGTCCCGCTCGACGACCCGGATGTTTTTCGGCAGAAGACGCTTGATCTCCTCGACGAACGCCCCGTCAGCCTCGGGGTCGAAGAATCCCTCTCCCTCGACGTCGTAACTATCGAAGCCGCGACGCGGCACCATGAATACGGCTTCACCTTTTGTGTGTCCAAGACGGCGGGCTATCTCGCGCGCGACCGTTACCATCTCTTCCTTGTCGAGCCTGAGGTCGGTTATCTTGGGCGAGTGGCGTATCAGGGTGCGGTCTTTGAATTCGTCCGGAACGGTTTCCGGCTCGTTGTAGACCAGGACCTCTATCGCCCCGGGGCATATCACCTGCGGCAGGTCCAAGGTCCCGGCGGTGCAAAGCCGCATTTTTCCTCCCGCAAGCAGCGCGCCGAAGACCTCGTTCGACACCTCTATGGTTGCGTAGTCGAGCACCGCCGTTATGACGCCCTCTTTCATAAGCTGTTCCATCGCCCTCCCGCCCGGGCCGATCGCGTGGAAGACGATTGTTTCGAACCCCTCCTCTTCGAGCACCCTGCAGGCGTGCATCGCTCCCTGCGTCGTAATGCCGACGGTTGTGACCGCCACGAGCGGCTTTTTCTCCTGTTCCAGGGCGACCGAACTTTCGGCCATGCCGCACACCGCACCGGCGGCGTTGGCGAGGATCTTCCGCGTTACCGGGTTCAGTCCGAGGATGTCGGTCACGGAGAACATCATGGTGATGTCCTTGATGTCCACCCACGGCGCGACGTTTCCGCTCGCCATGGTGGATACCATCACCTTCGGGAAACCGTAGGGAAGTGCGCGCATCACCATAGTCGAGAGTGTCGTTCCCTGCGTGCCGCCCATCGATACGATACCGTGGATCTTCTTTTCATCGAGAAGCCGCCGTACTATATTCTCGGCGCCCTGCGCCATTACGGGGGCCGCGACTTCCCGCGTGGGGTTTTCGAGGAGTGTTTTAAGCGGCGTCCCGCCCTCTGCGGCCACCTCTTCACGGGAGATGTCGGCCTCAGCCTGTGGCACACCCGTTACTCCGCTGTCTATGATGATCACCCGCTCGCTGTACTCTTTGATCCGCTCCTTCAGGTAGGATGCTTCCCTTCCCTTCGTGTCGAGTGTCGCAAGTATGACGATCGTCTTTTTTGGCATCGGTTTCCTCCCGCGGCGGGGCATATGGACCCTATTGCGAATATTATACCATGAAAAGGAAAGGAATGAGCCGAAGTTTCCGAGAGCAACAAGGTAAATAATTTTGATTGTTTTTTTAAATTGAGAGCATTCTCAAGATTAGTCTATACGGATAGATGGATATACTAGTGACGGTATCCTTCTCGCATCTACCGATGCCGTACGCCTGGACCCGGCAATCGCGATAGTGTATGGATCGGGGCTCTCTATATATCCGGTGCAACCGGTACATACCGTTACGGTACCCAAACCCTTCCCGTATCGATCAGTAATACCTGCTTATATTCAAATATTTGCACCCTGCTTTTCAGATGATCCGACATTGATAAACGGTGGATGGCTCATTTCTGCTTGAGTCGGCCGGAATCGCGGAGCGGGGATATACGTTTCGTCGGATTCGAAGGCGCATTCGAACGGCAAGCGGTGGCGTACATCTGGGTTTTCACCGTATTGGCAGGGGGAACAGTGCTGATGATGTCGGTGCCACACCGTGCGTTCGGAGGCGTGTTGCCGTGACCGACGAGGCGGCTTCGATCTCTGAAACAGATCCGGAATAATGTCAGGGGGGTCCGAACACCGAAAGCAGCGCCTCGAGCGATTCCGCAAGCTGGCGTTTCAAAAGCGGGTCCGAGTAGTCCCGCCCGAACTTGGGTCCCGGGAGCTCGAGATACCCGACGACCTCATCGACCGGCCAGCGGCCCGCATTACTTTCGATGATCTTTTTTATCTTCCGGAGGTCGACGACACCGGTTTTTCTCTCTCCTTCGGAGAATCCGAAGGTCGAGTCGTAGATACCGTCCGTATTCTTGAAGTGGAATTCGCACATGTACGGAATTGCGGACTCGAAGATATCGTAGTGGCTGTGTACTACGACACGTTGTTCGTTCGCGTACCCGTGAGAGACGTCGCCGAGTATATAGAGCGGTACCGTCGTGTCGGCGTGCTCCCTGTGGTATTCGGCGGCGAATGTAGATAGAAACCTGATCTCGGCGGGAGTGGTGGGCCACTCGAAAGAGCACGACATGGCCTCGACCGTGATGCCCTTGACGCCCTCCCGTTTCGCGAGGGACATCAGTTC
The DNA here is from genome assembly GCA_016934265.1 of Spirochaetota bacterium. Taxonomy (GTDB): domain Bacteria; phylum Spirochaetota; class B62-G9; order B62-G9; family DRHN01; genus JAFGTF01. The sequence continues at coordinate 9,636 of JAFGTF010000015.1, forward strand.
CCGGACATGACCGAGGAAGGATTCGATGCCCGGTTCTTTGAATTCCGGATGGTCCTGGTACACGACGCCTGCATTTGCACCGACATAGTCGGCACCAAGCACACCGCCTGCGTGTATGTATATCTCGTATATTCGTCTCGCCGCCCTCTCGAGTAACGGGTCGCGGGAGAAGAAGCCTGCGGTTATCCGGTGCGCCGCATACAGACTCTTGATGCGTATGCCGTACCGACCCGCCTTGTCCCGCAGGTCATGATAGAACCCGTCCTCCAAAAGAGGCATTTCCAGAAGGCCGCCGAGCTGAAGGTAGCGTATTCCGTACGAACGTATGAGGCCGAACAGCCATTCGTAGGTATACCTGTTCTGTATGGCGTCGCTCTTGACGCCGATATGAAGTTGCATGCGGTTACGCTCCCTGTATCTTGAAAATGACCTTCCCTATCCGTTCCTTTTTACCGACAATCCTGTCGAAGATCTCCGGGCCCTGTGAGAGCGGCGGTGTATGCGAGATGAGCGGAGCCATGAGCAGCTTTTTATCCATATATCGAAGCACGGTCGTCCAGTCGTCCTGCCCCCTGGGAACGGGTTTCGAGTTCCACGTCCCGTGAATGATTATTTCGCGGCGCAGGACGGTGAAGATCTCCTCCGGCGGCAGAATGAGATCTTCTTCCGGGTTTCCGAGGAACAGGACCTCTCCGAACCTTCCCACGGAACCGAGCGCCTGACGGTAGGTGACCGGCAGCCCGCATGCCTCGACGGCGAAGGCGGCGCCTTCACCGTTCGTGGCTTCCCGTACCGCGGCGAGGGGATCCTCCTTTTCAGGGTTCACCGTGACGAACCCGAAGCGCTCGGCGATGCGCGCTTTATTATCGTCTATCTCCACGACGATGACCGTACCGCACCCGAGGATGGAGAGCCACTGAGCAGCCATGTTTCCTATCGGGCCGCCTCCGTACACGACGGCGGTTTCCCCCCCCTTCAGGCGGAGCTTTCTTATGCCATGAAGGGCGACCGCACACGGCTCCGTCATCGCCGCGTGCAGTATGTCCACGTCATCGGGAACGGCGAAGAGGTTGGGTTCCGGGACCCATACGATTTCGGCGAAACCGCCGTCCCTGCGCGAGCCGAAATAATCGTAAGAATCGCACTGCGCGTAGTCGCCGGTCTGGCAGGCGGCGCATTTTCCGCACCATAGAACGGGAAAGACAACGACTTTCCGGCCGACCCCGAAGCGTGCGCCCGACGGGGCCTCTTCGACCGTACCAGAGAATTCGTGCCCCATGACGAGCGGGTAGTGGTATGCGCCGCTCTCGAAGCCGCGGTGTATATCAGAGCCGCATATCCCGGCTGCAGCGACGCGGATCCGGTAAAATCCTTCCCCCGGTTTTTTAGGCTCCGGAATATCGACGTATTCTAAGACTGCGTTTTTCTTCAGGACGAGCGCTTTCATAAAATTTCCCATACGGCGAGGTTCGGTATTATAATACAACCGACGGGCGCCTTGCAGCAAGGAAATAGAAAAAAGGCGCGAAAAGACGAAGAGTGCGGGAGGAATGAGGTCTATGAAGGCTGCGGTGCTCGAAGCGCTGGAGAAAATGACCGTAAAGGAGATCCCCCGGCCTGATTGCGGGCCCGATGAGGCGGTTCTGAAGGTCGAGGCCTGTGCGGTGTGCGGTTCCGATATCAGGATATACCACTACGGAAACGACAGGGTGCATCCTCCGACCGTAATCGGGCACGAGGTCTCGGGACGGGTGGTCGAAGCGGGACATAACGTGACACGGGTAAAGGTGGGGGACCGGGTCGCCATAGGCGCTGATGTGCCGTGCGGCAGGTGCTACTGGTGCAGAAACGGCATGGGCACAAACTGCAAGCTCAACTACGCAACCGGGTATCAGTTCGAGGGGGGCTTTCAGGAGTACATGCTGTTGAACCGTACGACCTTGGACTACGGACCCGTTACTCCTATCGGGGACACACTCTCCTTCGACGAGGCCGCGCTCGCGGAGCCGCTCGCCTGCGCACTCAACGGCCTCGAGCTCGCCCGTTTCTCGTTCGGCAGGAGTATCTGCATTATCGGGCTCGGACCGATAGGGTGCATGATGCTGGAGCTCGCCGGCATATACGGCGCCTCGAGGGTTTTCGCGGCTCAGCGATCCAAGGTGCGGCTCGAGCTCGCCCGCCGGTTTCTTCCTGGGGCCCGCTTCATCGCCATCGAAAAGGAGGAGCTCGTGGACACGGTGATGGAGGAGACGGACGGGGAGGGGGTGGACCTCGTGGTTACGACCGCGTCCAGCGTAAAGGCGCACGAGGACGCAATCAAGATGGTTCGGCACAGGGGATGGGTCAACCTGTTCGGGGGGCTCAAGAACCAGCCGCCGCTCTGCATCGATTCCAACCTCATACATTACAAGGAGTGTTTCGTCATGGGATCTCACGGCTCGCTGCCGCACCACCATGAGCAGGCGGTAGGGCTCATCTTGGAAAAGAAGGTACATGCAAACTGGTACATATCCGAGGTGTTCGGCCTCGATGACATCCAGAGTGCGTTCGATTATCATGAATCGAGAAAGGGTCTTAAGGTCGTGGTCAAACCAGGCCTCTGACGCCGCCTCACGTCCCGGGAGGAGAGATAATGAAAAGGAAGATAGCGCCGTCTTTGATGTGTTCGGATTTTCTCGATCTGAGAAAAGAATGCGACCTGTTCAAGGCGAACGGCATCGAATACCTTCATATCGACATCATGGACGGTCACTATGTGCCGAACTTCTCGTTGGGAATCGATTTCTGCAGGGCGGTTTCCTCGTATACCGGTATTCCGCTCGACATCCATCTTATGATGGAAGATCCCGATCGATATATCGGGGTTTTCTCGGAATTCGAGGGCTGCACCCTCTGTGTTCACCCGGAAACAAGCTACCAGCCGCTTCGGACCGTTCAACAGATACAGAAACGGGGGTGCAGGGCGGGAATTTCGCTCTCCCCGTCCTGTCCCCTCGGCTCGGCGGAGCACCTTCTTCCCTATGTGGACCTCTTGTGCATCATGACGGTGCACCCCGGCTACGCCGGCCAGACCATAGTGACGGGAACTCTAAAGAAGCTAGAAGAGGCCGCGCGACTGATCGAAAAAAAGGGGTACGGTGCGGAGGTGGAGGTGGATGGAAACGTCAGCTGGGAAAACCTTCCGAAGATGAGGGATGCGGGCGCAACCGTCTTCGTTGCGGGAACCTCCTCGATATTCCAGCGGGGCGCGGACATGGAGGAGAGCATCAGGCGGTTCAGGGAGATACTGGAGGCGTAGTACGACCGCGCGGAGCTGAAAAAACGGCATTTCCGGGTTGAAACGGTGGAGCGGGCCGCTATCCGTTTTTGAGGCTCAGGGGGAAGAACATCGCGTCGGCGAACCGTTTCTGGAAGTCCGGACTGACTGCAAGCTCGATATATTCCGTGCGGTTCGAGATGAGAGTCGCCTCCTTCCGCAGATTCTGCGATAAAAGCAGCATCTTAGCCCCGGAACCGGCAGCATTCCCGATGAACCTTATCCTTTCGAGCGGGAGGTCGGGCAGCAGACCGATCCGCTTCGCCTGCTCTCGTCTGATATAGTTGCCGAATGCGCCTGCGAGAAGGACTTCCTTTACGTCGCCGTCCGACACGCCGAGCGTTTCCTTCAGTATCTCGTATCCCGCCAGGATCGCGCCCTTTGCGAGCTGTGTCTCCCTCACGTCCTTCTGGGTGAGTAGTATCGGCGAGCCGGTCCCGGTTTTTTCCTTTTCCACAAGCACAAAGCTCGTTTTGTATGTTTCGTGATCGATGACCCGTTTCCTGACAAAATCCGGTGTCCCTTCGGGAAGCCCATCCTCTTTCAGCAGCTTCCCGCGTTCGTCTATCACACCGAGCTTCCTGAGCTCGGCTATGCCGTCTATGAGAGCGGTACCGCATATCCCGATGGGGAGGGAGTCGCCGATTGTATTTACGGATACCTCTCCGTCGGAAAGGACGATCTTCTCGATGGCGCCGTCACTCGCCCTCATGCCGTGCGTGATTCGCGCACCCTCGAAAGCCGGCCCTGCCGCGGTCGAGCACGCGACAAGACGGTCTTTGTTCCCCATAACGAGCTCACCGTTCGTGCCGATGTCAATTGCAAAACGAACCTCATCGCTCTTGTAGAGCTCGGAGGCGAGAATCACCGCGACGGTGTCTCCGCCGACGAAGCCGGCGATGTTCGGCATGACGTACACCCTCCCGTACGGGTTGATGCCGACGCCGAGCTCGCGGGCGGCCGGTTCGCATGCGCTTTTAATCGCTCCCACATAGGGGTTGAGCGCGAGGTATTTCGGGCTGATCCCTAAAAAAAGGTGGCTCATCGTCGTGTTGCCGGTCGTGGTGATCTCGTATATATGGGCGGGTTCGATGCCCGCAGAGCCGGCGAGCTCTTCTATGATCTCGTTGATACAGCCGATGATCAGCTTCTGCAGCACCTTCAGGCCGTTTTCTTTGGAGCCCGAGAAGTGTATTCTCGTGATGACGTCGTCGCCGTATGATGTCTGCGGGTTGGTCCTGGAGGCCACGGCAACCTCTCTTCCCGTGTTTAAGTCGAGGAGGTATCCAACCACGGTGGTCGTTCCGATGTCGAATGCAACACCGTATAAGCGGTCGGTCGTATCGCCGCTCTCGATCCCGATTATCCCGCCGTCCTTGAGGAGCACCGTCGCCTTCCAGCCGTCCTGCCGTATCGTCTCCGGAAGAGCTTGCAGCACCTCAAGCGGGACCGGCTTGAGCTCGACGCCCGACGCAGAGTCGGAGACCGCCGCGGAGTCGGCGACGCGCTCGAGATCGGGGCGTTGATCGGAGAGGGAGGGGGAGGGCGGCTCGACGGCCGTTTTTCGGATCGCCGGCGAGAGGGAAACGCCGCTGTCGGGACCGGCGGCAATGCCGGCGGTAAGGATTTTCTGCTCGAAAAGCCTGCTTTCTACGGGGATCTCCACCTTCATGTCGCTCGTGATCCTGGTCCTGCACGCGAGAACGGTACCTCTTTCGATTTCATCTCTGGTGAGGTAACGCTCGGAACCCTCCTGGACGTATTCCCCTTCGACTATCCGTACCTTGCAGCTTCCGCAGACGCCGCTGCCGCCGCACTCGGACTTGATGATGATCCCCGCCTCACCGAGTGCCTCGTAGACGGACGTTCCCTCGAGCACGGACACCGTCTTTCCTTCCGGCTGTATGGTAACCCTCACACGTTGGTTCATTCACGTACCCCATGCCTGATAATGTTTACCGCATCTCCTGTCCGCCGGTCACGTTTATCGCCTGTCCCGTCATATAGGACGCTTGGTCGGACACTAAGAAGAGAAGCAGAGAGGTGACGTCGTCGTACGTACACCCGCGTTTCAGCGGCACCTGATCGATATACCGCTTGCGAACTTCCTCTTCCGTAATTCCCCACTTCTTCGCGTACTGTGTATAGAGGCTGTTGACCCACAGGGGGGAGTCCAGCAGATTGCCCGGGCATATCGCGTTAACCCTGATATTATACGGCGCGAGGTCCAAGGATATGCTCTGCGTAAGGCCTATTCCCCCGAATTTCGACGAAGAGTAGGCGGAGTTCTTGTACGATCCCTTCTTTCCGGATTTCGAGTTGATCTGAACGATAACGCCGTGTTTGTTCGGCTTCATCGCCCGTGCCGCATGCTTGGCGCACAGGAAGTAGCCGAGAAGGTTTACGGATATAACTTTTTCGAAATCTCGGAAGGGAAACTCCGATATCTCCTCCGAAATCACGACCCCCGCATTGCATACCATAATATCGAGCCGTCCCCACTCCTCGACCGTTTTTCGAACCATCGTTTCGACGTCTTTTTCCACCGTCACATCGGTCTGTATCGCAAGCGAGGGTTTTTTGTATGTGTCCTTTAAATCATCCGATACCGTTTGTACGACGTCGCCCGATATATCGGCTACCGCGACCGACACGCCCTCGCCGGCGAGGCTTCGGCAGATCGCTTCCCCGAGCCCGCGGCCGCCTCCCGTCACTATCGCTGTTTTGCCTTCGAGTCCGTACATGATTTCCCCCAAGTGTATTACGGTACACGGATGCGGGATGTTTTTCGCAGTCAGTCGATTTGCAGCAAGAGGTCGAGCAGCTTTTCCTCGGCCTGTGTGGTCCACCCGCCGCTTTGGTCGTACAGCGCACCGACTTCCGGGTATCTCTTTTTGAGTTCAGCAAGAGAGATGAGGTCGAGGTCGCGGATATGCGGGTACACGACGATCTTCCCCGGAAAGGAGCCGGTCCTCACCGCATCGATACCGTTCCATACATCGTTCATTCCTGAAACCGCAGCCACCGATATGTTCGTGTCGAGATTTTTCCCTTCGACCTGCCGCAGGGTGTATTCCATGTCTTTTAGAAGCGATCCGCTTGATCCCACCCATCGTACGGCGGCTGCGGCCACGGCCTTCAGATCGAGCTTCGTGATGGTGCCTTTCGATACGCCTGCGAATATGTTGAGGACCGCCCCCCCGCCGAGATACCATGAAGCCTCTTCGATGACGGATGGGATCGCGGCAAGGCATACCACATAATCGAACTTTCCGCCTTCGTTGGCCTCGATGATCTGCTGTCTGAAGCGGTCCGTATCCTCGAAGGCGGTCGGATTGAAGGTGAGAAACCGGATGCCCCTCTTTTCGGCGCGTTTGTCGAAGAGGTCGTGCAGTGACGCTATCCGTTCATCGGAGATGTCCGTCGCGACTATCACTTTCGGCGGCGGGTCTTTTTCGACGGCGAGATGGACGTGCATCTGACCCATCGGACCCCCGGCGCCCACGAGAAGCACGCCGTTTCCCTTCAGGCTGTAGTCGAGGGTCTCCGAATACGGCGCCGCGACGTCTGTGACGGTCCCGCCCACGAACGAAATACGGTCGTAGTGGATCTTTCCCGCATCGATGTCGACGTACTGCGGCGTATCGTTTTCCGCCATGTAGTTCATAATCCCGTACCGGCACATGGAATCGGCCGCCTGCGACAGCGTTACCGCGTCTGTCTCCCCAAGGACTATGATATCGTCGAAACCGGCACCGTTCGTATGCGTTACCGCGGCCGCATGAATGCCGGTACCGCTTTCTTCATGTATACGGACGCGTTTGCCGGCGAGCGCAGATACGATCGCCTTCTTAGTCTTTTCCCCTACGTCAAGGAGGACGACCGATCGGCTCGAATGCTTCATGAATAGTTTCTCAAAGCTCCATCTGTTTTCGCCCGAACCGTTTCCGACTATCAAAAGCCGGCCGTCATGCTTTATACAGTCCCGCCGTTCGATCCTATAGGCGGCGACGACGCACGCCCACGGCTCTATGAGCGCCGCCTGGCTATAGCCTGTGTTTTCACTTTGTATCGGGATGAGGTAGCTTCCCTCGTCGCCTTCTAGCACTTCCTTTCCGAGGATCCCGTATCCGGCGAGCCCCCCTGGAAGCCTGTATCCGTAGCTTACCGCCTCTCCCTTGTAGAATACGTCCGCCTGGATAATATAGCGCGCTCCGGGCTTGTATGTGTCCCGCCACTTCTTGCCCGCCTTAATGACGGTGAGCGATACTTCGTGACCGGGGACAACGGGGTTTTCTTTCAGGTTTCTCCCCTGGATCCGCGGGTGGTTTTCGCCGAACTTGATGATCTTCGTATCGGAGAAGCACAAGCCGACCGCGTCGTTTCGTACGAGGATCTCGTCTTCTTTCGGCTCGACCACCGGTATCAGATCCGGGCATTTTCCGGCGCCGCAGGTGTTCCCGAAGTTCTCCATTCCCTGTCCGTAGATCTTCCACACTTCCTGCTGCTTTTGGATCGTGTATCGTACCGTTTTGTACTTGTCGAGCCTCTTCATAGCCGGCCTCCGATATGTCATACGGTCTGTGGTTGTGTTGTAGTTCCAGTTCCGAGAAAGAAAGGCTTGCGGTATCCGGGATTCTAACCCGTCGTACCTTTTATATTCCTTTGATTTTAAATATGCAGGCGTATGAGAAAAATATCAAGCAATTTAGCCGTGTTCGGCCGGATTCGGAGGAGAAGAGGTTCGCCAGGCGATAAAGGCGTCGACGCATTCCGGATCGAACTGTTTTGCCTTCTCTTGCTCGAGAATCAGGAGAGCGGAATCGCTCGACATTGCTTTCCTATAGGGACGGTTCGAGGTCATTGCATCATAAGCGTCACAGACCGCAAGGATCCGGGCGCCGATTTCGATCTCCATGCCGCCGATGCCGTCCGGGTATCCGCTCCCGTCGTAGTGCTCGTGGTGGTGGAGGAAGAGCCCTTTGATGGAGCTGAAGAACCGTATATGATCGACGATCTGTGTGCTCTGCACCGGATGGGTCTTCATGAGTCCGTACTCCTCGTCGCTCAGTATGCCTCTTTTAAGTAGTATGGAATCGGGTATCGCAATCTTACCTATATCGTGAATTTGTCCGGCATACTGTATTCGCGTCAGCTCCTCGCCCGTGAACCCGAGCCCCTTTGCCGTTTCAGCGGAGTAGGATCCCACGCGCATCGAGTGGCCCTGGGTGTATGCATCGCGCGCTTCAAGAACGTTTGCGAGCAGCACGAGGGTGTCGATCGTGTTCTGCTCGATTGCTTTCTTCCTCAGCTCGTTCTTGATGGCTATCGAGGCGGCGTTGGCCAGGCAGAGAAGGAAGCGCTTCTCGCTTTCCGAAAAGGGGTTTTTCCCGATCCTGTCGGTCAGGTTTACGACGCCGATCGGATCGGTCCCCTCCCTGTACGGTATCTCGATGATCGGAACGCTTATGAAGGGCCCTCTGTTATCGCATTTGAGAAATCGCCCTGTGCCGACGTCGTAGTCGTCAGATGATATCGCCATTCTGTTCATGAAGACCCTGCCGGCGACTTTTTCGCCCACCTTGATTTTCGTCGAGCTGATGATATCTTCCTTCAGCCCGACGGCCTTTTTTATGTAGAGGTATTTCCCGTTATCCGAGAGCAGCATCACCGAGATTCTCCTGCATCCCGAAATTCTCCGGGTTATTCGTATTATTTCGTCGATGATTTCATTGAGCGAGTCCAGGGCGATAAGACTCTGGGTAAAGTCGTATATCTTCTTCAGCTTCTCAGACGGTAGGATGCTGTCATCGTCCGCACTAATTCGTGCCGGCGGCATGGTGGAAGTGTAGTTTCTGATGCCGTCCATTACCTCGAGCAGCTCGGACGGCGTGAAGGCCCCCTTTTTAAGATATGCCGATACACCGCTATGCAGCGCGTTCTGTTTTTCCCACTCATTTTCGTATCCGGTGATAACGACCGTCTTGAGCCTTGCGCCGAACTCATCGTTCAGTGTGTCGATGATCTGTTTTCCCGAGAGCCCGGGAAGCCTGAGGTCAATGAGTGCGATATCGATCGCATTTTCGTTTAAAAGACCTCTCGCCTCTCTCCAGGAGCCGGCGACGAGGCAGTTGTACTCCTTTTGGACTGTCCTCTTCAAAAAGGACCTGAAGTGGATCTCGTCCTCGATGACGAGGACCGTTCCCTTTTTCCCTGCTGTCTCGATCATGGATATCTCTCTCGGGTTAATTTCGTCTTTTGAAAATAGTATCGGTTGGCGAGTAGTTAAAAATTTACTTTTTTTAGAATAATGCTAATTATTTTACAAACCGGATTATAAATTCTTCTAATGGTATTCTATCGGCCATTGAAATGTAAGGCGCCGTGATATCGGTTGTTCGGCTTTTTTTGTTACCATACTAGTGAAGTGCGGTATAGGGTGAGTTTTGTCTTGATATCAGCGGTAAAAGACGGTACACTACGGTATATGCTCGTTGGAGGCTCGTCATGTTAGGTGGAATAGGTGTACAGGAGATAGCGATAATCCTTATCATCGGTCTGCTCGTATTCGGTGCAACACGCCTTCCCAAGATAGCCCGTTCGCTGGGGCAAGGTATTAAAGAGTTCAAGAAGACGGTAAAGGGATTGGATGATGACGAAGACGAGGCGCAGGCGAAAGTTAGGTATGTCCAGCCGCCGTATTCCCAGGGGCAAGGTCCCGCCGGGCAAGGTCCCGCCGGGCAAGGTCCCGCTCAATACCCCCCCCAGGGAGGCCCGGCAGGGCAGCCGTACGGCCCGGGAGAATACCCCCCCCAAGGTGGAGGCGGCCCGGGGCAATACTCCCCGCAGGGACGTGGCCCGCAGGAATCACCTGATGAAAACAGGCCTCAGGCCTGACCTACGTCGGTTTTACAGCGGTTTCTACTCTTTCTTTGAGGGCACGGTAGACGGAAACCGCCCTTTTCTTCCCGATTCCGTTTATAGATCCGAGCGATTCGATCGTTATCTCTTCCTGCCCCAATACGGAAAGTATTTTTCCGGCGAGTCCGGGGCCGATTCCGGGTATGGTCATGAGAATCGATTTCAGATTCTCGGTGATTCGAAGGTTTTTCTGATAATCGTGTGCAAAACGGTGTGCTTCATTCCTGACCGCCATGAGAAGCCGGAGGGCGGGATTTCTGTCCTCCATGACGAGTGGTGACCTCCTGCCGGGGACGAAGACCACCTCCTCCCTCTTCGCGAGTCCGGCTACCGGAAGCTCGCCGAGACCGAGGCTTGTAAGTACCCTGCGGGCCGCATTCGCCTGGGGGACGCCTCCGTCTACGAGCACGAGGTCGGGCAGCGGCTTCTTCTCATTCAGCAGGCGCTGGTAACGCCGGGCAACAGCTTCCTCCATCATTGCGGTATCGTTCATTCCGCTGTAACGGATCCTGTACTTTCTATAGCTCCGCTTGTCCGGCCTTCCGCTCGAAAACCGTACCATCGAAGCAACTGGATAGTAACCGAGAATGGTGGATATATCGAACGCCTCTATATTCAGCGGCGCACGGTCGAGCCCGAGTGCGGTCTTCAGGGCTCCTGCCGCATCGGCGGGATCATATCTCAAAAACTCCTCCTCCATCCGCTGGGCGGCGTTTTTCGATGCGAGCGAAATGAGCCTTTTCTTCACCCCGCGCTTGGGGACGAGAATACAAATGCTCCTCTTGAACCGCTCTTGCAGGAATGCGGCGGTCATGTGAGCGTTTTCGACCTCGAACGGGAGGAGAATGTATGCGGGGACGTCTTCATTGTCTTCATAGTAGAAATCCAAGAACTCTTCGAGTGCCGTTTCCGGACCCATATCGCTTTGTACGATCCAGTCCGCTTTCTGGATGATTCTGCCGCTCCTTTTCTTCAGCAGTACGATGCTGTAGGTACGTCCGTGCCGGGAGATCCCGACGATATCCTCATTCTCCATTCCGGGGGTGGTCACCTTCTGCTCCCCAAGAAGGTCTTTCAGCGCCCGATAGCGCTCCCTCAGTATCAGGGCCCGTTCGAACCGTTTGTTAGAAGCCTCCTGTTGCATCTGTTCTTTCAGCCGGTTCAGAAGCTCACCATTACAGCCTCTCAGAAACAGCACCACTTCATGAACGAGACGGTCGTAATATGTTTTGTCGATGTTGCCGGCACAGGGGCCTTCGCATCTTCCGAGATGGTAATTCAAACAGGGCTTTTTCGGCGCACCGTTTTTGAGCCTCGTACTGCAGCGCCGTATCGGGAAGAGCTCCGTTATGGTCCTGATCGTACGGTTGATGGTCTTTACGGATGTATAGGGACCGAAATAGAGGGCACCGTCATCTTTTTTGATACGTGTCTTGATGATGCGGGGATATTTTTCCGAAGTCACCTTGATGTACGGATATTTCTGGGTATCCTTCAGTTCGATGTTGTATTTCGGACGATACTTTTTTATGAGGTTGCTTTCGAGCAGGAGGGCTTCATTTTCGTTGTCGGTCATTATCGTCTCGACCGTTTCCACGCTTCGAATGAGGGCGGCCGTTTTTCCTTCGGCGGGGGTTTTGTGGAAATATGACCCCACCCTTTTTCTAAGGTCCTTTGCCTTGCCGATGTATATTGTTTCACCCTCGCCGTTTTTCATGATATACACACCGGGTGAGTGTGGTATCCTGTGCAGCTGTTTCTTCGCGTCCATGACTGTAAATGTGCTTGACTCTATTTATGAAAATCGATACCTTACTATCGCTTTAAAAAAATATAGCAGCCTGCGGAAAGTACGGGAAAAGGTTTTTGCAAGGGGGAACGGTTTGGCAGTTCATCAGTCTGTGATTAAGAGGGCACGGCAGAATGAGAAGGCCCGGCAGAGGAATCGGTCATGGAAGTCAAGGATCAGGACGCAGCAGAAACGCCTGGAAGATGCCCTCGCCGGTGAGAAGAAGGAAAAAGCGGTCGAGCTGCTTTACAAGGAGTATTGCGCAATCATCGACAAAGCGGCTTCTCGCAGGGTCATACACAGAAATACCGCATCCAGAAGGAAGATACGGATGCATGATTTGATACAAAGCTGGGAAACCGGTAAAAGAGGTCCTTCCTCCCACGCAGACAAGAAGAAGCCACAGGCAGCCTCCCGGAAGACGACCCAGAAAACCAAGACCTCAAAAGACGTCAAGGTTGATCAGCAAGAGATGCCCGCCGAGGAGGACAGGACTCCTTTAAAAGAAAAGGCGGCCTCCAAACCGAAAGCCCCCCCGAAAACAAAGACAGCCACGAAAAAGGCGTCTTCAAAGTCAAAGGAAACCTCAACGGAGGACGCCTCCTCATAACGGTAATCCTCCGTATACCCAAAAGCGGTCTCGCCATAGAAACGATTCAGCGCAGAACTAAGCGCAACGAGAGCCGTTTTTCCCGCCGTTTTGGGCCGCCCGAAATATTTTTATAAATATGGCAAAATTCAATTGATATTTATTTCAAGATATGTATAATGTGATCTATCTTGACACCGCTTGTGTCACAGCCTTGCCTGTGTGTTTTCAATAAATGAAACGTTGAGGGTCTGTCCTTCTCGTGCTAGTATGAACGACGATATTTAGCGGTGGGGAATTGCCATATGAAACATTCCGAGGAAGTGAAGGGGTATGTTTTGACCAAGGCAGAAATCGTTGAAGAGGTAAACGAAAGGCTCGGACTGACAAAGAAAGATATCGCCAGGGTCATCGATCTTTTTTTTGAAATTATCAAGGACGGCTTGAAAGAAGGAAAACATATCGAATTGAGAGGGTTCGGCACGTTCGAGGTCAAGACACGGGAGGAGAGAGAGGCAAGGAACCCCAAAACGGGCGAGTCCGTCGTTGTACCGAAACGACGGGTGCCCTACTTCAGGCCCGGCAAGGAATTGAAGGCCATTTCGAAGAACAAGATAGAATAAAATCGCACATCGTATACCGGTACCTATGCAATCCCAAAGAGAGGCCCAAAAGCCGTCCCAAACAGTTGCGGCATGCATACTTCCGGCTGTATCTTCCGCTATCCTTCTGATTCTCAGCTTTCCCCGCCCGGGAATATTCATCCTTGGATGGGTGTCCCTCTTCCCGCTCTACGCGGTCATCGCACGCGGTACGTTGAAGCGGGCGCTCTGTGCGGGACTGATAACAGGTATACTATTCAATACCGTGTATCTGTTCTGGGTTAAGGAATACAAGCACCCCGCATCTCTTCCGGGCGTGCTCCTGGTGGAGGTGGCGCTCTTTCTTGTAGCCGTCGTCCTCGGTTTCATACTCTACCACCATTCGTGCCTTCGCAGGGCGGGGGCGTTCAGGGAGATCGCGTTCCCGCTGGCATGGATCGCTGTCGATTACCTGAAGACCGTCGGGTATCTTGCATTCCCGTGGGGAATCATCGGTTATTCCCAGTACCGGAATCTGGCGATGATCCAGAGTGCCAGTATATTCGGAGTATGGGGAATATCATTTCTCGTCTATTATTTCAATGCGGTGCTCGCGGGGGCGGTCATAGATCTCAAGCTGGGCAGGGGGGTGGGAAGGATTGCGGCAAGCGCAGCGGTTGTCTTCGTACTGATGGTCGGATCGTTTGTTTTCGGACTTTTTACGCTCTCTTCAAAAAATCCGGTTGGAACAAGACGGGTCGCTCTCATCCAGCCGAACTTCGATCCGTGGAGCCCCGATATAGAGGGGAATTTGCTGAAGGAGATAGACCTTACAGAAAAAGCGCTTTCTGAAAAACCGGACCTCATAGTTTGGAGCGAATCGTCCATACCGTTTTTATACGATTTTTATCTAAGCCGCAACTTCAGGTATGCACGTTTGGTACACGATTATCTTACCTCCATCAAAAAGCCCGTCCTGCTGGGAACGACCGAGTTCATAGGGGAATATGAAAACGGCGAGTTTTCCGGTGATTTTTATAACGTCGCGGTGTTCTACGCCCCCCAGGGAGGGAGGGAAATGTACCGAAAGATCCATCTCGTTCCGTTCGGGGAGTGGTTTCCGTACAAGCGGCTCTTTCCCTGGGTCGTAAGAATTCTCGAAGCGGCGGGTGCCGGCGATTTCAAGCCGGGAACCGAATATACCGTATTCACCTGCAATGGGATGGAATTCAATGCGCTCATCTGTTATGAAGACGTTTTCGGCGACCTGGCAAGGAAATTCGTTACACAGGGCAGCAGGCTTCTCGTCAACATTACCAACGATGCCTGGACGGCGAGCCCGACATTCGAGCTCCAGCATTTCTCCATCTCCGTGTTCAGGAGTATCGAAAACCGGGTAAGTCTCGTGCGCTGTGCGAACGGCGGGGTCACCGCATGTGTCGATCCATGCGGCAGGATAATCGGGAGCCTCCCCGTATTTACGACCGACTTTCTCATATGCGATGTTCCGGTTTCAAGCAACGAGCGGATTACGGTTTATTCGCGTTTCGGTGATCTGTTCCCACGGTTCATTGCCGCCTGGGTCTTTGTGCTTCTGCTTCTTCAGGCGGTAAAAAAAGCGATTGACACAATAGGAAATAAAAATAATATGTAACTATGGAGAAGGTTCATCGATATACCGGCAAGATACTGGTGGTAGACGACGAGGAGGTAAATGTAGACTTTTTCCAGCTCATGCTGGGAAAGCTCGGTTTCGGCGTCACCGTCGCATACAACGGTGAGGAAGCGCTCGAACGGCTCAAGGAATCGCGGCCTGACATAATCCTGCTCGACTTAGTGATGCCGAAGATAAACGGTTTCGAGCTGACTGAGATACTGAAGGCCAATGAAGAAACAAGGGATATCCCGATTATCATACTGTCGGCAATAGACGACATCAGGGAAAAGGTCGATATGCTCGAACTCGGAATCGAGGATTATATCACCAAACCCTTCAATTTCATCGAAGTGCTGGCCCGGATCAGAAGCATCCTTCGTTCCAAGGACTTGAGGGAGGATATACTGAAAAATGAGCGGAAACTGAGTGAGGTGAAAATACTGGAAGGCGGGCTGACGAAGTTCATGGGCGAGATGTCCGCGTACATTGATGAGATTACCGCGTGCTGCAGGAAGAAACAGACGGGCAGGGTCGAAGAGTTACTGCGAAAGATGTCGCGCAGTGTCGAAAATCTCGAGTCGGATTTCAAGGCCTATATATCGAAGATAGGCATGATAGATGAAAAAAAACGCCCCGCATCGGCGTTCGAAGGTGCGGACGAATGACCGGTATCGGAGAAAATGGCATGGTAAGTAAAACGAAACGTGATATGCTTGAGCTGTATAACAGGGGGCTCGAGCTCTATAAGCGGATGAACTTCAAGGAGGCGCTCGCAAGCTTTCAGAAGGCGCTCGAGCTCGAACCTTCGGACGGTCCGACGAAACTCTACATATCCCGATGCGAGGAGCTATGTAAGAATCCCCCCCCGGCCGACTGGGATGGGGTGTTTACAATGACTACAAAGTAGGGGCCGCCTGCAGGGATGTAACCTCGTCACGCCTAGTATCGGTTTAGGTCATTATGAAGAACGAGAGGCATTATAGAGGATATGGAGCTTATATATGGCAAAAAAGAATGAGTATTCAGACATGAAGGAAGGCGAAAGAGTCGAGACGACCTTCAGCGAGACGACTTCGTTCAATGGAACATTGCGGTTCGATTCATCACTCAGGATCGAGGGAAGGTTCAGGGGAAAGATTCTATCGAAAGGGCACCTCATTATTGGGGAAAATGCAAAGATAAACGCCAATATCAAGGCGGACTCCATAGTCATTGCCGGTGAGGTTAAAGGCGATGTCGAGGCGATTGACAGGCTGGAAATGCTTCCGAGCGGTAAGCTCTACGGAAATATAAAGACTAAAAAGCTGAAGATGGCGGACGGCGTTGTATTCGAAGGCAGCTGCCAGATGCTCAAGAGTCTCGGCAGGGGTTCTGATTCCGTAAAGGGAGTGTCGGCTTCCTGAAAACAGGTCAATTCTGTCAAAAATCTTGACTTCTCGCGATTATTTACTACATTAAACGCACTGCGTAGTGCACTTTAAAGGGGATTCGATCTGTCGGCGGAGAGGCTCTCGTATGTCCGTCATGCAGCGAGCGACCGGTCTACGGTAATGTCGCAAACAGTGAATTAAAGAAAGCATAAGAGAGTATCGCTGTTGCCACAGGCACGAAAGAGACGCCATACACGCTGGAGTTTCGCGTATGCGAAACTCCAACAGACAGAAGAGACACGTAAGTGTCTCTTCTGTCTGCCCACATAGCTCAGTCGGTAGAGCACGTCATTGGTAATGACGAGGTCACCGGTTCAATTCCGGTTGTGGGCTCAATAGAAAAGCCAAGAACGAAGAGGAATTCTATATGAGAGAACTCGTCGCGCTTGCATGCGAAGAATGCAAAGCCAAGAACTATACGACAGACAAGAACAAGAAGAATACTCCATCAAAGCTGCAGCTCAAGAAATTCTGCCCGCGATGCGGGAAACATACGCTCCACAAGGAGACGCATATCAAGTAACCGCACGCCGATAGTCGTAAGGCGGCGTTAGCGATGCACCGCGCGGTTATAGGCGTGATGCAAAAAGAGGGTAGACGCGGTACACGATAGGCCAGTAGCTCCAACTGGTAGAGCGCCGGTCTCCAAAACCGGATGTTGCGGGTTCGAATCCTGCCTGGCCTGAAA
>JAFGTF010000155.1 GCA_016934265.1 Spirochaetota bacterium
ACCATGACCTTACCCATTTTCAGCCGCCTTCTTCAATTTTTTCTCCCTGCGCTTGAGCCTCGAGCTCTCGAACATCGCATACAAAACGGGTATGAACACGAGCGTAAAGGCGGTGGATACGAGGAGACCGCCGATAACCGTCTTCGCCATCGGGGAATACATCTCACCCCCCGCGCCGAGGGCGAGCGCCATCGGCACCAGCGCGAGCACGGTGGTGAGCATCGTCATGAGTATGGGCCGCAGCCTCGCGCGCCCCGCGAGCATTACCGCGTCCAGTAGGTCGTGTCCGCGCTTTCTTAAAAGGTTCGTATAATCCACCAGGATGATGCCGTTGTTCACCACGATACCCAAAAGCACCACGATACCTATTCCGGATATCGCACTGAATACGAGCCCCGTGAGGATATGCATCCATACAACCCCGATGAAGGTCAAGGGAAGCGTGAAGAGGATGATGAACGGATCGAAGAACGATTCGAACTGCGCCGCCATGATAAGGTAGACGAGAATTATCGCAAGGAAGCCGACGAGGATGAGGTCTTTGATAGTCTCCTGGAGATCTTCCCAGGACCCGCCGTAGCTGATGCTGAAACCCGGCGGGATGACGACGCCGCTCATCCCGGACTTTATCGCGTCCACCGCTCCCTTTACGTCGCCTAAGACCCTCGCATTCACGTAGATCGCCCGCTGCTGCCGCTCCCGCTCGATCTTGACCGGCCCGTAGTCCTTCTCTATCCGGGCGATATTGGTAAGCGGGACCATGGCGCCCATGGGTGAGGCCACCGATATGAGATCGAGGTCCTTGGAGGACACGCGGTCTTTCTCCTCGAGTCGGACGAGCACGTCGACCTCCTCGCCCCCGAGGATGACGTTCGCCACCGTCTCCCCTGCGAACGCGCGCTTTACCGCCTGCCCCACCGTGTACGCATTGAGCCCGAAGAGCGCGGCGCGGTCTCTGTCGATCACGATACGGTACTCGGGCAGCCCCTCCTTCCTCGAGATATTCACGTCCCGTACGTTCTGCACGCCCTCCATTACGGTCTTCACCTTTTCCGCAAGCAGCTTTCCCCCGTCGAGATCGTACCCTGATATGATGACGCTGAGGTTCGAGCTCCCTCCCATGCCGCCGCCGCCGGTGGTATACCTGACTTCGACCCCGGGGATCCTATCGGTTTCGCGCCGTACATCCTCGATTATCCGTTTGTCGCTTCTCTTTCTCTCCTTCAGGTCCTTCAGCGTGATCCATATCTCAGCCAGGTTCGACTGTTCGTTTCCCACCATCTCACCGCTTCTTCCCACCTGGGAAAAGACCACATCCCGTTCCGGCACTCCCTTCGCAATGACGTCGTAAATCTTGCTCACCGAGCGTCTCGTCGTATCGATGTCGGTACCGATCGGGGTGCTGATCTTGAGCTGAATGAACCCCTCGTCCGACTCGGGCATGAACTCCACCCCTATCACCCGGATGAGCGCCACCGATACGATGAAAAGCACCACCACCATCGAAACGAACCATCCGCGGTGCGCGAGCGCCCAGCCCAGCACCGACTTGTACACGCGGTCAAAGAACCGGAGCACACTCCCCCGCGCCTCGAGCTCCTTCTCGACGTCGAGCAGCGAGGTCACCTTGCGCCTTATCTTCACCCTCTTCACTTTCGACGAAAGCATTGG
Organism: Spirochaetota bacterium; assembly: GCA_016934265.1. GTDB lineage: Bacteria > Spirochaetota > B62-G9 > B62-G9 > DRHN01 > JAFGTF01. The sequence goes on from JAFGTF010000155.1 coordinate 1,672, forward strand.
GACCACCGTCAGGGCCACGATCAGCGACGACAGTAGCGAAAAGGTGACGGTGAACGCGAGGTCGCGGAACAGTTCCCTCGCCATTCCCTGGATGAAGAACACGAGCGGCAGAAATACGGCGACCGTCGTGAGGGTCGATGCGATGATGGCGTTCGACATCTCCGCCGAGCCGAGCTTCGCCGCCTCGCCCGGCTTCGCGCCGAACTCGCGGTACCGGAAGATATTTTCCAGCACCACGATGGAGTTGTCCACGAGCATCCCTATACCGAGCGCCAGACCCCCGAGCGACATCATATTGAGCGTGAGTTTAAAGAGGTACATGAAGATGAACGTCACGATGATGGAAAGGGGTATCGATACGGATATTATGAGCGTCGTGGGAATATTGCGAAGGAATACAAGCAGCACGATGAGGGCGAGCGCGCCCCCGAAGAGGGCGACCTGCCATACATTGCGTATCGAATCCTTGATAAAGTCCGATGGCGCGTAGAACTTGTTGATCTTGACATCCGGGGGCAAAAACTTATGAAGCGTTTCTATCTTCTTCTCGATGAGGTCCGCGACCTGCACCGTATTGGTGCCCGACTGTTTCTGGACCGTCATGATGATGGCGTCTTTCTGCTCCACGAGGGCGTCCATGTCTTCATCGATGAACCCGTCGTATACATCGGCGACGTCTTTAAGATACACGGGTACTCCCCGCTTGTTGTCGACCGCGATGCCTTTGATCTCCTCAAGGCTCTTGAACTTGCCGACCGTCCGAAGCGAGTAGGTGGCGTTCCCCTCGGTGACTCTCCCGCCCGATATGTTGATATGCTCGGTACGCAGCATCGTAATGATCTGGTCGACGGTAAGGCCGTATGAGGCCAGGATCGTTCGATCCAGGTCGACATGCACCTGCCGCTGCTTACCGCCCCAGACCTGCACGTTTGCGACGCCGTCTATCTGCTCGAAGTTGCTCTTTATGTTGTTGTCGGTAATGTACCTGAGGCTCTTCAGATCGCGATCGCCCTCGACGAGGAGCACCATGATGGGGATCATCGAGGGGTCGAACTTGAACAGCACGGGCTGGCTCGCCTCGTCGGGGAGATAGTCCCGGACGAGATCGAGCTTCTCCCGAAGCTCCGCCGCAGCCTCCCCCATGTCCGTTCCCCACTCGTATTCCACGGTGACGACGGACTGTCCCTCCTGCGAATTTGAGGTGATCTTCTTCACGCTCGACGCCGCGGCGGCGGCGTTCTCGACGACCTTTGTGATGTTCTCCTCTATCTCCTGGGGGGCGACACCCTCGTAGCTCGTATACACCGCAATCACCGGGAAGGATATGTCCGGTATCAGGTCGATTGCGAGCTTTGTCAACGAGAAGGCGCCGAGCACGACGAGCGCGAGGAATATCACGACCGTAGTAACCGGCCTGTTTACTGAAAGGTCCGAGAGCTTCATTCAATCTCCTCCGTAATGTTGACCTCGTCGCCGCTGTTCAGGTTCTGCTGCCCTATTACGATGACCGTGTCACCGGCCACCGCGCCGCGTAGGAGCGAAATCCTGTCGCCCTCCGTGATATCGAGCTCGGGCTCCACCATAACGGCCTTTCCCTCCTTGACGAGAAAGATGATGCGCTTGCCGTCTTTGTCCATCACCGCGCCGAGCGGCAGTATGAGAGAATCGGGCTTTTTCCGAATGACTATTTTCACTTCGCCGTACATCCCCGGCTTGAGGGTGTGCCGGGGATTTTGTACCTCGACCCTCACCTCCTGGGTCCTGGAGACGGTATCGATAACCGGGCTCAGCTTCGAGACCCTACCTGTAAAACGTCTGTCCGGATAGGAGATGACTGCGATTTCAGCAGCAAGGCCCTTTTGCACCCTGTAGACGAACCGCTCCGGCACCCGAACGACGAACTCCACCACATCCATGTCGAGCACCGAGAGCAGCGGAACCTGCGGCGTCGAGTATGCGCCTTCCTGTGTCAACACGGACTTTACCACGCCGTCTATCGTCGACTCCACGGGAGTCGGCGCGTAGGTGAGACCCGCTTCGCTCCTGTCTATGTAGAGAAGAACGTCTCCTTTGATCACCCGATCGCCCTCGGAGACGGAAACCTTCTTCACCTTACCCGGGACGGTCGAGTAGATGCTGACCTCGGTGCGCGGTACCACTTCGCCGTTGAAGACAAGTGTTTCCGCGATGTCGCCGCGTGTCACCCTCGAAACGGCGACCGGTGTCTTCGTATCCAGGATCTCCGTTCCCTTGCGCTGCAGGATGGCAAGCTTGTCCTCGTACCGTATATAGGCGATCCTGCCGAGCACCCCGAGGATGCCGAGAATAACCACCACTATTATGAGTGCCTTTAAGCCCTTTTTCATGATTCCTCCTAAGAATGCCGATACGAACCATGCGTTCCGCCGGTCCGAACCTCCATACTCTTCGAGATTGCAAAAGAGAACGTTTACCGCAGTATTACAGGTCGTCCACCCCCACCGCATTCATAAGCTCGAAGAGCGCAGCCTTGTGGTTGTACACGGCCTGCAGATATCCGAGCTTCGCATTGTTCAGTCCGATCTGGGCGTCCTTCAGCTCCATGCTCGAAATAAGACCGTTGCCGTACCGCGCCAGCGCCGAATCGTACAGCTTCTCCGCCAGCTCTATCCCCTTTTCCCCGGAGCGTATCTTCGCCCACTCTTCTTCAATCTTTAAAACCGTATTTTCCACGTTGAGCCTGACCCCGCTCTTCACGGACCCGAGCTGGAGGTTCATCCTCTCTATATCGAGCTCCCCTTTCTTGATTTCCGCGGTCTCCCTGCTCCAGGGAAAGAGAGCGGAAAGCGGCATCGTGACCAAGATTCCGAGGGTGAGGTTACCGTCCCACGAGTCCTCGCCCCAGTACTTGTTCTCGCCGGTCGAGCTGTCGAAACCGCTTGTAAGGGTATAGTTCACGAACGCCCCGACGTTCGGTTTGTTCTGAGCCTTCGTGATATCCTGCTGTATCCGCTGCAAGGCTACGTTCCGCTCGAACTGCCGTATCTCGTATTTGTTCGACATCGCCTTTTGAATAAGCTCGGCCTTTCTGACTTCGTAGTGTTCCGGCTCGAGCGTTCCGACGAGCTCGATATCGAAGCCTTCGTCCCCCTCTATCCCGAGCAGGTCCATTACCGCGAGGAGCGTGAAACGCAGCCCGTTTTGCGCCGATATCACCGTCGGCTTGAAGTTCTCGACGTCGGATTCCGCGGAAAGCACTTCATACTCCGGGGAGAGTCCCGCGGCGAACCTTTTCTTCGTCACATCGAGGGCCTCCTGCTTGTGGGCAAGCGTCTCCTTCTGAACCGCAAGCACCTCCTCGGCGAGGATATAACCGTAGAACGCCTTTTTTATCTCTATAATGAGCGACCGCTTCTCCTCTTCCAGATCGAGCTGCGACAGCTCCACCCCCTGTTTAGCCAGCTTCACCGCATTGTCGATCTTCCCCCAGGTAAACACGGACTGCTGCAGATCGACCGACAACGAGATCGGGTCGGACGCGGAGACATACGTAGCCGGAATGGTCATCGGCCCCATCGGCGTGTCGATGCTGGATGCGGAAGTGGAAGGCTGATCGAAAAGGTGCGTATAGGACGCTGAAACGCTCACCGACGGATAGTACGAGGCTTCCGCCGATTTCACCGAAGCCCGGCCCGAGTGCACCGAAACCGCCTTCGCCTTCAGCGTGGTGCTGTTCTGCAAGCCCAGCCCGATCGCCTCTTCGAGTGTGAGCTTCAGGGTCTCGGCGTTCGCGGCCGTAGTGCCTGAAGCGGCCGCTGCAAGAAGCGACGCACACAGTAATACAGCTCTAAAAAATCGCTTGCCCGTTGATGCCATCTCTCCTCCATATTACACAACGACGGTTCCACCCGTCATGTTCATCGTACCGGGATCGTAGAAGGCGGCCCCTATTCGACCGTTCGCGCCCGCTAGTTCCGCCGCCGATCCGTCCTTACGCCGTCGAGCAGGATACACAGTATCGTATCCACCTTGCGTCCGATATCCATCTTTATGTCGCTTTGGGAACGATCGTGTGCAGTGCACGTGCCGTCAATGAAATGCATCTGGTCGATTGATGATTCGATCATACCGATAAACGCATACACTATATCGACGGTCTCGATGTCGCTTTTTATCTGTCCGGTCTTCTTTGCCTCCGTAATGAGCCGTTTGAGATATTCGATAAGCTCGAACCGGCGCTCATTAATCGTCTTCAATAGCGAGCGGTGGTTCCCGAGCAGATTACCGCTCATGACTGTGTGTATCAGGCCGAAAAATTCGCTGTTTTTGGCGAAGAAATCCAGCTCCTCATACGCGAGGGTCTTCATGGTCTCGATAGGGTCCATCGTATCGGATATGTTCTTCTGCATTCTCTCGGCGAGTTTGTCCATCACGTAGAGTATGGTGCCGGAAAAGAGGTCCTCTTTGTCCTGGAAGTAGAGATAGAGCGTCCCCTTCGCGATCGACGCCTCTCGGGCAACCTCATCCAGCGCCGCAGGGCTGTACCCCTTTCGTGAAAACACCTTGAGCGCCGACTGCATTATTTTCTCACGCTTCTTCGATCTCTTCGTATCATTATCGTTCTTCGGATCACTCATCGGCACCCTACCCTCTCCGCATATTAATGACTGACTGTTCAGTCATTAATATACATCGAACGCCGGCGGCCGACAAATAAATAAAGCTGTTTACAATGAAAAAAAAATCTTATACCTTTGACTACCGTCACACCCCTCCGGAGGAAAACCGTGCTCGACCTTTTCACTCTCCCGAAGCTCTACTGGAAACGATTCGTGCTGTGGAGTTTTCAGCCGTTCTATATCAGGTATTTCAAGCTGAAGGGCGTGGGTCTTGAAAACTGCCCGAAAGAGGGCTCCTATCTCATCGTAGCGAACCACAGTCACCTCCTCGACCCCTTCTTCATCGGGGCGCTCATCAGACGGCCGATATTTCAGATGGCTTCGAACGAATTCTTCAGAAAGCCGCTCGTTCGCAGGTTCATGTGGGCCATGGGCGCCTTTCCCAGGAAAAAGGGTTTTACCGACTTCAAATCCATAAAGCACGCCATCCATATCGTACGCGAGGGCCACCCGCTCGTGATATATCCCGAGGGAGGACGAAACTGGGACGGCGAGACGCTCCCGATACTTCATTCCATCGCAAAGCTCGTCAAGCTTTTGGGGATACCGCTCGTCACCGTCGTTTCGAAGGGCAACTACCTCGCCTATCCGCGATGGGCGGACAAGCGAAGGAAATCCCCCATCACCATCCATTACTCCAAACCCGTCCTCTTCGGACGCAAATCGACGGATGATGAGATCATCGATCATATACGCAAGGGGATATACAACAACGACAACTACACGGAAATAAAAAAGATACGAGGCAAGAACCCCGCGAGGGGAATATGGCGGCTTCTGTGGCGCTGCCCCAGCTGCAGGACCAAAGACGCGCTCGTCGAACGGGACGGACATACCATCTACTGTAGCGCATGTAAGAAGGAGTGGGAGGCCGACCTTCACTGCCGCCTCAAAGAGAAGCCGAACGGCACGTGGAGGGCATTGAAGGAATATTCGGATGCCATGTTCGACGAAGCGGAAATCATACCGATCGAGAACTCTTCCGGCCTCACCCTCGAACTAAATGAAGAGATCTATCTTCGATCGAAGCGGGTGACGCTTCTGCACGAACCCGAGTACCCTGGGCTGGAAGTTCTCGGTACCGGCATCCTCTTCCTCACCGATAGAAGGCTTGTTTTCATGGATCAAAAGAAACATACGACCCTCTCGTTCCGGTTCGACGAGATACGGGGACGCTCCACCGAGCGGAACAACATATTTCAGCTCGTGCTGGAGAACGATATCGCACGGTTCATCATGGACGAGGAGAGCTGCTATAAGTGGGAGGTGGTCTACGACCATATTCGTCGTAAAAGCGGCTACCAAAACGAGGAGTATTGACCTCATCATTTCCCGGTGCGTGCAGGGGAGACGGGAAGCCGCATTCGCATGATCTCGAACCCTTCGAACCGGCCGGCCGCGATAAAACACTCCTTTACGGCCGGCGGCGAAAACTCCAACACCTGCCGCGTGAGATAGAATCCGCCGTCTGCCCCGAACTTTCTTCCGAGATTGAATACGGTGTTGATCGATTCCGAGACTATGGTCCCCGTCTCACCGAAACGCCGGTATACGGTATTGCCGAGGTGGAGCGCGATAGAGAACGACAGCGATACGTTGAAATGCGAGTTCTCGACGCTGTATATCGTCCGCGACAGCATGAGCCTGATACCCATGAGCACGGCGGGGCATTCTTTGCCGTCGAATCCGAAGAGCACCACTCCCTCGAAATCGTTCCATATCCACAGCATTCCGCCGCTTTTTGCAACTGATTTCTCGACATACGACCGGAACCCGGCGTCCGCCTCACTGATAAGGTCATCGGACAAATTTCTCTTGAGCCGATCCTTGCCGTCGAGATCGATATACATGAGACAGAACGTATACTCTTTGCCCGGACGTATCTTTTGCCAGTCAGATCCTGAAAGTATGTAGCCGGTTCGCAGGGCTTCTTTTTTTCGACCTTGGGCGTTACTACCCGGAGGCGGATGCAGGGCGGCCGCGCGCCGTACCCTCTCGATGGTAAGACGCGCGCATCGTCGCGGGTCGATATAATCGCCCGCGCCTTCTATAAAGAGCGCACCGACGTCCTCCACCCATCCCTCCCGGTCTATAACGCCGTAGGGTTTTTTTCCGTAGTTCTTCAGATAGCGGAGTACGTTCTCCCTCTGTTTTTTCTCGAACCCGCAGATATCGACGTATAAAAACGCGCCCGGCTCCGCCTCTTTGACCCGCTTCTTCAGAGAAGCGCACGACAGACGGGAGAGCCTCACGCTTCTGCTTCGCCGTATTGTTTCGAAGAGCTCTTCGATCATGCCGCTGTCCGTAAACACCAGTACATCCATACTACCGTTCCCATCTCAGTTCGTAGCTGTAATACGGCGGATTGGAATATTCCGTCAACCGGGCGAGCTGATCCACGATAAGGTGATCGAGATACATATATACGTTGCTCGAAACGGTTACGCTGTCGGGGTTCGTGTTGTAGGATTCCACTGCTTCGAGTTTTTTCAGGGTGTCGTTGTCTATCTCGTCGAACCGGTGCCTGAATTCACAGTGCCCGGAATCCACCGCCATGCGCACACGGACTGCGTCCTCCGCTCCGCCCCGCATGAGATTGTACACGTACAACCCATGCAGGATCTCCATAGCGCTCAAAACAGCGTTGGTGTTCCTCCCGGAGAAATGAAACGCGACGAGAACGCCGTCTCCCTCCCAGTTCCATATCCTGCCGTTTCTCTTCTCACAGGCCTCCTGTACCATGCGCCTGATATCCGAATAGGTCTTTTCAACTTCCTCTGGATTGTGGTTCCGCACGAATCGAGAGCTTTGCACTATATCGAGGCGAAGAAAGGTGAAGATATACTCCTCCTGCTCCCGCAGAACACCCCAGTTCTTCGTCGTGACGATCGAGGAGTCCTCGAAAAACTTCATCTGCACCTTGTCGTATACGAGCCCCGAGTTGTTGATCTCGATGAGTATTTCTCTGAGGTAGGGAATCCTGTACTTTCTGCCCCTGAAGCCGCTTTCCCGGATTCTGACGAGATGAATGATGAAATCGAGAAACAGCTCCTCATCCTTCATATCACCGACGATCTGTCGTGCCGCATCCTTGTTCGGTATGGAGATATTTCTGGGAAATCCGGTCCGCTCGAACAGGTCGTAGTTGTGGATGAGCCTTCTCGCAAGCTGTATCATCGTATGAACGTCCATCGACTCGGCAAGCGCCCTAACGGCCAAACCGGTGAGTCTTGCACTGACCCTCATTCTCTCCCTACTATCATTGATTTACTACTGTAGTGTACGAATCCGGCGGTCAATTGTCAAGGAAGGCGTTGTATCATTTCCCGGTAGATCTCGATGATCTTGGTTTCGAACCGTTGCTCGGACTCGACGTGTCCCCAGCCGCTTTGGGCCTGGTACAGACCGTCCATCGCGGAGTCATAGTAGCTCTTCATGATGTGCGGTATACCCCTTCGCGAAAGCTCTGCGTCGAGCAGCCCCGCCTCGATTTCGTTTTCCAGCACGAGTATTTTCTTTATCTCTCCCATGGTCTTTTCGGCCTCTTTTTCTCTACTGCGTCGATATACGCGTGTCGTAAATCTTCCATGCTCCGTCCTCGTTTTCCAGCGTTGCAACGACCGTGTGCCCCGCCCATACAACCGGGCCGTCGAGGTTATCGGCGTAGGTAAGAACGGCGGTCGCCCTCCCGCCCTCGTGTTCCAGTATCTCTATCCTGTCGGGAATTGCGAGGACCGGTTCCCCGGGGTTCAGCATCTCGATGCGGTTGCCCTCCCTGTCCACGGCGCTGATCCACACCCAATCGGTTATCTCCTCCGCCTTTTTTTTTCCGAACCCCCGCCTGAAGACACCGAGCACGTCTTCACGGGAGTGCATCCGTTCTTTCGCGTCCCATACCGCTTTTTCGAGCGAGAGTGCGTACTCTATGGCGCGAACCACCTCCCCTGCTTTTTTCTTTTGTCGCATCGACGACACGTCCGCCCCCTCCTCGACCGCGGCTTCCTCTTTTTTGCCTCCGGTTTGAGGCGCCATGAACGTCGCGCACCCGGATAGTACCACCGCCGCGGCGAGCACAAAAAACAGCGCACTCGCTCTCATTTCAACGCACCCCGTATCGTTTCGACCGCATAATCGATATCCTCCGCCCCGATGCCGTAATGCGTCACCATTCTGAACCGGGCCGGACCGGTCTGCAGAATTCTGACGCCGCTAGATTCCAGAACATCGAGCAGCTCTTTGCAAGAAAGCGTATCTGCGACGAGATCCGCGTAAAGGATGTTGGTCTTTACGAGCGACGTATCGACGTGCAAACCCGGGATACCGTCTATCCCCTCCGCGAGCCGCCGGGCGTTTATGTGGTCTTCTTCGAGCCTTGTTGTCATCTCTTCGAGCGCGACGAGGCCTGCCGCGGCGATCACGCCGCACTGCCTCATTCCGCCCCCGAGCATCTTTCGTACCTTACGCGCGCGTTCGATGAACTCCCGGTTCCCGCAGATCACCGACCCGACCGGTGCGGCGAGCCCCTTCGAGAAACAGAATAAAAGCGAGTCGACGTCTCTTGCAAGCTCTTTCGGATCGACCTTCAGGGCGCAGGCGGCGTTAAAAAGACGCGCGCCGTCGAGATGAACGGCAAGGCCCCTCTTTTGCGCGAGCCCGCACACTTCCGCAGTATAGGCTGCGGAGATCGGTGCCCCGCTGCACCGGTTATGCGTGTTCTCGATGCAGATAAGCTTTGTAAGGGGTTGATGAATGTCCGACCCTCGTATCGCGGCCTCTATCCTCGGTATCGATATCGTACCGTCCTGTTCGTTTGGAACGGTGTGTACGACGACGCCGCCCAGCGCGCAGACACCGCCCGTCTCGTTCAGGAAGATATGGGACTGATCGCCGAGTATCACCTCTTCACCCCTCTGGCAATGGCAAAGTACGGATATTAGGTTTCCCATGGTGCCGCTCGGAACGAAGAGCGCGGCCTCCTTTTCCACAAGCTCGCTTGAGGAACGCTCCAGACGCCGGACCGTGGGATCCTCCCCGAAAACATCGTCTCCGACAGGAGCCTCGCCGATCGACTTTCGCATGCGTCGGGTCGGCTCCGTAACGGTATCGCTCCTGAGATCAACAGTTCTCATACTCACGCTCCTGTAACGGGCGGGACCGCCCGTTGCCGTGACGGGTCCGTAGTTTTGATTTGCTCATTTTTAGAACGGCCGTCATATGCAGCTATCTCGACAAACTATTCGATTACCTATTATGTGCCCCTATAACGACGGTGTCAACAGGTTAGTAACCGCGCCGCAGGCACTCTCGCGGGTTTCCGGCACGTTCGCCGAATACCGTTGGCCCCGATTGAAACATGCGGTTTTTTAAAAAAAGAATAGAAAAACGGGAGGATTCGAATAAAAGAACGGAAGAGTCTCCCCTCGGGGTTTTTGTTACCACGTATCGGCGTGCCGGTCTCGACGGTTTTCACAGGTCCGTATGCGCGGCGCACGGATACATTCCCGACGCATGCAAAAAAGACAGTCACAACCGGAACAAAACGTCAGCAGATCGCCAATACCGTAACGGACGGCCTCCCCAGGCGGCTACTGTTTCCTCGTGCCGGGCGTTGGATCGTATAGTAGCCCTACCGGCCTGGTATCTTCGCGAGAAACGCGACGATTTCGTCCGGGTTTCGCTTTCGTTGTACGAGTAACACTCAAGCTTCGACGCGGGCGCATACCGTGGAGTCCGTTCGTCCACGGCTAAAAGAGCGCTTCTGTATTCATTTCAAATCGACGCAGACGTTTTTTCCACGGCAGTTCTCAAGAGTCGGGTTTGCGGCCGCCAAAAGATGCAAGACCGTAGAAATCCATTTCGATCGGTTCGTATCTGAAAATTTCAAGGCCGATTCACTGAATATGATGAGGCTTAAAAGAATCGCTAAAGTAGCGAAAAAAGAGGAGTATACTGCAGATGTCGCGGTAGCTGGAACCGCATTCTACCGGCGGCTGTGGTACGTCTCTCTTCTAAACTATGACTCTCGCATCTAAATGTGAACGACGCGATTGAAAGAACAAGTTTCCTGCATTGGCTCCGCAGCACCTGAGAATCGAACTCAGGAAGAAACTCAGCCTGACGGCTTCTTGCTCCGCCATTCACCAATCATCCCAGACCCGCCTGGACTGTGCACGCTGCCCGCGGCGCAGCGTGTTTTTGGCTTCTGCTGCGATCGGGTTGGTCGTCGCCTTCGATCCGTACGCTTTTTAAACGATTATCGATGCGTGATGGACCTCATCGGTCCATCACGAATTTTTTTTATATGCATTAAACCGGACACAAAGTACCTGCATGCCGTCCGGTATTCCGCGCACAGCGACGAAGAACGTCGAAATCACCCTCTTCTAGTTACATCTTCGTACGCCATCGGGATCGGTATTAGCGGAAATTTCGAGAAGCACGAGAGCTCGATATGCGGGCCGACGGTCCGTCGCATGAAGAAGCCGCGGACGGCGCGGTGGTGGTTCTTACCGGGGTACCGCGTACATGCCGTTTCGGTAGCAACTTTCTTTCCGTAAAAATTCCCTGTAGCGGCGGGTCAGACGGTAGTAGCTTCCGGTATCGTGATAGCCGCTTGTGATATCCGCCCGGAAGAGCTCGAGCAGGTTCGGGAAGAAGGGAGACATAAAGAGCGTTCGAACCCTTTTTTCCGGTAGGCGATCGAAAGCCCCCACTATCATATGGTGCTTTACGCAGAACAGCACCTCTTCAGTGTCCTCATGGGTAAAACCAAAGCGCCGAAGCACCTGTTTCGCGATAAGCGCGCTTGCTGCGGAGTGCTCGGGAAAGGGCATTGAACCTTTCCCGTTGTCCTTCGTCACCGCCTTGCCGGTATCGTGAAGCAGAATCGCCATCATGAGATTCTTATCCGGTTTCTTTACGCAGCTCAGGCATCGGATGGTGTGAAGAAACGCATTCCCCTCCGGGTGATGATCCTTGTCCTGATGAACGGATTTCAGAGCGGAAAGCTCCGGCAGAAACTCGTCTAATATCCCCCATTTGTCCAGCAGCATGAATGCGCGATATGCGTGCGTGGAGTGCAGTATATCAATGAAATTCTGTACGACCGCCGGGCCCGCATTCCTGTAGGGTACGAGGTGTGTTTTACGCCCGAGATATTCTCCAAGCGTATCGTCGAGCTCGAACCCCGTTTCACTGACGGCCTTCGCCGCCTTTAATGCCAAAAGAGGAAATATTTTAATAGTTTTTTCGGGAGAATACCTCGTCCGTATCATCCTGCGTTTTAAAAGCGGATAGGCGTCGTAAGGATCGTAAAAGAGATCGCCCTCGACGTCATAGAAGAACCCGTCGGATAACAACGGCGTGTGTTCGGCCGCCTTGCAAAGCGCTTTTTTCTTCAGCTCCCTGTGGTTCGATACCGCACGTTTCCCCTCCGGAAGCATGTCGCTCACATAGAAGGAAACACAAGTTTCCCCGAGTGCAAACCGTGCGTGTTCGCTTCGTCCCTGCCTGTAGCAAAGATCTCCGAAGAGCCTCGCCAGCTGGGAGATATCCGCGTTGGTGAGCACCTTGAGGCCGGACGGCTTTTTTCGAAGCAGCAGGTCACGAGCCGTTTCGAACGCGTAAAACGACCAGAACCCGTTTTCGATCAGTATCTTCGAACAGTAATCAGCGTAGACATTCATTTTCAAAAATCGTTACGATTACCCCCGTCTTTTATACCATAGCACATGACGGCGTTCATGTCCATCGTTTCGGCCGGCATACGGTAAAAAACTTAATGCCTGAAGTGCCGCACCCCGGTGAAGTACATCGCCACACCGCGCCTGTTGCACACGTCGATGGAGTCCTGGTCTTTGATCGACCCTCCCGGTTGAATTATCGCCGTAACCCCCGCATCGATCGCAAGCTCGACGGCATCCGGCTTCGGGAAGAACGCATCGGATGCGAGCACGCTGCCTTTGCTTCTGTCATTAGCCTTGTGGATCGCCATAAAGGTCGAATCGACCCTGCTCATCTGGCCGGCGCCTATCCCCACGGTCTTCGTATCCTGTGCGAGCACGACTGCATTGGATTTCACCCACTTCACGACCTTCCAGGCAAAGAGAAGAGCCCGGACGATTCGTTCATCCGCACCCGTATCCGTGGCGAGAGTCAGATCGCTCATCCCGATTCGGACAAGGTCCCTCTCCTGTATGAGCACCCCGCCTACCACCCGCTTCATGTCATAATCCGCCGTACCCTGCGATGCGGAACCCGTCTTCAGGATCCGGACGTTTTTCTTCTGCCTTATGATCTCGAGCGCTTCATCTTCGTAATCGGGAGCGACGGTGCACTCTATGAATCCCGCGTCCGTGACCTTCCGCGCCGTCTCGGCGTCCACACTCCGGTTGAACCCGATGATGCTGCCGAAGGCGGACACCGGATCGCTGGCCCACGCATCGGTAAAGGCTTGGGCGAGTGAAAAAGCGGTTGCCGTCCCACAGGGGTTTGTATGCTTAATCACGCTGCAACAAGGCTCGTCGAACTCCTTTACAATCTCGAACGCCGCTTCTATATCGAGTATATTATTGAAGGAGAGCTCTTTCCCCCAGAGCTTTTCCGCCGTTGCGACGCCCGGGGCTTTCGTTTCCGGATCCGTATAGAAGCAGGCCGACTGGGCCGGATTTTCTCCGTATCGCAGGTCCTGCCTCTTGTTGAAATAGAAGTTGACGGTGTCGGGATACCCTCCTTCTCCCCTGCCGAACACGGTTTGTAAGTAGCCGGAGATGATCGCGTCATAGTACGCGGTACGCTCGAAAACTTTCATCGCCATCCGTTCCCGAGTCGCAAGCGATATCGACTGCTTCTCCGAAAGCTCGCGAATGATCGTTCCATAGTCATCCGGGTCCCCCACGGTGCAGACCCAGCGGTAGTTCTTCGCCGCGGATCGGAGCATGGAAGGTCCGCCGATATCGATCTTCTCGACCGCCTCTTCGAGTGTCGTTCCCTCTCTCTTGATCGTTTCCTCGAAGGGGTAGAGGTTTATCACAACGAGGTCGAAGGTCGAAATACCGTTCTCGGAAAGCTGTCGCATATGATCCTCTTGGTCTCTTCGGGCCAGAAGACCGCCGTGTATCTTCGGGTGAAGGCTTTTCACTCTTCCGCCGAGGATCTCGGGAAATCCGGTATAGTCCGATATGAGCGTTACGGGGATACCCGCATCCCTGATTGCAGCGGCCGTGCCCCCCGTGGAATAGATGTTAACCCCCGCTTCGTGAAGGGCCTTTGCAAATTCGATCAGCCCCCGCTTGTCGGATACGCTTATGATTGCATTTTGCACCCTCAGATCCATCACAATCTCCTCTGTTATGGTTATGTACCGCAATAAAAAGAGCGGGACCGGCCGGATCCTTCATCGGGAGAGTTATCAGTCTCCGAAGAGCCTTTTGAATTCGTTCCGTGCACTCTTCGGATAGGATGCGCCTCGTGATGATCCGCCAGTTTTCGACTCTTTGAAGATAAAAAAATCGCAGAAGTTGGAGGCCCGTTTATCAGCTACCGGTTCAGCCATGTTCTCCGCGCAGTCGTTGTGTCTTCCGGGACTGTAAAACCTGCAGTTGACACAAGAGCGGAGCCATGCGCCGCAGGTGGAACAAGTCTCGCTTCTTCCCACTTGTCGCCCCACGGAAACCTCCGCGCCACATCGACCACAAACTTTCATCCTCCCATCCTTTTTACGGGTCTGGATAGTAAGATATGTATAAAAACGAGAAAGCGCCAGTAAAAAATACGAGATTGACGAAGTTTCGCAGTTCTGTTACCTTGAGACCGAAAATACAAACCGTGGGTGGGCGGACAATGCTCGAGATACAGGGTGTCAACTACTTTGCAGGAGAGCGGCACATACTGAAGGACCTCAACCTCTCCGTCAAGGAAAACTCCGTCCACAGCATTCTCGGTGTAAACGGCACGGGAAAGACCACGCTCGGTTTCGTGCTCATGGGCCTTTCGGGATACAGGCCGACAAGCGGACGGATCCTTTTCTGCGGCAGCGACATTACGGATCTCTCCATTACCGATCGTGCCAGAATGGGTCTCACGCTCGCCTGGCAGCATTCGACATCGTTCGAGGGTATAACGATTCGCGACTACCTCTTGGTTGCATCACGAAATGCCAAGACCCATGGGGACGGAGGCGTTGATGCGGCCGATGCGCTTCGTGCGCTCGGCCTCGAACCCGACGAATACCTCAACAGAAACTACGATTCCACGTTATCCGGCGGAGAGCGGAAACGGATAGAGCTCGCTGCCATCATGGTCATGCGACCGAGGCTCGCGATACTGGACGAACCCGACTCGGGTATCGACGCCATCTCCATAGAAAAGATCGCCGACGTCATCCGTCACATCAACCAAAACGGCAGCACCATACTGCTTATCACCCATAGCTGGAAAATAGCCGGCATTGCGGATATCTCTTCTAGCCTCTGCAACGGAACGATACTTCTAAGCGGCGAACCGTACAGGGTGACGCAGTTCTTCGTCCGGCAATGCCAGCAGTGCACTCATAAAAACGAACCGAAGCCCGAGGAGATCATCGATGCGGAAGGTTGACTATTCGGGGGAGTTCGAAGCGATCGTCGAAACCCTCGAGAAAGTCGGCGGTGATAGGAGCGTCTTCGAGGACGGCGACGCCTCTTTCCTCGTAGTGAGCGGCAACAGGGTTCTCGCGCGCAACGTAACGGCAGGCCTTGCGGTGGAGGTCGAGGAGAATGAAGACGGCGTCAGTGTCGACCTCACCGTCCAAGACGATGTCGTCCTCCCCCGGCCGGTGCATCTCTGCTTCGGTATCGTGCACAAAACCGGCATACAGAGAATACGATCCCGCTATATAATCGGTGACAATTCGAAGATCAGTTTCATCGCCCACTGTTCTTTTCCGAATGCGGAGGATATCGTCCACGCGATGGACGCAGAAATCGTTATCGGGGAACACTCCCGTGTGCGTTACAACGAGGTTCACTTTCACGGCCCAGAAGGCGGGATATCCGTCCTTCCTGAGGGCAGAATATCGGTAGGGACAAACTCGAGCTACTTCTCGGAGTTCAAGCTCGTCGACGGTGCGGTCGGAATATTTGATATGAATTACACGGTGGATGTCGGCGACTACGGCGTCACCGAGCTCGTAACGAAGCTGTACGGGAAGAAAAACGACAGAATAAAAATCAAAGAGTCGATACACCTCAACGGAATTCATTCTCGCGGTATCGCAAAGACGAGGATAGTAAACAAGGAATCATCGACGAGCGAGGTGCTCGGCGAGGTAATCGGCAACGGCAGTTATTCGCGCGGACATGTGGACTGCACCGAGATCATAGAGGGAAACGACGCCGCTGCGTCCGCTGTCCCGCTCGTCAAGGTAACCAACCCGCTGGCCAAGGTCACACACGAAGCGGCGATCGGTTCGGTGGACAAGAATCAGGTGGAAACTCTCATGGCGAGGGGGCTTGACGAGAACGAAGCGATCGATACGATAGTGAAGGGAATATTGAAATGAGGGATTGGTAATTGGGGATTAGTGTTTACTAGCAGGCACAACGGAGATTGATCATAATCCTCATATTCTAAGTCCCCACAATCTATTCCTTCATCCCGAGTCCCCGGTCCCGAATCCCTAATCCCCACCTTTCACGTACCGTCTGGCAACGGCGTCGATATCTCCCGCACCCATGAATACGACAACATCGCCCTCTCTTCCGTGCTCTTCGAGGAAGGGAATTACCTCTTCCTTTCTATCGATGAAATGCGATTCGGCGGTCTTTTTTTTCACAATCGCTTCATGGAGGTCTTTTCCGGATATGGAGCGTACGAACCGCTCCGGATCCCGCTGACGGTAGACTTCGGTGATCACCAGCACGTCAACTGCAGAGAGCGCCTCAACGAACCCGTCGAACAGGTAGGCGGTCCTCGAATACTGGTGCGGCTGGAAAACGACCATAAGCCGCCTTTTCGGATGAAGCCTCCTGAGGGCGTCTACCACTGACCTGATTTCCGTCGGATGATGGGCATAGTCGCTGTATATGACGTTTCCCCGCCTCATACCGAGCGTCTCGAGCCTTCTTTCCAGGCCCTTAAACTCCGCTATCGCATCTTCCACCGTTTTCCTATCGACGCCGATCTCGAGACAGAGCGTTGCCGCCAGCGCCGCGTTGCGTACATTGTACTCTCCGGGAACGGGGAGGGTAAGATGCGCCGCCTCGGACCGTCCGTGAAAGAGAACGCATTCATAAAGCCCCTCTTTCTCCCTTATGCCGGCAAGCCTGTAGGAGTTGTGCAATGCTTTTCCCACGGTGACCGTTCTACACGTTCCGCTCTTCGCCGCCGCGTCGATGACGTTTTCATCGTCGCCGTTTACGACCGCGAATCCGCCGCCTTCGATCCTGCGCAGGAACTGGGCAAACGCCCCCTTAATATCGTCGATATCGGCGTAGGTATCCAGGTGGTCCGCCTCGATGTTCCCGACAACCGCATAGCGCTTCGGAAAAGAGAGAAACGAGCGATTATACTCGCATGCCTCCGCGACGAGATAGTCCCCGTCACCGGAAACCGCGTTCGAGCCGAAGTCACGCATCACGCCGCCGCATACGATCGTCGGACGAAGCCCCGCTCGATTCAGAACCGTGCCGGCCATTGCAGTCGTCGTCGTCTTTCCGTGAGTTCCTGCGATCGCCACGCTCTTCTTTCGGGCCATGAGCGTGGCGAGGTAGTCGGCATAATACAGGAGCGGTATCCCCCTGCGCCTGGTCGCCACAACCTCGGCGTTGTCGTCACGAACCGCCGCGGAACGTACCACGAGATCGGCGTCGCCCACCTGTGACCCCTTGTGCCCCAAAAACACCGTTACGCCGAGCTTTGCCAGCTCTTCTGTGAGCTCGTTTTTTTCATCCGCCGATCCGGTTACCGCCTCCCCAGACAGCGCCGCAAGCCTGGCGACGGCGCTCACTCCGATGCCGCTTACACCGATGAAGTGGATCTTACTCATAATAAACCCATCGTTCGAGATCCTTTTCATACGACAGTATCTCGTCCGGAGCGAAAAAAAGAGCGATTTCGCGGGTCGCACTCTTTTTGCTGTCCGATGCATGCACTACATTGCTTCTTGTATGGATCACGAGATCTCCCCTGATCGTCCCGGGAAGCGCCTCCTCGATTTTCGTGGCACCAACGAGCCTTCTCGTCGATGCGATCGCATGTTCGCCTTCCAGTACCATTGCGACCACGGGAGAGGATGTAATATACCGTATGAGAGGCTCGTAGAACAGCTTTCCGGCGTGTTCTTTATAGTGCTTCTGTGCGAGAGGTCTGTCCACCACCATCATCTTCAACGCGCAGATCTTAAGCCCTTTTCTCTCAAAACGGGACAGTATTTCTCCGACGATGCATCGCTGAACGGCATCGGGCTTCATCATCACGAAGGACCTTTCCACAGCCATCGATCTCCCCCTCTCTCGCATTTTGATCGTATAATAGTATGAAACGGGTTGCGGTGCAAATAAAAAGGCAGTCGGGCCTCCCGGACAAGCACGGGTGTGTAACCCCGCCTCTTCCTGGAAGCCCGACTGCCAGTATTTTATCTGCTATTCTTGGCTAATCCCGGACGTAACTCTTCAGCTTCTGGGATCTCGATGGATGCCGCAGCCTGCTTATCGCCTTTTTCTCTATCTGGCGTATTCGTTCCTTCGTCAGGTTATATTTGTCCCCTATCTCCTTGAGAGAATGCGGCCTCTCACCGTTCAGCCCGAATCTGTAACGGATTACGTTCGATTCCTTCTCGGTAAGCGTGGAGAGCACGCCCTCGATAGACTCCTGAAGGGTCTGGTCTATCAGCACTTCCTCCGGGTCCTCTCCCTTTGTGTCCTCCATGAGATCGGAGATCGTGTTTGCGTCTTTATCCGAAGAGAGCGGTGTTTCGAGCGAGACGAACTCCTTTGATGCGTTGATAAGATCGTTGATCCTGCCCTTGTCCATATCGAGAAAATCGGCGATTTCGTCGATATCCGCTTCCCCGTCCTTATTGCTGCCGATCTCACGCTTAACCTTCTCGATCTGCAGAAGCTCGTTGGCCCTATTCAGCGGAAGCCGTATCATTCGCGATTTTTCACAGATCGCCTTCAGGATCGACTGTTTTATCCACCATACCGCATAGGATATGAAATGGTATCCCTTATCTACGTCAAACTTGTCGACCGCCGTGATAAGACCCAGATTTCCCTCGGAAATGAGATCGGATAGAGTAAGTCCCTGGTTCTGGTACTTCTTCGCAACATTCACGACAAACCTCAGATTCGCCTGAATGAGCTTGTCCTTCGCGTCCTGCGCCCCGTCTCTCGCATTTCGCGCGAGGCTGACCTCTTCCTCGCGCGTGAGGAGAGGTATTTTGTTAATCTCCCTCAGGTAAACCGAGAGAGAACTCACATCGAGCCCGCCCCCGATCTCGGAATAGCGCTTATCAACAGACACCCGTCTTCTCCTCTTCTTTCCCTTCACTATTATATATTTCATGCAACAATCATACCATCTATTAGTTTAATATCAATCTAACTAGCTATTAGAAAAAGAATTATATCACCAATAATTACAATATTGCGACAGCCCTCGAAACTGTGTCATAAAGATACAATATAATTACATTCGCATAAAATTGTATACTTATAACCCACTTTCACGCTATCCCGTACTCTCCGAGTTTCCTATGAAGCGTTTTCCTGCCGATATTCAGGATCTCCGATGCCTTTGTCTTGTTCCCCCCAGTGTTTTGAAGCGTGAACAGTATGAGACGCTTTTCAGCCTCCTGCAAGGTGACGCCTGATGGAATCTTCAGATGCGACTGCTCGTCTCTGGAAAGAACGTACTGCGGCAGGTCCTGCTCCGAAATGATGCTGCCTTTCGTAAGCACGACTATACTCTCTATCACGTTCCTCAGCTCACGAACATTTCCCGGCCATTTATAGGCGACTAGCGCCTGGAGCGCCGCGTTGGTGATACCTTCTATCTCCTTGTTGTTTTCTTTGGAGAACTCTTCCATGAACTTGTGTACCATGAGGGGTACGTCGTCCCTGCGTTCCCGAAGAGGCGGAACGTGTATGGAGACCACGTCGAGCCGGTAGTAAAGATCCTCCCGGAACGTGCCGTTTTCGACCTCCTCCTTGAGGTTCTTGTTCGTCGCCGATATTATCCTGACATCCACCTTCAGCGGGATCTCTCCCCCCACTCTTTCGAACTCCCGCTCCTGGATCACCCGGAGCAGCTTGACCTGTATCTGGGACGGGATCTCACCCACCTCGTCTAAAAAGAGCGTGCCTAAATGCGCAAGCTCGAAACGCCCCCTCTTTCTCGCAATCGCCCCGGTAAACGCGCCCTTTTCATGACCGAACAGCTCGCTCTCGAGCAGAGATTCCGGCAGCGCCGCACAGTGAACCTTTATGTACGACTTGTCTTCTCGGGGGGAGTTATGGTGGATCGCATCGGCGATCATCTCCTTTCCCGTTCCGCTCTCCCCGTATATCAGCACATTGGCCCTCGAGGGTGCAACGAGCTCGATCGTCTCGAAGACGTTCTTCATCGGTGTACTCTTTCCGATGATATTTTCAAACGAGTATTTTTTCTTCAGCTGCAGTAAAAGCTCTCTGTTCTGCCGTTTCAGAGAAGAGTTCTCTAAGGCCCTGTTTACTATGAGGGAAAGTTTATCGATATTCAGCGGCTTTGTAATAAAGTCATAGGCCCCGTTACGCATTGCTTCGACCGCATTCTCGATCGTACCGTGTCCCGTGAGTATGATAACCGGTATATACGGATATCTCGAAAGCGCCTCCTTCATCAGCTCCTCTCCCGAGACACGCGGCATCCTGAGATCGGTGATGACGAGATCGATATCCCCCTCGTCGATCTTATCGAGCGCCTCCTGCCCGTCCTGCGCGACCTCGACCTCATAGCCGTCGAGAGAAAGGGCTTTTTTCAGCCCTTCCCGGATATTTATCTCGTCGTCAACCACCAAAAGCTTGGCCTTCATCCTTTTCCTCGTATGTGAGTAGTTTCTTCTTCTTTTCGAAAACGGGCAGCCTGATGGAAAAAACCGTTCCCTCCCCCTCCTTGCTGCTCACCCTGATATCACCGCCCAGTTCCTTGATGATCTTGTATACTATCACGAGACCGAGACCCGTTCCGAACTTTCTCGTGGTAAAGTAGGGCTCGAATATCTTTCCGAGTATTTTTTCCGGTATGCCGTGACCGTTGTCGATGATGTGAACGAGCACGTCTCCGCCTGAAGACTCTTCGGTTTTCACCTTCAGCTTCCCCCCCTCCTTTAACGCCTGCATCGAGTTCTTCAGGATATTGAGAAGCGCCTGCTTGAGATACTTGAGGTCGATGAACACATCAGGAAGGTCCTCATTCAACTCGAGCACCACGGTTATATCCGCTTCCTGGAGCTCGTACTGCAGAAACTCCAGCATCTCTTTAACGATTTCGTTGACATTCTCCCTGCTCAGGTTCATATTCATCGGTCTCACCGCGGAAAGAAAATCCTGTACGATCGAGTTGAGACG
>JAFGTF010000156.1 GCA_016934265.1 Spirochaetota bacterium
AGGATTCTGGCACTTCTTCTGGAACCCAAGGTTTACCCCATATCGATCAGATACTGAATGACGACGGCCTCTTTCATTTCAGCAAGAAACCTGTCCAACAGCTCGTCTCCCTTTATCTTCAGGAGGTAGCTCTTTATGTTTTCGTATGATTCTTCAAAGGTAAGAAGCTTTTGCTCAGTTTTGCCATCGAGCCTGAAAATTCTATACCCGTCCTTGAACCGTATCGGGGGTGCGATCTCTTTTTCATCGAGCGAGAATATCGTCTCCACGTTATCCGCAGTCATCATGGATAGAAGCTGCTCCTTCGTAAATGAGCCGATATAGCCGCCTGCGGCGGAGGCGGCCTCGGCACCGGAATACTCGGCGACGAGGGCGGTGAAACTCTCACCCTTCATTGCACGCTCATACGCTTCAAGCGCCCTTTTTTTGAGCTCTATCGACTCCTGATAGGAGAGCTCACCCGATGCCCGCACGAGTATCACGGAAAGTTTCACAATGCCGGGAAGAGTTATTAAGCGCTTGTTTTCAGGATCATTATAGAACGACCGTATTTCCTCGTCGGCGATCCGGTCGCCGCGTTCCGAGATCAGCTGGTTTACAAGTCTAGAGGTGAGAATCTCTTGCCGGTACTGGTTTTTTAGATCTGTTATGGTGAGTTTCTCTTTTTCAAGCTCTCTCAGCAGAGCCTCGTCCGTGAGGTTATTCTGCTTCTTGATGTTGTCTACAATACCCTCAAGCTCCTCTTCCGTAACGACGATGCCTTTGCGTTCGGCCTCAATCGTAAGGAGTATCTTTTCTACGAGATCGTTCATAACTTCCCGTCTGGTCGGCTGGGGCTTACCGTACAGCACCGATTCCACTTTCATCTGATCGTATGCCCGCTCGAACTCGTGTATCGTGATGATCTCGTTGCCCACCTTGCACGCGATACCGTTTACTATCTCAGAAGATGCATTGAACCCCGCTGCGGAAACCATCAGGAGGAATAACGCCGTAAAAATGAATTTCTTTCTCATACCGTCGTTCCCGTTCTGCAAAATATAGAATTAAAATAATAACGGAGCCATGCGGGAAAAAGGAATTTTACTCATGCCGGGGAGAGCGGTCGCTTGCGCTGTAGCGAAGACCTTCCGAACAATAGCCTGAATCCACGAGCGACACGTCGATACTTTCTTTCCCCATGATCCTTTCCGCCACCACCCTGAAACCCGGGGTACTGTCCGTAAGCCATACCTTCAGGGTATCCACTTTGCCCGGGGGCCTTTGCAGATCGTTCTCTTCGAGAAGTCTTTTCGTCTTCAGGGCTGTGGAATCGGCCGAGTCCACCACCTGTACGGTCTTCGTACCGTCCAACACCTCCTCGATCTCACGCCGTATGAGCGGATAGTGCGTACACCCTAATACGATCGTATCGATATCGCTCGTAATGAACCCGCCCAGATACTCCTGCAGCACCAGCCGCAGAACAGGGTGCCCGATCCATCCTTCCTCGATCATCGGAACGAGAAGCGGAGTCGGTTTCTCGAAAACCATAATCAGCGGGTTGATACCCGCTATGGCGGACCTGTATGATCCGCTCTCAATGGTACGAGAGGTACCGATCACCCCCACCCGGTTGTTTCTCGTTGCTGCGCATGCCGTTTTCGCCCCCGGTCCTACTACTCCGATAACGGGCACATCGACCTCGCTGACGATCCGTTTCATCGCGAGTGAAGCGGCGGTATTGCATGCGACTACGAGCAGCTTGATATTCTGCGAGCAGAGAAAGCGGCATGCAGCGAGAGAGAACTGTACGACGGCCGTCTCGGATTTTGAACCGTACGGCAGATGAAGCAGATCCCCGAAATATACGATATGTTCGCGGGGGAGGAGCTTGTGTACGGCACGGGCGACGGTCAAGCCGCCGATGCCGGAATCGAACACTCCTATGGCGGCTCGTTTATCCGTATGCATGGACATTTCAGCTTATAAAGGTACTGCGCCGCGCAGAACCGGTCAACTTAAACCTGGGGGCGGATTTTTCTTGACATTTGCGCGTATATTGTTAAGTTTTTCACCTTGAAGCATACGGGGAGGCGTTAGAATGAACAAAGCAAGACATCTTTTCACATCAGAGTCAGTTACTGAGGGGCATCCGGACAAGGTGGCCGATCAGATTTCCGATGCAATACTCGATGCGGTGCTGGAAAAGGACCCGAAAGGCCGGGTCGCATGTGAAACGATGGTGACCACGGGACTGGCCTTCGTCGCAGGTGAGATGGCCACGGAGGCATACGTCGATATCCCGAAAGTGATCCGGGGGACGATAAAATCGATCGGGTACACCGAACCCGAGCTCGCCTTCGACTGGGAGACGTGTGCCGTGGTGACAAGCATAGACGAGCAGTCCCCGGACATCGCCCAGGGCGTGCTCGGCACCGGGCTACATCATGAACAGGGGGCCGGGGACCAGGGAATGATGTTCGGCTATGCCGTAAACCAGACCCCCGAGCTCATGCCGCTCCCGATCATGCTGGCCCACAAGCTGCTCATGGAGCTCGCGGACCAGAGAAAGAGCGGAAAGATCCCCTATCTCAAACCGGACGGCAAGTCCCAGGTAACGGTCGAATACGACGACGGTAAGCCGGTCAGGGTGGATACGGTCGTGATATCGACCCAACATTCCGTAGAGGTTACATACGAAACCATACGGCAGGACATGATAGAATCGGTTATAAGGAAAGTCATCCCGAAAGAACTCATCGACGAAAAAAATATTACCTACCATATCAATCCGACCGGTCGATTCGTAATCGGCGGACCCCATGGCGACACCGGGCTTACCGGAAGGAAAATCATGGTAGACACCTACGGCGGTTTCGGCAGACACGGCGGGGGATGCTTCTCCGGAAAGGACCCGACCAAGGTCGACAGGTCCGCCGCGTACATGGCCAGATATGTTGCGAAAAACATCGTGGCTTCGGGGCTTGCGGCGGAATGCGAAGTGCAGTTTGCATATGCGATCGGCGTGGCCAAACCCGTATCCGTCAATGTCGACACGCAAGGAACGGGCCAGGTCGACGACGAAGCGATCATCGGGGTGATACCGAAGGTATTCGATCTCACACCGGAGGGAATTATCGGCACTCTCGGGCTGAGAAAACCCATTTACCGGTCCACCGCAAGCTACGGTCATTTCGGCAGGGAGCAGTTCGCATGGGAGAAGACGGACCGGATCGAGGAGATCAAGAAGGCGGTGAAATAATAAAGAGGTTGGGAACTAGAGGTTGGGGCACCGGAAGCAGTATCTCGATGCGACGCTTCGAAAGTGTACGGCTATGCTCCTTTCTGAGTCTGACACGAAAGGTCCAATAACGCCAGAAGGGCACCATATCGCTGGATTCCTCCTCCAGTAGTTCCTCCGCACATAGTGATCGGACTAGTGTAGTAAAACCCGTGCCTCCTCCTTTCTAAACTCTAATCCCAAATCTCCAGTCCCCGTATTCCGTTCCCGCTTCAGAATACCGCATCGTTATGTCGATAAATAAGAAAAGGTTTTCTTTTAGAAAAGGTTTTCTTTTAGAAAAGGTTTTCTTTTAGAAAAGCCTTTCTTAAAAAAATTTATTTGGAAATTGCTGTGCGATTCGACCCAAAGGCCCTCGTAAGAGGCCTGTTTGCGTGTGTTTTTCTTTCCGTCATGATCGGAGGCGCAACTTCTCTTTTGGCTCTCGGAGAAGATGTCGTTCCCTACCCCACACTCATCAACGCCTCCTATGTAAACGGCGCCGTACAGATCGATTTCGATCCGGTCGGTTCTGAGACCGACTGCCCCGGATCGTCCGTCAGCTATCGAATCTACAGATCGAATCGGCGTATGACGGAAAAAGAAGACCTCCATCAGGCGGTAGTCGTCTTGGAAATCGGCGCCTATATCTTTGAAGAGAATGTTCCGTACCGCGACACTCCACAGGCGGACGGTGCATATTACTATGCCGTGACCGTGCTCCACGACGGCGGTGAAAAGGCGGCCCTTTTCCCCTATCAGAATACGACGATGTATCCGGTGGAGTACGCCCCCCTCCCCGGCTCGGTCTCGGGAATCTCGATATCGGCGATCGACCGGACCACAGCCGTTGTATCGTTCTCCCCGCTCACAGGCCGTTTTACCTACTCTCTCTTCCAGTCAGACGGCCCGTTTCGGGACACTCCCAAAGAAGCAGTGGATACCGGTTCTGCTTTTACCGTATCGAAGACCGAAGAGGACCGTTTCAAGGTACCGATAACGGAGGAAACGCCCTACTATTTTCTTGTTACCACAGCCAATCGGATGGGGATCGAAAACGATACGGTGGTGCCGGGGGAAAACACGAATATCGAGCCTTTTCTGCTACGAAAAGCGGAGGAGAAAAAACAGGCCACGGTGAAGACCGCTCCCGTAAAACCGAGACCGGACACCGCCTCCGCCCTCATTGAACGCACTCTCAGGCGGTACTTCTACAGGGGCCTCTACACGGAGGCTATGAAAAATTTCGATACAATACTGAAACGAAGAGACCTCTCCCCCTCTCAGCGCGGAAAATCCTATTTCTACATGGGGCAGTGCTGTTACTACTCCCGTACATACGAAAAGGCCATCCGTTATTTCATTCTCTGCAAATCGACCGGAAAGTACGCAAAAGAGTCGGAGCTATGGATCGAACGGTGTCTGAAGAAGGTGGAATGAAATCCCCGCTGTTACGAAAACCGTCATAGGAAAGCAACCCGCAACGCCTCGAATTTCACGTCCACTCCATATATGGATTTCTTCGTCACGCTCTCAATAACCGGTGAAGGGTATTGCTTTCATGTAATTTCCGCATCTAATTCCAGAATAAAAATTAGATGAAATTACTGACCCCGGTCCTGCTGTACAGTATTATCGGTTTGTTCATGAAACCGAACCGCTTTGACTTCAACTCTATCAGGAGTGAAAAAACCCGCGAGTTCTCGTCGTACTTGATCTTCTTAAGTCGTATCGTATCTCCCTCCGAGATGCCCACATTACTCGCGACGGAACTGGACAGGATTCTCTTCACGACGTAGGATTGGGAGCCCGGCTCTTCCACCTTGTCTACCACCATCCCGAACAGGGGCGTAAGAACGTTCTCCTGAGCGTCCTTCTTGAAAATGAGCTCGGAGGGGAAAAGCGGCCGTTCGTCTACGAGCACGTACCTCGTCAGCAGATCGTCCTCCCTCCGAATTTTCAGCGTTGCGACGACAGGGTCGCTGTAGAGCGACAGCGCGTCCTGAATGCCGAATATACCCGTCACCGGAACACCGTTCACTTCGGATATCAAATCGCCCCGATTGAACCTGAAGATGCTTGCAGGGCCGTCCGGAACGATATACTCGAGCGCTACCCCGTTCTCCCTTTCTCCGGCGTAGCACCCCATCCAGCTCCGTTTCACCTCTCCCCCCTGATGCAGCTTGAAGAGGATCGAAATCATGAGGTTCGAAGGGATGACGAAGTTCAGGTTCTGGAACTCCTCCAGGCCGGCGAACGCTATGCCGACAAGATACCCGCTTTCGTCTATTAGGGCTCCCCCGCTGTTCCCCGGATTGAGTGCCGCATCGATTTGAATCGTATTCCCGATCTGAAAGAATGGACGGTCCAGGGAACTGATCACACCGCTCGTTACCGTATTGGTGAGCCCGGCGGGGTTACCGATTGCAACGATCTTGTCTCCCCTTCGCAAGGTGTCCGAATCGCCGAGCTGAATGTGCGTCGTATACTCCTTTTCTATCTTGAGCAGCGCCAGATCGAACACCGAATCGTATCCGACTATCTTCGCGATATACCTGATGCTCTCGTCTTTGCCCGGTATCACGTATACACGGGAATAGCCCTCGTATTTCGGATCCACGCTCGACTCGATGATATGGTAGTTCGTGATAATGTACCCCCGACGATCGATCACAACCCCGGTGCCCAAAAGCTGGTCGGGCCTCCCCACGCCCATCTCTGTTTTAATGCCCTTATCGACGAAGATCTTCACTGAGCTCTTTATCACATTCTCTATGGCATCGACCCTTCTCGATTCGCTCGTCGAGGTCTCCGCCTCCAGCCCGGATATCTCCTCTCCGAGTCGCTTTGTTTCCTCATCCCCGTTTCCCGCAAGGCCGATGTAAATATCGAAATATTTCCTGGAAAGAAGGGCGTTCTTGCGATCAAGAAAAAGCTTCGAAAGCTCAAGGTAAAGCTCGGGGACATCGGGGGAAAACCGGATGAGAAACAGCAGCCATGATGCCTTTTCGAGACCCTCTTTGCCGCTGAGCTCGACATCCGCGTACTGTCTTACATACCGGACGAGATCGGCCCTGTATTGCTCAGAACGAGATTCCGGAATATTCCGTGCCGTGACATTGACGAAAGAGTGCGAATACCGTATCATCTCCATCGTATCGCCGTCCGCCTTCAGCTTTTTCATCTTATCGAGATAGAGGTTCTCGAGCGATTCGGTAAGCGTATAGATCCTCTCGTCGTTACAGCAGTTCAGATATTCTATGTAGCTTCCGCACGCATTGAAAAATTCTCCGGCTTCGCTGCTTTCGGTAAACTCGCTTATGATTTTTTTGTCCACTTTTTCGATATTTTTACTATCTTTTACCGTAGAAGTGGCGCAGGAGATCACCGTAAGTACAAACACGGCAAGGCACACTGCGGGAAGTACCAGCTTCTTTCTCATAGCACTAAACATAATATCATGGGGTCGGAATTTCAACACGCAAAGAGCATCTATCAGGTTTCCGCGCATATCGGGGCGATACGACGGGTAAATAACTTGACGCCACTATGAGCGGACAGTATAGTGACGATACGCTACATCAAAGGGTGGAGGGTTTAATGGAAAAGGTCAATGTGGTAATTGCCGGTCATACATCCGTCGGAAAGACGCTGTTTTTGGATACCGCGCTGTATGACATAGGTGCGGCCGATGCAATAGGAAAGGTAGACGAGGGAAAGTCGCTCAGCGATTATGACGAGGAGGAGATAAAGCGCAAGCTGTCAATACATTCCTCCGTATTCAGCATGGATGTCTCGGGCTCCACTCTCAACCTCATAGATACGCCCGGTTCTTCCGATTTCATAGGAGAGGTCGCGTCTTCATTCTACGGCGTCGAATCCGTGCTGCTGCTCGTCGATGCGGTGAACGGAATTGAAATAGGGACTTCCAAGATATTCACTCTGGCGCAGAATCAAAAGCTTCCGGTAATGGTGTTCGTCAATAAGATGGATAAAGAGCATGCCGACTACGAAAAGGCGTTAAAGAATATCGGTAAAAACCTCAAAACCCCTGTCATCCCCCTGCAAATCCCGATCGGCAAGGAAGCCGGTCTGAAGGGCGTCATCGACCTCTTGAAGATGAAAGCGTTTATCTCCGAAGCCGACGGGAAGAAACCCAAAATAGAGGATATTCCGCCGGAGCTTTCCGAGACCGCAAAGAAGATGAGAAACGATATTATCGAAGCCGCAGCCGAATCTTCCGACGAGCTCACCGAGAAGTATCTCGAGGGGGAAAGCCTGACGGATGAGGAAATCAATAAAGGCATAAACAAGCGGCTGGCTGACGGACAGGTCATACCGGTATTGTTCGGATCCGCACTCCTGAACAGAGGAGTGAAGGAGGCGCTTGAATGTGTCGTATCTATAGCGCCGAGATCGAATTACAAGAAAATGTTTACGGCGCATGACGCCGCCGACGGCTCCAAGGAAGTCGAGATCGAAAGAAGCGCGTCCGGTGGAGGGATCGGCATCGTATTCAAAACCGTGATAGACCAGTTCGCCGGAAAGATGACCTTCCTGCGCGTACTCAGCGGCTCTTTCGATCAGGACCAGGACGTGCTCAACAACACCAGAAACAAGAAGGAACGGCTTTCGAAGCCCGCGAGACCCTTCGGAAAGAACCAGATCCCCCTGAACAGGAAGGCCGAAGAGGGAGATATCGTCGTCTTTGCCAAGCTTCCGGAAGCCGAAACCGGGGATACCCTTTCCGCACCGGACAGGCAGGTGGTCGCTCCCAAGCTCGTGCTGCCGAACCCCGTACACTCCGTTGCCATCAAGGCAAAAGAAAAAAAGGAAGGCGACAAGCTCAGCGCCCTGCTCCAGAAGGCGGCCGAGGAGGACATATCCTTCACGGTACAGTTCAACAAGGAAACGAAACAGACCGTTATATCCGGAATGGGTGAACTCCAGTTCGGCATAATCCTCTCCCGTATCAAAGAGAAACAGCATATCGATTATGAGACTTCGACTCCTCTCGTGGCTTACAGGGAGACCATATCCTCCCCGTCGAAGGCCGATTACAAGCATAAGAAGCAGAGCGGCGGACACGGGCAGTACGGTCAGGTCTTCCTGGAGATCGAACCGCTCAAGCGGGGGGTTGGATTCGAGTTCGAGGACAAGATCGTCGGCGGAGCGATCCCGAAACAGTATATCCCGGGTGTCGAAAAGGGGGTGAAGGAGGCCATGGAGGTCGGCGTGGTCGCCGGCTATCCGGTCGTGGATGTAAAGGTCTCGCTCGTATTCGGCTCCTTTCACGACGTCGATTCATCGGAGCTCGCGTTCAAGATCGCAGGGCGTCAGGCTTTCAAGCTGGCAATGGAGGCGGCGAAACCGACCCTCCTCGAGCCCGTCATGGACCTCAACGTCTATGTAAACGACAAATATACGGGCGATATCATGAGCGACCTCAATTCGAAGCGCGGTCGTGTCCTGGGAATGGACAACGTCGGAGGCGGAATCCAGCTCATCAAGGCGAAGGTCCCGCAGGCGGAGCTTCTAAAGTACTCCATCGAGCTTCGGTCCATCACCTCCGGTACCGGAACGTTCGAGATGTCTTTCTCCCACTACGACCCGATAACGGGAAAGATAGCCGAGGAAGTGATAAAAGAAACTAAGCAGCGAATGGAGACTGAAGCGAGCTGATCGTACAATGGTAGGAGTGATCCAGCGGGTAGCACACGCAAAGGTTACGGTGGACGGCCGTGTCACGGGAAGCATCGGATCCGGAATCCTGCTTTTCGTCGGCGTCTCTAAAGAGGACACGGAGGAGGATGTTCGGTACATCGCCGGCAAATGCGTCAACCTTCGTATATTCAGTGACGAAAATGGAAACATGAATCGTTCGCTCATCGACACGGGCGGCGATCTTCTCGTTGTTTCCCAGTTCACCCTCCTCGGAGACACAAAAAAAGGAAGGCGCCCCTCATTCTGTGCCGCAGCCGAACCCGACCGCGCAAAGAATCTGTACGAGCTGCTTATCGCACAACTTCGATCCTACGGCGTCTTCGTGGCGGAAGGAATATTCGGTGCAATGATGGAGGTTTCGCTCGTCAACGCCGGCCCCGTAACGCTCATCATCGATTCGAATTCGAAACGCGTGCGCCCGAAGAGCGACCGCTGAGACAGGACGGGATTTCATGGAAATACTCTGCAGGACGGTGGGATTGCTCGCCGCAAACTGTTACATCCTGAGAAACGGGGACGAGGCGATCATCATAGACCCCGGCGGCGATCCGCAGCTCCTCTACCCCTGTATCGGCGACCGTGTCCTTCTGTATGTAATAAACACGCACGGTCATTACGATCATATCGCCGCAAACAACCCCCTGAAAGCGAGATACGATACCAGGCTTGCCTGCTTCGAGACCGAAGCCCAGATGCTGTTCAATCCGGACAAAAACCTTTCCGCAATGGTAGGCGCACGCTATATCTCCGTTGCGCCCGATCTCCTTCTCTCGGACGGCGATACTCTGAACATAGGCCGGGAAACCCTCGAGATCATCCACACACCGGGCCATACGGAGGGCAGCATCTCTCTGCGTATGGGTACCGTTTTATTCTCCGGAGATACCCTTTTCTACCACTCGGTCGGCAGAACAGACCTTCCGGGCGGCGACCTCGATACGCTGAGAGAAAGCATAAAGACGAGACTCTACAGCCTGCCGGATGAAACAATCGTCTACACCGGCCACGGTGAATCTACCATGATAGGGGAGGAAAAACGGTACAACGAGTGGGTACGTGTATAGGCTATTAGCCTATGGCTATCAGCCATTAGCTTTCGGCTTTTAGACAAGAGCCAATAGTCATCTGCTGAAAGCTGAATGAAAAAAATAGCAAACGGCCGTAATACCATTCGGCACCATATATCGGCAACAGTATAATGAGAATTCAGCACTCGCGGCATAGGGAGAAACGTTGAAATCGCGTTTTCTCACGTATTCTGAAACCGGTTATATCTCTGTCTCTCCCACCACAACTCCGGATCCCCAATCTCAAATCCCTAACCCCAGGCCCCAACTATTCTTCTTGTATTTTAATTGGTCAGTCCCGCAACCGCAGCACCGATGAGGGCCGCGTTTTCTATCCCGATGACCTCGCAGTACCGCTTCCTCTTCTTTTTCAGGTATCTTCCGAGATACGACAGAATCCGCTCCCTGATATCGACGAGGCCGTAGAATACGGAACCCTCGGCCGTGATGCAGACCGGAAGGCAGGGGTTTTCACCCCCCCCCTCCTTCAGCACGAACGCACAGAGATGTATCGCCGAGAACTTCGCGGCCCGTTCGACGAGCACGTCCATAAGATGGTAGAGGATTATACGGTCGGTTTCGGACGCCTCGCAAAGAAGGCTTGAGAGGAAATTTTCTTCACCTGTCGGACAGCGCATATACTCGTTCATCTGCTCCGTATCGAGCGCCTCGAGCGACAGAAGGCGGTGCTTCACGGCATTTGAAAAAAGCCCGTCTTTAGCCGCAGCCCGCACGACCTCGCCCGCGAGTCCTCCGAGATACCTGCCTGATATCATCTTCTCGAACACCTGAAGCCCGGGGTCCTTCGTGTGAGCATCGAACCTCTTGTCCAGCTCTCCCATCGGCGCCCTCCCGAACGCTCCCGATTCCGCGTTTATGACCTGACTACCCCGGCTGTCGAGTCCTTCTACTTTCAGAATATTCCGGTTCTTCTCGACATACGAGCAGTTCGAACCCGTACCGAGAATGAACCCGATATAGCCCGAATAACTTCGTCGTTTCGATGCGGCTCCCACCGCTCTGCCGGCGAGGAGCGTCGCAACCGTATCGTTGAGAAGCACGACCCGCTCGATCTTCCCGCTACCCGCTCTGCCGAGCGCGTCGAGCAGGTTACCGCCGATCGCCTCTCCGATGACTTCGGGAGCGAGGAGCTCCTTCGATGTATAGAGAAGTATACCGTCCTTGTTCGGAAGCGTCTGCGTCGGGTAGGAAAAGCAGAATCCTATCGTATCGCCCTCCTCGGCTACAGGGTCAACATACCCGGCGATAGTATCGAAAAATCGTTTTTTTCCGATCTCGCCTTCCGAGCCGGGCATCCGGAACGATTTGAAATTCTCTATCGCCGGCACGAGCCCCTCCGTGAAATGAACGGCTGCGACGCGAAAGTTCGTTCCACCCGCGTCGAGCACGACCACCCGTTTGTTTTCCGGAAGCGGCTTATCCACCTCGATGTAGGAGGGGAGCATCGGGAGAGAGCTTTTTTTCCCGCCAAGCCCCGCCTCCATCTCCTCGATGAAGCTTGCCGTGCATTCGTCCATGTCTATCGTGTCCGGGTCCATGCCGTAATGCCGAAAAAACTCCCGAACCTTCGCCTCTTCGCTATGCATGATACGCTCCCCCGCTTCCGTCGATGCCTGGCGGCTTTAAAACAGGTCCGTCACGCAAAAACCGAAAACAAATTTTTTCGGACGAATCGTTATCTTATTGATATACGATGAAAAAAAATATACTATTAAACCACGGGTATCAGAAACCAAAAACGGCATGTAAATCCCCTTACGAGGCATCACTGCGAATATTTCGGCAAGCGTTGATGGCCGTCCATCTATCATTATGTCGGAACGTGGAGTATTGAATGGCACGCGAGCTTTTATTCGGATTTATCGGCGGGATGGGGCTTTTTCTGTTCGGCATGAAGATGATGTCCGAAAGCCTCAAAAAGGTCGCCGGAGAGAGACTGAGGAAGACGCTCGATATTCTGACGAAAAAGCCGATTATCGGGCTTCTCATAGGGACGCTCGTGACCTGCCTCGTGCAAAGCTCTTCCGCAACGACCGTTATGACCGTGGGGTTCGTGAACGCGGGCCTTCTCACCCTACGACAGGCAATCTCCATCATTCTCGGTGCAAACATCGGGACAACGCTGACCGCGTGGCTCATCTCGTTTTTCGCCCTCTTCAAGATAACGAACTACGCGCTTCCCGCGATAGGACTCGGGTTTCTGATAACCCTTATCGGCAAGTCCAACAAGACGAAGATGTGGGGACGTTTCATACTGGGATTCGGCCTTCTCTTCACGGGGCTCGGTTTCATTAAAGATACCTTCCTCCCGCTGAAGGACAGCGAGGCCTTGAAACACATACTCGTCACGTTCAGTAACTATCCGATTCTCGGAATACTGCTCGGCATCGGCATGACCGTTATCTTTCAGAGCTCCTCCGCGACGATAGCGCTCTTGCAGATCATGGCTTTCTCCGGCCTCATAGACTTTCAGACTACCATCCCGATAATTCTCGGCGACAATATAGGAACAACGGTAACCGCGGAGCTGTCGGCAATCGGCACCAATATCTCAGCTCGGAGGGCCGCGCACGCCCATGCCCTGCTCAACGTTCTCGGCGTATGCTACATGATCATCCCGGTGGTCACCGGTATCTACGGTCGATTCATCCAGATGCTCATCCCGGGACCGGTAACACGGAACAACGTCATGCTCCATATCGCCCTTTCACACAGCGTTTTCAATATCGTGAATTCGCTGTTCGTCTTTCTGCCGCTCATCTCCGTGTTGGAGAAGCTCACCGTTAAACTGGCACGAGTCAGACCGGGATCCATAGATATGGCTCCGATCTACCTGGAAAAACACCTGCTCGACACCCCTCCTTTAGCCATCAAGCAGGCAATCAAGGAGATACTGCGGATGATGGAGATCGCCTGCGAGACGGTACAGAGCGCCTACCACTGCTTCCTCAAACGGGACCTCAGCCTCGGGCCGCGGGTTACTGAATGCGAAGACGCGGTGGATCTTCTGCAGAAAGAGATTACACAGTATCTCGTCGAGCTCTCGCGAAAGAACCTCGATATCGAGGAAGCGGAGAAGATCCCGGTTCTTCTCCATTCCGTAAACGATGTTGAGAGGGTATCGGATCACGCCGTCAACATACTGGAGCTGGCCCAGCGGCGAACTGAGCAGAAACTTGCTCTGACCGGCACCGCTCTGTCCGAGGCGGAAAGAATATATTCGGTTGCGGATTCGATGTTCAGGAAAACGATGGAGGCGCTCAAAGAGGAGGAAGAGGCGCCGGCGAGAGCGGCACTGGAAGACGAAAAACTTTTAAACAACATGCACGACCTTCTGAAGGAGAATCATATCAGGCGGGTCAATATCGGGGAGTGCGACATGCTGGCCGGGATCGTCTTCATGGACTTCGTGGACAACATCGAGAAGATCGGAGACCATCTTACCAACATCGCACAGGCCGTACTCCGCCATCTCAGGTGGAATCTGGAGATAAATTTGAAAGATGCCGCTACCGGATCATCCTCTTCAAAGTCCCCATAAGCTCGTCGATTATCTCATATTCCCGGCGCTCGATGCTCTCTCTCACGCAGTGCTTGATATGATTCTCCAAAAGGAGGTTTCGTGCCGAAGACAGCGCGGAATGCACCGCGGTTATCTGGTTTAGAATATCGTCGCAGTAGACGTCCTCGTCGACCATGCGACTGATTCCGCGTATCTGTCCCTCGATCCTCGCGAGTCGATCGAGAAGTTCCCCCTTAAGTTTGGCGGAGCGTCTTGTCTGTTGGGCTTTCTCCATACGGCACGCTCCATCACAATTTCGTTTCCGTTCTGCTACAGTCCGAGGTCTCTCAACAGCATTCCGTGTATGAGAAGCTTACCGGTATCCGAATCATAGCCGGTATAGTATCCGAACACCTCGACGGACTGGCGGTTTTGGATACGGTATACTCCGTCGATATCGACATGCGCGATCCCTTCGATCGTGTCCTGCCCCTCATAATTGACGAGTAGATCGAAATGAGCCGAATCCCCGCCCTTGTCGAGATTTGCCACTCTCCCCTTCCACAAAACCCATACCCCTTTGAAAATCTCCGGTTCCCTGATGATCTCGTGATAATGAGGGTTATAATCTATTGCGAGAGGATCGGGCGGATCGATGAACTCGTACAGGATCTCGAACCGCTCCTTTACGAGGGGAGACGCATTCGAATTCATAATCCTATTGAGCAGCATTATCGCACTGTTGGTCCTGCCCTTGTATATGTGTTTCTTGACCTGAACGAACGCCCTCGATATCTCCTCCTCCGAAAAGGAGTAGAGCGTACCTTCTTCCTCGCCGGTTACCGGCCCTTCCGGAAAACCTACCTCTTCGAGCTCGACTATCCGGGGATAAAACCTGGACAGGACCTTCTTTGAGAGCGGTGTCGTATAGAATACCACTCCGACGATCGCAATACCGAGAGTGATGCAGAGGCCGAGCAGGTATGGACGGAGTTTGATGAATATCGGCAGCTGCGGCGAGAAGAAATCACGGGGCTTGGCATTTTCGGCGAACAGTTTGAGGTCTTTTGCACCTCGAAGTCTCTCAAGCGCCCTCTGCGACTGCCTGTCACCGGGTCTTTTTTCCAGCACTTCGCCCCAGAGGTTTATCGCGTCCTCCACCCGCTCGTCTTTCACATACACATATGCGAGCCCTTTAAGGAGCTCGAGATTGTTATCCGAGACTTCGAGCCCTCCCCTGAAGTATCTTCGGGCGCCGTCGAGGTCGTCACTGAAAAGAGAAGCGTACCCTAAAAAGAGAAGGACCTGGGGGTCGTTTCTTTCCGTCAGCGCCTTTTCCAGATAAGATATCGACTGCACCCACTGCCGTTTCCGAAACGCCTTCAGACCCCGTTTCTTATTATACTCTCTCTTCTTTCCCAATGCACCGTCCGGTGATCTTGTATACGCGTCCCGCCCGTAAAGCGGTTGTTTATACCCGTTCCGTGTATTCGCCCGTTCGGGTATCTATCTTTACCCTATCCCCCTCGTTTATGAAGAGCGGCACATGCACTACGGCACCCGTCTCGAGGGTACACGGTTTAAATGTCGTCGTAGCGGTATCCCCACGCAGCCCCGGCTCCGTATGCGCCACCGAAAGTTCTACGAAAGTGGGAAGCTCGAGTCCTATGATCTCGCCTTCGTAGCTCTCAATGTCCACTTCCTGCCCCTCTTTGAGGAACTTACTTTCCTCATTAATGAGATCTCCCGAGATCTCTTCCTGCTCGTAGGTCTCTAAGTCCATGAACACGAAAGATGCACCGTCGGAATACAGATACTGCATCCGCCGCTTATCTATATAGATATTCTCGACCCTTTCGTTGGCTCTGAAGGTCTTCTCTATCATGGTATTTTTCTTGATGTTCTTGAGACGGGTCTTGACGAATGCACCGCCCTTACCCGGCTTGGACCACTGGTATTCGAAGACGCTTAAAAGCTCTCCGCTGACCTTAATTATCATTCCCTTTCTCAAATCATTTGCTGAAATCAAGTTACATCCTTCCTTGGCCGTATTTTCCATACAGTGTATTGAGCGCCCCTGCATTTGTCAACAGGTTTCCATATGAGCGGACGAATGCGTCTTCCGAAGGCATAGTTTCCGGCATTACAACGAGACGAGCTCATACTCCAGGAAACCCAGGCCGAGATGTGCCGCGTGCTCCACCTGTAAAAGCGGATTGACACGTGGGTAGGTAAGCGCCTGGATCGGTTTTTTGTTTTCCCGATGAAAGATGTCATAGGACGCCTTCTCGACCGCAACAATATCGGCTGACGCGGCGATACCGATATCGTTCGAGACTCTCGGCCCTCCGTTCATGCAGTCGCAGTTCTTCGTGATGTCCAAGAGGAAGTTGAAGAAAAAAATCCTTCCCTCAAGGAGGGTCGAAACCCCCTTCACGTACTCCGCCATCATCTCCTGCAGCACCCTGCTCTCCCTGCCCCAATCGAACATCACCGCGCCCTCCCTGCAGACCGCAAGACACTCCCCGCACCCGATACAGCGCGCGCCGTCGATATCCGCCTTTTTTTCGACGAGCGAGACGGCGTCTTTGGGACACCACTTGATACAGGTGCCGCATGCAGTGCAGCGTTCTTTATCGATCCTCGGTGACATCACCGAATGCTGGGCGAGCTTCCCCCGGCGCG
>JAFGTF010000016.1 GCA_016934265.1 Spirochaetota bacterium
CCGGTATCGAGGTTCACCTGGTAGTATTCTTTCGTCCTCTTCTTATCATCTTCCATATTTCATTCCTTTTTAGCGAGAACCGATATCGTTTCTCTCACCCTCCTTCGGAACTCCCGAACCGTCGCATTATTTTCAATAACCTTATCGACACAAAATAATTTCTCCTTTAAAGGGATCTGTGAAAGTATCCTCCGTAGCGTTTCATCCCTCGACAGCCCGTCACGCTCCATCCCCCGCAGTATCGCTACTTCGTCGTCCACCAGTATGCCGATCACGAAATCGCAGAAGGAGGAAAGATCCATCTCGATCAGGAGGGCCGCGTCTATCACCGCGTTCCGGCAGCCGTCGAGCGCCCGCCTGACGCGTTCGATCATTGGGGGATGGAGAATTTCCTCGAGCCTTCTTCTCTTTTGGGCATCGGCGAACACGATTCGACCGAGCGTGCGTCTTTCGATGCGTCCGCCGGAGAGCACCCCCTCGCCGAAGACTTCGACCACCTCGTCCTTCTTCTCCTGCAGCACCTCATGCCCAATACGGTCGACATCTATCCCGATATACCCTTCCTGTTCGAACAGCGCACGGGCGGCGCTCTTTCCGCAACAGTACCCTCCTGTTATTCCCACGACCACCTAGTGAGCCTCCTCCCAATTCCTGCCGGAAGCGATATTGACCTTAAGCGGGATCTCGAAATGCATGGCATTCTCCATACAACGTTTCACGAGACTTTTCAGCTCCTCCTCCTCTTTCTCTGGTACTTCTAACAAAAGCTCGTCGTGAACCTGAATCAGCATCCTGCTTTCAAGCGACCGTTCGGTGATCTCTCTGTCTATATCGACCATCGCCTTCTTGATGAGATCCGCGGCCGTTCCCTGGATCGGGGTATTGATTGCGATCCGTTTCGCCGCTTCGAACAGGTTTTTATTCTGAGATCGGATCTGCTCGACAGGCCTGATCCTGCCGAGCACGGTCGTGACGTACCCGTCGGCCTTTGCCTTTTTTACCGTTTCGTCGAAGAAATCCCTCACTCCCCGGTACTTCTTGAAATACATTCTGATGAACTCCCCGGCCTCGTACCTCGATATGCCGAGCCGTTTCGACAGCCCGAACGGGCTCATCCCGTAGATGATGCTGAAATTTATCGTCTTCGCCGTCTGACGCTGGGAATCGGTCACGCCTCCCGGCTGCATACCGAAGAGTATCGATGCGGTCTCGTTGTGTATATCACCGTCGTTATTGAACGTCTCGGTCATGACCTCGTCGCCCGAGAGCGAGGCGAGTATCCGAAGCTCGATCTGCGAGTAATCCGCGGAAACGAGAAGCTTTCCCTCCTCCGGAACGAACGCCCGCCTGATGGCCCTTCCCTCCTCCTCCCTGATCGGGATATTCTGCAGGTTCGGCCTCGCCGAGGAGAGGCGTCCGGTCGTCGTCACCGTCTGGTTGAACGATGTATGTATCCTACCGGTGGCCGGGTTGATCATCGAGGGAAGGGAATCGACGTATGTCGACTTCAGCTTGGTAAGCCGTCTATGGCGAAGCAAAAAGCGGGCGATTTCGTAGGAGCCGGAAAGCGCCTCGAGCACCGATTCGTCCGTCGAAATCCCCATCTTCGTTCTCTTGATCACGGGCAGTCCGAGATTGTCGAAGAGAACCTTCTGCAGCTGCTTCGTCGATCTTACGTTGAACGGCCCACCCGCGATCTCGAATATCCTGTTCTCTATCTCGCCGATCTCTTTCCCGAACTCCTTACTCATCCTGCCGAGATATTCCGGGTCGACTTTCACCCCCGCATACTCCATCTTTCCTAAAACGCTCACGAGCGGCACCTCGACATCTCTGTAGAGGGAAAGAAGCCTGTTCTTCTTCAGCTCCTCCTCCAGGCGGTTGTGAAGCCTCAGCGTGATATCCGAGTCCTCGCAGGCGTATCGGGAGACATCCGAAAGCGGGTAGTCCTGAAGCGTCCGTCCTTTCTCCTTGACGATGTCCTCGTACCTGATCGTTTCATACCCGAGCAGCTCCTTCGCCATGTCGTCGAGGCCGTACCGCTGCCGCCCCGGGTCGAGCAGGTATGCGGCCACCATGGTGTCCCCCCATACGTTTCTCATCCGCAAACCGTACTTCAAAAGCGCGACGAGGTCGAACTTCAGGTTCTGACCCACTTTCCGAACACTCTCGTCCTCGACAATCGTTTTGAGAGAAGACTTTAAAAACTCCTCCCCCAATGCGGCACTCTCCTCGCTCTTCGACGCAGCGATCGGAAAATAGTATCCCTCCCCCTCCTCGATTGATACGGAGACGCCGATAACAGCCGCGTCGATCGGATCAAGGCCGGTCGTTTCCGTGTCTATGGAGATCAGTCCCTTTTGTCTCATCCTCCTTTTAAGCGACTCGAACTCTTCGCCGCCCGTTAGGATGCGGTACTCTCCTCTTTTTTGCCCCTCG
This sequence comes from Spirochaetota bacterium, assembly GCA_016934265.1. Lineage (GTDB taxonomy): Bacteria > Spirochaetota > B62-G9 > B62-G9 > DRHN01 > JAFGTF01. The sequence goes on from JAFGTF010000016.1 coordinate 2,440, forward strand.
GGTGCAGGAGGCCTCCTTTTTTCTCCTCCGAGCTCCTCGACGATCGTATAAAGCTCCTTTTCGGCGAGCAGCTTTATTCCCTCCTGTTTCGGAAACGCAGCCAGGCCGAAATCGGCGAGCGAGAAGTCGATCGGCGCATCCCCCCGAATCGTGACGAGTTTTTTACTCAAAAACGCGCTTTCTTTCCCCTCCTGCAGCAAACTCCTGGTCCGCTCGTCGGAAACGCGTGGAAGAGCCGAGTAGAGCGAGTCGAGACCGCCGAACTCTTCGATAAGCTTTACCGCCTTCTTCTGCCCGATACCCCGTACACCGGGTATGTTATCCGACTGGTCTCCCATCAGCGCAAGAAGATCCGTCATACGGCCCGGCGGCACGCCCCATAGATCCCGAACCTTCTTCTCATTGAAGATCTCGGTTTCCGAAATTCCCTTTTTGCTCGCATGGACCTCCACTTCCTCGCACACCAGCTGGAGCAGGTCCTTATCGCTCGATACGATCGTGCAACTCATCCCCGCCGCACGCGCTTTTTTAATAATGGTACCGATGAGATCGTCCGCCTCATAGCCGGGCGCCTCCACGGACGCCATACCCAATTTCGGGACGAGCGTCTTTATCGTCTCGACCTGGGAGACGAGGTCCTCAGGGGCTTTCAAACGTTTCGCCTTGTAGTCGGGGTACAGCTCGTGGCGGAAGGTCGGCTGCTTCGAATCGAACACGCACACAAGGTAGGAGGGATGGTGTTCGTTTACAAGCTTCATGACCATCCGCATGAAGCCGAACACCGCCTGGGTGTTCTCCCCGCTCGTCGTCACGAGCGGCCTGCGTATAAATGCGTAATAGGCGCGATACACGAGGCCGTGTCCGTCGATTATGTACAGGTGGTTATCCATGACAATTCTCCATCAGGATAATAATACAGGCGGGTCGATGAATTGGCAAGGCGGTATATTTTTTTAAAACGGTCTTTGGAACGTATGAATACATGAATCAAGAAACGCTTCAGGCCCTGATATTTACGATCCGGGGAAGCGAGGCGCCTTCTGCGTGAGGAAGCCGGCCGAGACCGTCGAGCCTTCTTTTCGTGTCATCGATCCGCCGGCAGAGGTCTTTCTGCTGCGAGAGGCTTTTCTTTATGACCGACTTCTGAAGCTCGTCGATCTCGAAGAGAAGCTCCCTCACGTCGTCCTCCGTTTTCATCCATACGAGGTCCGGAACGACGTGTTTCATGCTGGTGTTGATATCATCGACAAGGACACGCTCGTCGCACGAGAGCTCGTGGAGCGAGCGGTACTCGCCCGAGTCGCAGGCTTCCTCCTGAAGCTGTTTCAGCACGACGAGCTTGAGGTACGTCTTCTTGATCGCTTCGAGTGTTCCCACGACTTCCTGTTTTCTATCCAGCAACATCTATACCGCCCTTCTTCATCTCTTCGATGGGAGTGATGGAGCTCTTCTTCGCGATCTTGTTCCACGACTCCCTGAGCTCCGAAACCATCCTGCGAACGAAGCGAATCTGATCTTCGCTCTTCTGTACGTTTCCCTCGATGAGCTTCATATTGAGAAAAGAGTAGATACTGAGAAGCCTCTGGGATATGTCGCCGGCCTCCATGTTGAGCGACATGGAGAGCTCGGAAAGAATGTCCTGCGCCCTGATGATGTTGTTGTTTACGAGATCGTACTTCTTCTTCGGGAGATTCTCTAAGGCGAGGTCTAAAAACCTCAACAACCCGTCGTAGAGAATGACGACGAGCTTGCCCTGAGATGCGGTCTTGATCTGCGTTTCTCTGTAATGGGCGATCCTGTCTTCCTGCATCTAACGGTCCTTGGGATGATATAGAGGTTCACTCAATTATATCGGAAACCTGTATTTCAAACTTAACGCCTATACGTATTGCCGTTTTCCCGGCTCCCACAGCCCGCCGCTTCGAGCATTCGATCGATAAGGCTCATAACGCTTTCCACGTCCTCTCGTGCGCCGTGGCTTTTTACCCCCTGCGTGGTACCGTAGAGCATCTCGTACCGTTTTTCGTACGATATCTTCTCAGAAAGCCTCCGTGTAACCCCGTTCATCGCTTGCAGCACGAGGTTGGGTCCGAGTCTTTTTTCATACGGTTCGAGTGCGCGTTCAAAACCCGCCGAAGCCAGACCGAGCGGCGCTGAACCGGACGGTATCGTGTCCATATCCGTCTCGCCGGTCAGCACCGTGATGTCCGACCGGAGGATCTCTTCCTCGAACCACGTCCTGTATAAGGAAAGCTTATGCGAGGTCGAAATGGAAATGCCGCCGGAGGCGGCATTTTTGGAGATGACTGCGTCATCTCCACCTCTTGTTTCTTTTTCGTCGATGCTATCGCCGTAGACTCCAGAAACGATGCCGGAGGCGGCATTTTTGGAGATGACTGCGTCATCTCC
>JAFGTF010000001.1 GCA_016934265.1 Spirochaetota bacterium
GAGAGGGTGGGATTCGAACCCACGGTGCCAGTAATAGGCACAACTCCTTAGCAGGGAGCCCGATTCGGCCGCTCTCGCACCTCTCCTTTTCCGATTCAGTATATCATACGTACGGTTCATTTGTAAACCGTATACTCCATCGGAGAGAGAGGGATTCGAACCCCCGGTCCCGGGAGGGACAACGGTTTTCAAGACCGCCGCTTTCGACCACTCAGCCATCTCTCCTTTTTTCGTATTTTAAGATAGCCCGGCACGATGCCATTGTCAACGGTATTTCGGGTTCTGTTCCCGAGAGGCTTCCATTCCCCTTATCGCGGCTATACTCTGCCGGTACGCGATCCGTACGAGGCCGGCCGGATGATCCGTGTAGTAAGACCGTCGACTATTAAAAGCCTCGTACATCCATACCCGGGCATCGACGCCTTATTCCTGCACGATGCGCGCGACTGCCGCGACGCCGTCCGGTTCCTTGATATTGACGAGTTTTACACCACCTGCGTTCTTTCCGAGAACCGAAACGGTCCGAACCTTGGAGCGTATGACCATTCCACGCTCCGTGATGATGACGAATGCATCTCCCTTGGATATTGAAAGCACACCGACCACCTTGCCGGTCTTATCATTCGTCTTAATATATATCTGTCCTCTCGTTCCCCGTCCGTGCACGGTGAAGTTGTCGTAGGTGATACGTTTTCCGTATCCCTTCTCTGTAACGACCAGGAGGTCTTCACTTGTCAGTACCTTGGTAACGCCGCATATATAATCGTTTTCCCGCAGCTTGATGCCTGTCACCCCTCTCGCGCTTCTTCCCATATCCCTGACCGTACGCTCCCTAAGCCGGAGCGCGTACCCCATTGCAGTCGCGATGACTATCTCGTGGGTTCCGTCCGTGATTATCGCGTCGATGACCGTATCGTTCTCCGAAAGGTTGATCGCGATGATACCCGACTTTCTCACGTTCTGAAAGTCCGCCAGTTTCGTCTTCTTGATATACCCTTTCTCGGTGATGAAGAGTATATTTTTTTCTTTCTTATCTCCGCGAAGCGCCACGGAGGCTGCGATCGTTTCGTCCTCTCCAAGTGAGAGCAGCATCTTAATGCTCTGCCCCTTGGCGGTTCTTCCCGCGTTCATGATCTCGTGTACCATCTGTGAGTACGCCTTTCCCCTGTTGGTGATAAACAGGAGCGTATCGTGAGTCGAGGCGATAAACATCTGCTCTATGAAGTCGTTCTCTTTCAATGACGACGTGTTGACCCCGACGCCGCCCCTCGCCTGGTGCTTGAAAGCCGTAATCGGGGTACGTTTGATAAAGCCGTTGTGTGAAATCGTTACTACCACATCCTCCTCGAGGATGAGCTCCTTCAGGTCGACCTCTTCCTCTTTTGCTATGATGATCGTCCTTCGCTCGTTCCCGAACTTTCTCGATACCGCTTCGAGCTCTAGTTTCACCTGCTGCAGGATGTTTTTCTTACTCTTCAGTATCTCCTTCAGCTGGGCGATGAGCTTTCTGAGCTCGTCGTACTCCTTCTGGATCTTCTCGCGCTCGAGCCCTGTGAGCCGTGCGAGCCTCATCTCGAGGATCGCCTCCGCCTGAAGCTTTGAAAACTGGAACCTCTCCATGAGCCTTTCGGCCGCTTCGGCAGGCGTCTGAGAGGCCCGTATCACCTTGATGATCTCGTCGATATGGTCCAAGGCTTTCAGGAATCCCTCGAGTATGTGGGCCCGTTTCTCCGCCTTGTCGAGATCGAACCTGGTCCTCCGCTCAACCACCTCCTCCCGGTGTGCGATATAGCACGATATAATATCCTTGAGGTTCATTACGCGGGGTTTGAGCCGGTCGAGCGCGAGGAGGTTGATGCCGAACGTGGCTTCCAGCGGGGTGACCTTGAAAAGCTGGTTCATGATGACCCTCGGGTTTATTCCTCTCTTCAGCTCTATCACCACCCTGATTCCGTCCCTGTCCGATTCGTCCCTCAGGTCCGTGATCCCGTCCACCCTTTTTTCCTTGCTGTACCGGGCGATGTCCTGTATCAGCTTCGTCTTGTTGACCATGTAGGGGATCTCGTTTACGACCAGCGCGTCCTTCCCCCCCTTCATGCTCTCGATGCTCACCTTTGCCCGAACCTTTATCGAGCCGTTTCCCGTTTTATAGGCATCCTTTATCCCGGACCTTCCTATTATGAGCCCTCCGGTGGGAAAGTCCGGCCCGGGAACGATCCTCATGAGCTCCTCTATTGTGATCTCCGGGTTCTCTATGACCGATATCACCGCCTTTACCGTCTCACGCAGGTTGTGCGGCGGTATGTTCGTCGCCATACCTACGGCGATCCCGCTCGACCCGTTGACGAGGAGATTCGGAATAGCCGACGGAAGAACCGAAGGCTCCGAAAGACTGTCATCGAAGTTCGGTACCCATTCCACCGTGCCCTTTTCAATGTCCGCGAGCATCGCTTCAGCGATCTCAACCAGTCTCACTTCCGTGTATCGCATAGCCGCGGGATCGTCTCCGTCTATCGAGCCGAAGTTCCCCTGCCCATCTATGAGGGGATGCCGCATGGAAAAGTCCTGGGCCATCCGCACAAGAGAGTTGTAAACCGCCTGATCGCCGTGCGGATGATACTTCCCGAGCACGTCGCCGACGATCCTCGCGCTCTTCTTGAACGGCTTGTCATGCGTCAGTCCGAGCTCGCTCATATCGTATAAGATTCTTCTGTGTACAGGTTTCAGACCATCCCGCACATCGGGAAGAGCCCTGCTTACTATTACGCTCATTGCGTAGGTTATGTAGCTCGTTTTCATCTCGTCTTCGATGAAGGTCTTGACTATCGTTTCTTTCTGAGCCAATTGAGTACTCCTTGTCATTCGCTATCGCGTACTAAAAAGCGGTAAGAAAATGTTGCGTCAGGGGGGAGAAGTTCCTTCAAGGGACAGACGTGTGCAGTTTTCCGGTCCCCTCCCCGGTCCGGATGACTCACAAATGAATAATCTACTTACACTCAGGTCGACTGTTTTTACAAAAGACATCATGCATGATCGATCACGCATCGATATTCTTCACCGTATTCGCATACTTTTCTATGAACTTCCTTCTCGGCGCTACCGCGTCTCCCATGAGTGTGGAGAAAACCTCGTCCGCCTCAACCGCGTCTTCCGACGTTATCTGTATCAGTGTTCTTTTTTCGGGGTTCATCGTGGTTTCCCACAGCTGTCCCGGGTTCATCTCCCCCAGCCCCTTGTATCGTTGTATGGATGTCCCCCTGCTGCCGATCCGTTCCAGCACTTTCTCCTTTTCTTCATCGGAGTATGCGTAGTGTTCCTTGTTCTGTTTCGTTATCTTGTACAGCGGCGCGCATGCGATGTATATGTGGCCTTTCTCTGTAAGCTGTTTCATATAGCGGAAGAAGAAGGTGAGCAAAAGCGTTCGTATGTGAGAGCCGTCGACGTCCGCATCTGCCATGATGATGATCTTACCGTAGCGGAGCTTGGAGATATCGAACGATTCGCCTATTCCCGTGCCGAGAGAGCTGATTATCGGCTGCAGCTTATCGTTGCTCAGTACCTTGTCCAGTCTCGTTTTCTCCACATTCAGCATCTTTCCCCATAGCGGCAGTATCGCCTGAAACGAGCGGTCCCTGCCCTGTTTCGCGCTTCCTCCCGCTGAATCGCCCTCCACGATGTAGAGCTCGCACTTGTCCGGTTCTTTTATCGAACAGTCCGCAAGCTTCCCAGGAAGAGAATCGTTCTCGAGCGCGTTTCTTCTTCTTGTGAGCTCACGGGCCTTTCTTGCGGCCTCGCGGGCCTTTGCCGATTGCATGCATTTATCGATGATCCGCTTGCCGATATTCGGATTCCGGTCGAAGTAATCCGAAAGCCTGTCGAATACGAGGGACTCGATGATACCCTTCACCTCGCTGTTTCCGAGCTTCGCCTTTGTCTGCCCCTCGAATTGCGGATTCTGGATCTTTGCGCTGATGACCGCAGTAAGCCCCTCCCTGACGTCATCGCCGGTCAGGGTCATCTTGTTCTTTACGCTCGGGTTTCTCTTGATGAAGTCGTTTGCCGTTCTCGTGAGACCGGATTTGAACCCGATAAGGTGCGTCCCCCCCTCCACCGTGTTGATGTTGTTCACAAAGGCGAAGAGGTTCTCCGTATATCCCTCGTTGTATTCGATTGCGATCTCCGCCTCGAAATCCTCTCTCTTCTCCTCGAAATAGATCGGTTCCTTGTTGAGCGCGGTCTTCGCCTGGTTGATATACTTTACGAAAGAGACGATTCCACCCTCGAACTTAAACTTATGTGATTTAATGTTGTCTTTATTTCTAATGTCTTTTATCCCTATATTAACGCCTTTATTCAGGAATGCGAGCTCACGAAGTCGTTTTGACAGCGTATCGAAGTTGAAGGATATCTCCTTGAATATTTTCTTATCCGGCAGGAAGCTTATCTTGGTACCGCTCTTCTCGCACTCTCCCTCGACTTTAACCTCCTCCTCGGGTACGCCTGTTTTGTATTTCTGTACGTACATCTTTCCGTTTCTGCAGACCTTGGCTTCGAGCCACTCCGACAGCGCGTTCACCACGGACACACCGACACCGTGCAGACCGCCCGATATCTTATAAGACTTGTGATCGAACTTCCCGCCTGCGTTCAGCTTTGTCATTACTATTTCCAAAGCCGAGACCTTCTCGTCTGGATGTTCTTCCGTAGGGATTCCTCTACCGTTGTCGCACACCTCCATGATGTCGCCCGGTCTTATCACGACTGAAATATCGCTGCAGTGTCCGGCGAGTGCTTCGTCGATCGAGTTGTCTATCACCTCGTACACGAGGTGGTGCAGCCCCTCAGGACCTGTAGACCCGATATACATACTCGGTCTTTTGCGCACATGATCGATGCCATCGAGTACTTGTATGCTCTCGGCACTGTAACTGTCCATACATACACTCCCACATTAGTCCAGCTGTATTGTATCGTACGTTTTCCATAAGACATTCTGTTTTCTAGACAGGATGTCCAAAAGACCGAAGGTCTTCAAGATCCCCGATCTTCGACCGGAGGTCCATAAGACCGGAGGTCTTCGACTGCTGTTCATACCCCTTTATCAACTAATATAACAATCTTCTCGTCGTTCTCAAAATCAAATAGTATTCACCGGATGGTATCCGATTTTCCGCCCCTGATGGGATCAAAAATCGTCTTTTCTTCCCCACTTAAGCGACGAGATAAAAAGTTTCTTGAGCTCGTTTTTCAGCTCCTGCCCTCGAATATCTTCGACCGTTCGATCGACCCGTTTCATGTCAGCAATGCCCGGTCTTTTTGCAGATTTTTCATTCATTGACGCTGTATCGTCCTTCTGCTTTACGAAACCGCACCTGAAAACGATCTTTTTCACGACAGGACCGTCCAGCCTCCTGTTCATCTCCTCTTTCAGAGAGTCCTCTCTCAATGCAAGCTCGTTTGCAAGCGCTGAAGAGTCCGTATTTACGACAAGAGTTCCCTCCTTAATGCTCACCGCAGCGGAATGGGCTGAGACATATTCATCCGTGATCCTGTCCCAGAACAGTACCGCCTGTTCGGTCTTTATCCTGTATGCGATCGTTCTGTTGTTACTAAGCCATGATTCGAGTACCTCCCGTATGGAAAATACCCGTTTCTCCCGTTTCAATTCACCCTCCCGTCTATAATCGTAAACACCGAATCATACTGAAAAATTTCAGGCAACTTGCTTTTCTCCGTGGTGGTTATCAGCGTTTGGCTCTGAGGATCCACGAGTCTTATCACCCGTTCAGTGTTCCGCATATCGAGCTCCAGCATGATATCGTCCATGAGAAGAATAGGGACGACGCCTCTCGAATTCGTATAAAACGACGCCTGTCCGAGCTTTAACAGTATTGCGGCGAGCCTTGCCTCTCCTATCGAACCGAAATGCCGAACGTCGTGATTCTCGTCCATGAACGAAATATCATCCCTATGCGGACCTGCAATACACTGCGCGGTTATTATCTCCTGTCTGCCGCACCTCTCGAGCGCGTGGACGAACAGGTCGACAGTGCTCGCTCCCCCGGCTATTTTACCTTCACCAGCTATGTTCGTATGGTATTTCAATTCCAGAAAAGGCCCGCCCGGGTATACCTTTTTGGCCGCTTCCTGAATGTACCGGTTGATAAACAGCACGAGCTCAGACCGTTTATCCACAAGATATCCACCAAACTGGACGAGCTGTTCATTCAGCGATAGCAGGAGATTACGATCGACCGTTGTCGAATCCTTGAGGTACTTTGCTTTATGGCGTACTACCGAGAGATACCGTCTTAAATTATCGAAATAGAGAGGATCGGTCGTCGACAGCACAAGGTCGAGAAAGCTCCTCTTTGAGGCCGGCGGCCCTTTTACGAGGAGTATGTCGTCGAAATAGAAGATCACGCAGTACACATACCCGATCACGTTGGAAACACGCTCCTCGGGAGTCCCGTTCACAAAAAGCTTTTTTCCCTCTCTCCCGCAGGCGACCTCCACCGTGTATTTTCCCCGTGTGGAAGAGAATACTCCCCGCACCATAAATCCGTCCGTGTCCCATCGTACGAGCTTGCTGTCTTTCGCCTGCCTGAAAGACTTCGATGTCGACAGAACGTATACCGCTTCCAAAAGGTTCGATTTTCCGGCACCGTTTTTACCGAGAAGGAGATTACGCCCCCCGGAAAAGCGTATATCGCTTCTTTTATAGTTCCTGAAATCGGAGAGCGTTATAGACTCTAAACGCAAGCGGGCTGCCCTGTCGCCGGATTCATTTCCTACAGAGATGACTATGTGCCGCCCTTCATCGGCATGATGAGGTTCGTATATCCCACTTCGGCTTCACCCTGCACGGTGAGCACTCGTTCGGAATCCTCGAAATCGATCTTCACCGTATCCGAGCCTATCTCCTTGAGACAGTCACTGAGGTATATATAGTTCACCGCTATTTCGATATCCTCGTCGCCGTAAACGACCGGGATATCCTCTATCGCTCCGCCGAGCGCTGGGTTCTGAGACGAGACGGACAGTCTTTCCTTCGTGAGCTTCAAACGTATCTGATTATAACTCTCCTCGACGAGAATCGAAACCCTCTTTATTGCACTATACAAAAGAGACCTCTTTGCTGTGAAGAACCGCTCCCTGTCTGTAGGAATTATCTTCTTGTAATCCGGAAACTTTCCCTCTATGAGATTCGATACGAGGTTTATGTTGTCGTATTTGAAGAAAATCTGATTTTTGCTGAATCCCATATACAGCATCTCATCCTCGAACTGGTACTTGGCGACTTCGATGAGCACTATTCTCGGTATGATCACACCGTCATACGGTACGAAGAAATCCTCCTTTGAAATGCCCAGCTCCTTCTGTTTCTTCGATACGAGACTGAGCCTTTTTCCGTCGGTCCCCACCATGCTCAAATCGCCGTTATTCTTTTCGAGAAAGACCCCTGTCAGCGAGTACTTGTTTTCATCGTTCGAAACCGAGAATATGACCTTTCTGATCATCTCCTTGAAGACCTTCGGGTTCAGGACGACATATTCCTCTTCCGGCTGCGTATTTATATCGGGAAAGTCGTCCTTCGGCAGACCGGCTATTGTAAACTCCGCATTGATGTCCTTGCTCGAGCTCCGTATCGTCAGCCTGTTGTTCTCGTCGGATACGAAAACGACATCTTCCTCCGGAAGCTCCCGTATGATACTCAAGAGCTTTCTTCCGTTTACCGCAACCGCACCGTCCTCTTTCGAGGCAACCTTGTCCTGAATCTTTATTCCGGTCTCGAGATTCGATGAACAGAAGCATATCGCGTCTTGTGACACGTCTATCAGGACGTTTGAGAGCACCGGTACCGTGGATTTGGAACTTGCGATCGTATCGGTATATGAGAGATACTTCAGCAGTTTCTGTTTCGGTATTGAGATGTTCATTCTTCTGTCCTTATTATATTAAATTTTAAACAGTAGTAGTAGAAGTACTGTCGAATCTGTGCATTACTCATTTAATTGCTTTATATATAGTATCTTAAAGGAATCACAATGCTGTGGATAAAAGAAACGTTATTCACATGTGTCCTCGGTACCGTCTTTTTCCTGTTGATTTCGGGCGGTACAGTCTACAGCATATCAACAGCGCGACCCTTTCAAAGCACATGGTATTCACAAGTTACCAGGAATTTAATGGTTCTCCTTTATCTCGCTGATAAGCCGTTCCATCTTGGTTCTGAACGATTCCTCCTCCTCGTATTTCTTTCCGATTCTCGATATGGCATGTATTACGGTTGAATGGTCTTTACCCCCGAACTCGTTGCCTATCTCGGTGGTCGAGAACTCCGTCAGCTGGCGAGAGATGAACATGGCGATCTGCCGCGGAAGCGCGATGTTCTTCGAGCGTTTCTTGCTCTTCATGTCCGAATAGCTGATATTGTAGAAGTTGGCGACTTTTTTCTGTATCAGGTCTATCGAGATGTCATCGACGCTTCTAACGGATATCATGTCCTTCAGCGCACGTTTGGCGAGCTCTATGGTTATCTCCTCGTTTACGAGATCATGGTATGCGAACAGTTTATACAGGGCGGATTCGAGCTCCCGGATGTTCCAGGAAAAATTTTCCGCGATATAGCGGATGACATTGTCCTGTACTTCATACGATTCCTCCTGAACCTTCTCCCGCAGAATGGACTCCCTCATTTCGAAATTCGGCGGTTGAATATCCGCGGTGAGTCCCCACTCGAATCTGCTGCGGAGCCTGTCCTCCAGCTTTTTCAGCTCCTTGGGAGGACGGTCAGAGGTAAATACCATCTGCTTCTTTGCCGCATATACCGTATTGAACGTGTGGAACAGCTCCTCCATCGTTCCCTCCTTCCCCTGAATGGAGTGGACGTCGTCGATAAGGAGCAGATCCGCGTTTCGGTACTTGAGGCGAAAGCTGTTCATAGTGCCTTTCTGTATGGAGGTGATATAATCGTTCATGAAGCTCTCGCCGGTGATGTAGAGTATCTTTTTCTCGGGGTATTTGTCGATGACCGTATGCCCTATTGCATGGAGAAGATGGGTCTTACCGAGCCCGACGCCGCCGTATACGAAGAAGGGATTCCAGTATTTACCCGGATATTCGGCGATCTTTTTTGCGGCGGCTGCAGCGAGGTCGTTGGAATCGCCGACCACAAACTTTTCGAAGATGTATTTTGCATTGAACATGGTATGACGGGGGTCCGAGTCGGTGCTCTTTGCCGGGTTTTGCGTGCTTTTTACCTTACTCCTGTTGGTCGTCGGTTTAACCTCAAGAATGATCTTGACGTTCTTGCCGCACAACTCTTTTGTCTTGTCTGTGATTATCTTCAAATAACGTTCGGTGACGATGTCTTTTACAAGTTTGGACGCTACTGACAGGGTGATCTGTTTTTCATTGGAGGATTCATACTGGATCTGGTTGATCCACGTATTGTACTCCTGGTAGGTGAGCTCGAGGGAGATAAGGTTCAACACCTCTTTCCAGGTCTTTTTATGCATCTTCGTTTCCGTGCTAAAAAAATTTTACAGCTACCCATTCACGGTTTTCGATAAACAAAGTAAACCCGTGTCTTATGCCGCGTCCGGCTATGCCGCGTCAGCCAGTTTCTTTTGTCCTCGAGTACGAGATACGGCCTCGCACCCCGATGACCGGACGGTACTGCACGGGACCGACGTCTGTGCCCTCCTTTTGCCTTCCCTTTACCGATGTTGCTGCATTTTTGGGCACGAAATCGCCTCTTGTAGCCGGCGAACAGTAATTTACTGCTGTGCAATAAATTAATAAGTTATTCACAGTTTTCTCACAAACAGCTGCAAGAAAACTCCGTATATCAGAGTTCCAGGTCCGACGAATTCGGCTTCTTTTTTATAATAAGTTGAAACATTCGTGTAAGAATGATCTAATTGTAATAATAAATATATTTAGGGGCTTACTATAGCATCGAGCGCTCCAATAAACGAATACACTTCATCTAATTATCGGAAAATCAATAAATTACAGGATTTTCCGAAGAGAAGAGAAAAATTATTCACAAGATGTTAACAGGGGGCTTATGCTTCCGCCATCCCGCGTGCTGAATATTGTACCCAATCTTCCCGATATTAGCAATGAAAATTTGTGAAAATGATTTTCCTTGACTACAGCGGTAAGAGTATTTATATATAGACTTTAAATCGATTAACCAGGTACGGGCAGGAGTAATGAAGAGGACATACCAGCCGAGCAAGGTAAGAAGAAACAGGCGTTTCGGATTCAGGAAGCGAATGAGTACAAAATCGGGTCGCGACATCCTAAGCCGCAGGAGAAAAAAGGGAAGAAAGCGGCTTACCGTTGCTGACGAGGCATGATTTTATTTTTTTCAGAAGAAGTATTGAATCCGGACAGGAAGAAGGAGGACTTCAAGACAAGGAACAGGCTTAAGAAGAGAGAGGATTTCAGACGTTTACTTCGGGAAGGCAGAAGGGCCCACGCAAGACAATATTCGTTAGTAGTTGCCGAAAATGGCTTTGAGTGTATAAGGCTCGGATTATCCATACGGAGGAGAGTGGGCCGTGCCGTTGACAGGAATTATGAAAAGCGGCTGTGCAGAGAGTTCTTTCGAAAAGAGGTAATCGGAGAGAAGAAGGGTTTTGATGTACTTATAATTATCAAACATAGATCCCAGGGCTTTGAGAAGAGCTATAAAGAGCTCGAAGAACTCTTTGGGAATTCGGAACTCTTTCACCGTTCTTTGAAGTAACTCACACATGCTTATGAGCGATAGCAAAAGGAAGAGACTCTTTGCGCAGTTATTTCGGCGCATCATTATCGTCTTCATCAGGATTTATCAGTTGGTCCTATCTCCCCTGTTTCCTCCGTCGTGTATCTACACACCCACGTGTTCACAGTATGCCATCGATGCCGTACGAAAACACGGTATCCTAAAGGGCGGTTTTATGGCGGCGAGAAGAATTTTGCGCTGTACTCCCTTTCACACTGGCGGGTACGATCCTGTACGATAGTGGACGCCTACGGGTTTCCGGCGGGCAGTACAACTACACCCATAGGATAATCGAATGGACAAGAACACCATCATCGCGATAGTCGTAATATTTGCCATCATCATGCTGTTCCAGGTTTTTTACCTGCGCCCGCGGATGGAACAGCAGCGTATCGAGCAGGCAGGCGAGGCCGAGGAGGAGGAGGCCGCCCCGGCGGCGGAGGAGGAGCCTGCCGCTCCTGCAATCGCACAAGAGGCCAGGGCAACGATCGTGCCGGCCGACGACGCAAAAAAGGAGATCGTATCGATAGAGACAAAAACGTACTCCGTGCAGATGTCGACCGAAGGGGCTTCGATAGTAAGCTTCCAGCTCAAGAAATACTTTGATCAGAACGGCGCACCGATAGAGCTCGTACAGTTCGATGAGGGGGATATACGGCCGTTCGAGGTCCATTTCGACCGGCTCAGTTCCCTCTCCGGCGGAGATCGTACGATCTACTACGCGGAGAAGCTCTCGGACATGTCGTACCGGTTCTACAGGGACTTCGAGGACAAGGAGGGCCACCTATACCGTTTCTCGAAGACCTACAACTTTCTGGATAACGAGTATATGTTCGATATCACTCTTCGTATCGCCGCATTGGAGGGTGATAATCTCTATATCAACAACGATAATATCGCGTATACCCTTGCATGGGGACCGGTGCTCGGCCCGACGAGCGTGATACGAAACCGCTACAACATCACCACTCAGGGATACCATGAGGGAAACAGCTTCAAAAAGGTAATGAGAGGGGCGGGTGGATGCTCTCTCAGAAGGGGTGAGTCCCGGTACCAGGAGATATCGAAGATCATAGACTGGATCGGAATCTCCAATCGCTACTTCTTCGTGGGGATCGTACCGGGTCAGAAGAATTATATCTACGCATTCGATCAGCGGCAGACGGGAAAGTACTTAATCGGAATTTCCTCTCCGTATTTCAGGGGCAATAGTTTGGAGGATACATTCCGCGTGTACGCGGGGCCCAAGGACAGGAAACTCCTAAAGAAGTACGGGAACGATTTCGAGGCGGTAAAGGGATCTCGCATTTTAAAGCCGATCGTCGTCTTCTTCGAGGTATTGATAACGGCGTTCTATAAGTTCGTGCACAACTACGGCATCGCCATTATCCTCTTGACCCTTGTTATAAAGATCATTCTCTATCCGCTGACCAACAAGAGTTACCAGTCGATGAGGAGGATGAGCGCGCTACAGCCCCAGATTACCGAGATCAGGGAGAAGTACAAGAACAACCCGCAGCAGATGAACAAGGAGATCCAGGGGTTGTACAAAAAAGAGAAGGTAAACCCGATGGGCGGATGCCTCCCCATGCTGTTTCAGCTCCCGATCTTCTACGCCCTCTACGCACTGCTGTCTGGCATGCCCGAGCTCCGCGGAGAATCGTTTTTATGGATAAAGGACCTCTCTCTTCCGGATACGGTCGCGACGCTCAAGATGATGGTACCGCTTTTAGGGTACAGGATAGAGGGGCAGGGATTCACCGACATCAATATACTACCGTTCATCATGACCGGGACGACGCTGCTCCAGTCGAAGCTCACTTCGGGAGGACAGTCGGCGCAGCAGGGCAAGATGATGACCTATCTCTTTCCGCTGATGTTCTTCTTCATATTCTGGAACATGCCGTCCGGGCTCGTGCTGTATTGGACGATTCAGAATATCCTGACGATCGGCCAACAGTACCTCATCGATTACAATCTGAAGAAAAAGAAGCTCAAGGGCCCTCCGCCCCCTGCGGCGAAAAAAAAGCGGTCTCGATATCGAATATCTCGATAGCCGCTGTCTCGATAGCGGCTATTTGAATAGCTTGGAGGTAACGTAATGGTAATTATGGAATACGAAGGAAGGACGGAACGCGATGCAATAAAGAAGGCGTCCGAGGACCTCGGGATCGAGAGCGATAAGCTCAAAATAGAGGTGATAAGCGAAAAAACCAAATTTTTCAGTTTCGGCAACCCGGTTAAGATCAGGGTGTTTCTCGACGACATAGAGGAGGAACCGTCAACAAGGGCGGAAAGCTTTTTAAACGGACTCTTTAATACCATAGGCGTCGATATCTCCATGGAGATAGAGGAAGAGACGAACAAGCTCTATGTGGAGATCATATCAGACAGCGCCGGGCTTATAATCGGGAAGCGGGGAAAGACGCTCGAGGCACTACAGCTTTTGACCAACATAGTGGTGAACAAGAACGAGAAGAACTGGAAGAAAGTGGTCCTCGATATAGAGAACTACCGCGACCGGCGCGAGCACACATTGCAGGAGCTAGCCTACAAGATTGCGGCTAAAGTGAAAAAGACGCAGAAATCGCAGCTTCTCGAGCCGATGAACCCGTTCGAGAGACGGGTGATTCATATGGCGCTCCAGAACGACCCGGTCGTCGCGACGAAGAGTGAGGGAAACGGAAACCTCAAGAAGGTGAGGGTTTACCTCAAGCGGAAGAGCAACCACAAGAGACCGGCACCCGCAGCAAGCGGCGACTGACCGCTTGTTTTATATGTCGTAGAAAGGCGGCGGGCCGCTTTAATCCGGGATTCGGGTATCCGCATGGATACGCAGGGTATACGGAGGTCGCGTGCCGATTGCGCGGTAAAGGTGCGGTACGACCGTAAATGGTACGGCCGGTTCGTCGTTGTGTCCGAAAAACCTCATTATTCAGATTGTCTCGTCCATGGATATTCAAGACGGCTGCACCTTCAAAGACGACCGGCCGTTTGCTCGCATACACGGGTAGTATCGGGGCAGGTGGAGCGTGAGGGATTTTAGAGGAGCGGCGATGAGTACCGATACGTACGATGTGATTGTGGTCGGTGCGGGACACGCGGGCTGTGAGGCCGCCCTTGCCGCAGCAAGAATGGGTGCGTCCACTCTCCTTATCACAATAAACATAGATACCGTCGCTCAGATGTCATGCAATCCCGCGATCGGCGGCCTCGCCAAAGGACAGCTCGTACGGGAGATAGACAGCCTCGGCGGCGAGATGGGCAGGATGGCGGACCGGTACGGAATCCAGTTTCGGATGCTCAACACCAACAAGGGCCCGGCGGTTCGCGCATTGAGGGCGCAGGAGGACAAGAAGGGGTACCAGTTCGGGATGAAGCACCGGATTGAGCTTCAAACGGGGCTCGAGCTCCGTCAGGATATCGTCGACGAAATACTGGTGAACGGCCGTGCTCTTGACCATGTCACGACAACCGGCGTGAGGACGCACCGGGGCAACGAGTACGGGGCAAAGCGTGTCATCATAACGACCGGTACCTTTTTACGGGGTCTGATACATATAGGAACCTACCAGGAGAGAGCGGGGAGAATCGGAGAGCTGTCAGCCGAGCATCTTAGCGGCAGCCTGAAAAATCTCGGCTTTCCGGTCGAGCGGCTGAAAACCGGCACACCTGCGCGGGTGAACCGCAGGAGCGTCGACTTCGAACGGATGACGGTTCAACCGGCCGACGAAGAGCCCGTTCCATTTTCCTATTCGACGACGCGCATCGAATCCCCGCAGGTACCCTGCTACATTACGCATACCAATGAGCGAACTCACGAGATCATACGGGCGAATCTCGACCGGGCGCCGCTCTTCACCGGCCAGATCAGAGGGACGGGACCGCGGTACTGCCCCTCCATAGAGGACAAGGTAGTGAAGTTTCCGGACAGGATGCGGCACCAGATCTTCGTTGAGCCCGAGGGACTCGAGACCGAGGAGATGTACCTGAACGGCATATCTTCGAGTATGCCGGAAGAGGTGCAGGCCATGTTCCTCAAGACCGTACCCGGTCTGGAAGAGATGGAGATCATGAAGCCCGGATACGCCGTTGAGTACGATTTCGTTCCGCCGACCGAGCTTCTTTCGACACTGGAGACGAAGCGGGTGAAGGGCCTCTTCTTCGCAGGACAGATCAACGGCACGAGCGGGTACGAGGAAGCTGCGGCGCAGGGACTCATGGCGGGAATCAATGCGGTGTGCGGGCTCCGCGGGGAAAAGCCGCTCGTGCTCGACCGGTCGGAGGCGTATATCGCGGTACTTATCGACGACCTCGTTACCAAGGGCACGCGAGAGCCGTACCGCCTGTTCACCTCGAGCGCGGAGTACCGGCTGAACCTACGGCACGATAATGCGGACATACGGCTCTCAGAGTACGGGCACAGGGTCGGCCTCCTCTCCGACGCCGATTACTCGCGTGCCGTTGAGAGGCGAAGGCTCGTTTCCGAGCTTTGCTCATACTGCGGCGCGACGAAGGCTGCCAGCGGCGCGACGTACCATGACTTGCTGAAAAGGCCGGACTGCTCCATGGAGACGCTGCGCGAAATCGACCCGGCAATAGAGGGGTATCCCGATTCCGTGAGACGATCCGTCGAAATCGAGGTGAAGTACGAGGGCTATATCAGACGGCAGAACGAGAAGATCGAGCAGTTCAGGCGCATGGAACGTGTCCTGATACCAAAAGATTTCGACTACGGCCCGGTGGAGGGGATCTCGCGCGAGGCGCGGGAAAAGCTCTGCCACATAAAACCGTTATCCATCGGGCAGGCGTCGAGGATCTCGGGAGTCAAGCCGGCGGATATTACGAACCTCATCTACCACCTCAGGAAGGCTCGGCACGCGGCATCCGCCGGGTGAGGAAAGAAACGGCATGCCCCTGAACAAAAACGAACGGGATATACTCGTAGACGGGCTGACGCGGCTTGGAGTGGAGAACGACGGGCTGATGATCGAACGGTTTTCGACCTTCATCGATGAGCTGTTGCGCTGGAACCGCAGGACGAACCTCGTGGGAACACATGATACCGAGGAGATTATCACACGCCATATACTGGACTCTCTCTCCCTCTACCGGTTATTGAATGCGGAAAATAAGTCGATACTAGATATCGGAGCGGGCGCCGGCTTTCCCTCGATCCCGCTGAAGATCGCGGCCCCTTCGCTTTCCATCACGCTTTGCGAACGGCGGCAGAAACGCGCGGCGTTTTTACAGAACGTGCTTGCGCTGTTGCGGTTTTGCGATATCGAGGTCGAGGTGCGGGACGTCAGGGAAGTACCAGCACGGTTCGATATCGTTCTCGCACGCGGAGTCGGGGACCTGGAAGAGATCATATCGCTTTCACGCGGTGTATTGAAGGAGAGTGGAATGATAATCGCATTCAAGGGTAAGATAACGGAGATCGAGAGAGAGATGGCGCGGCTGAAACGATCGCAAGGCGCGGACGAGCGGATGCATGTCGACATACAGCGGGTGACGGTACCCTATCTCGAAAAGGAAGAGCGCAACATCGTCATCATTCAGACGAAATAGCGTGGTCCTGTTTTCGCCTCTCGTACGGAGAGAACGCGCGTACGCAAAAGGGAGCCTAGCTACTCGCCGCTTTCGGACTCTTCATACATAACTCTCCACTGCATGGTAACGGTATATCATACTCCCATACCGTACCGTCAATTCCAAATAAATTTCTTGACATACCAACATATCATGATATCTTGATATTAGTACATATGTATCATAAGGATCACATGGACCCTCAGCTTCCGCTGTATTACAAGATCGAGCAGGATTTTAAAAAAAAGATAGAATCCGGTACCTATAAGGTGGGCGACCTGCTGCCGTCCGAGCGGGAGCTCATCGAGATGTACAGGGTATCGAGATTGACGGCCAGGGAGGCGATAAACCGTCTCGTGAATGACGGGCTGGTGATCAAGATCCAGGGGAAGGGCACGTACGTCGCGAGCCCGAGAAAGGACCACAGGATAGGATCCCTCTACAGCGGGGGAGAGGAGATGCTGCTGCACTATGAAGTGATCGAGACAAAAGTGCTGCGGATCGAAAAGGTTTGTGCGGATGAAGCGCTTTCACAGATGTTCGAAGTTCCCCTAAACGAAAAGCTGATCTATATCGAGCGATTGAGGAGCGCAAACAGGACGCCCGCTGCATATATGAAGTGCTACATCCCCTACCGGTATGTAGAAGGGATCGAATCGATCGACCTCGAAAACAGATCGCTGTATCGAACCCTCGAAGACGACTACCACCTCCGGCTGCACGAAGCCCAGGAAGTGATCGAAGCAATAAAGGCGGATACTAAGAGCGCAAAATATCTGGATATACCTGAGGATACGCCCGTGCTCCTGAATCACCGACTTACCTATCTTTTAGACGGCACAGTCATAGAACATGAGATCGTTGTTTACAGGTCCGATATCTTCAAATACTACAATCGACTCGTAGGAAGGGGAGAGGGTAGGCTCGTGGAAGCTACCGACTGAACCGCTTCAGTATCATGGATGAATGTATCCTGTCGATAGACGGGAGGAACGACCGAAACGAGTACGCCGCCGTTTTGGACCGGCGGCGCAGTACCGACGATACGAAAAACCCGACGGCTCGACCCTGCCGTAAAGAAGGAACCAGACGGGTGTGACCGGGCGACGGTCTTTTAAACGGTCTTCCCCTTCTTGAGGGCAAGATACGTACTGCAGGAGGGTATTGACGGCCTATAGCATAGAGTCGGAGTGACGGTTACGGCGATAAATAAAAAAAGGTGGATATTCGATATAATAAGAGGTGCAAAATGAAGAGCCTGGTGGATATCCAGAAGAAGTCGTTTCTCTCGATAGAAGACCTTGTGAAGCTGCAGGAGCTCGTTCTTGCGACGGGATACATGAGCTCGGAGCGCGTGCTGCGCGAGATAGAGTGGTTCACCGTCGGCCTCGGCATAGACGAGTACTACTTCAAGACCACGAGTATCGAGGAGATCGCTAAGCACCTGCTTGCGATATCAGCATCCGAGCTCGTCGCGGAGTACGGCGGCGAGGGCGTCGGAATACAGCTCATGAACGAGCGTGAAGACCGGGCGATCTATATCGTCGAAGACGTGTCGCCGAAAACGGAGGAGATAGAGCTCAGGATAGAACAGCGCTACTCGATGTTCCGGGTTGAGAGCTACCTTACGCACAGAAAATCGGAAGACCAGCTTTTACGGTTCTATATCGTGACAAAGCCGGAGTACAAGCGCGGAATCGAGAAGAAGGATAAGCTGACGTTCGAGGAGGCGGCGAACCGCGCCTTTCTCACCCGGTCGGAGCCCGGCACGATCAAACGGTACAAGGAAGCGTGGG
The DNA here is from genome assembly GCA_016934265.1 of Spirochaetota bacterium. Taxonomy (GTDB): domain Bacteria; phylum Spirochaetota; class B62-G9; order B62-G9; family DRHN01; genus JAFGTF01. The sequence goes on from JAFGTF010000001.1 coordinate 18,172, forward strand.
AATCGATGAACTCGAGACAGTCTCCGTACCTCGCCGTCTCCGAGAAGCCGGAGACGAACGAGACGAGGTTCATGGTCGGGATACACGGAATGGGAGCGCGGCAGTTTTTAACCAACTTCTCACATCTTTTGTATAAATACAATATACACTCGAACCGCAAGTACCGGGAGACCTTTTACGACAACAAATGGATCAACACCTTCTACTTCGACCGGATGGATCCCGAGAAGATAGAAGAGTTTTTACGCGACCTCGGCGCGGTGGTGATGCTGCCGGAGCATCCGATCACGCAGCTCTTCTTAGACGAGGTCTATTCCGCTCAGGAGACGATGTATGCCGTCTCCGCCTGCTCCTTCTCCCACCAGTTCCTCACCCTACTCACCGAAGAGTACCTCGTACTGAACCGTGCACTGAAGGACCAGCCGGAGGCGAAGGGAATTCTCGACAAGATAAAGATGCGGCTGATTAAGGACACCTTTTCGGAGAACAGGATCGCCCAGGCGGTGATCGATCACCACGACATCGTTTCCCTCATATATTCGTTTTTTACGATACGGTTTCATCCAACAAAGCGCGCGGAAAAGAACCTGGAACGGATCGAGAAGGAGATACAGGCGAAGATTGAGAAGGACGTCCCATCGCAGAAGGATAAGACGATCCTGAACTTCATGTTGAGCTTCAACCGTTATATCCTGCGGACGAATTTCTTCATGCGGGACAAGACATGCATGGCGTACAGGCTCGATTCCTCGTTCCTGGACAAAGTCGATTTTCCGGAGGTGCCGTACGGCCTCTTCTTCATCGTGGGGAGGGAGTTTATCGGGTTCCACATCCGGTTCAGGGACATCGCGAGAGGGGGGATCAGGATCGTGAAATCTAGAAATCTCACCGCGTACGAGGGCAATCTGGACACGATATTCCTCGAAAATTATAATCTCGCCTCCACGCAGCAGAAGAAGAACAAGGACATTCCGGAGGGAGGATCGAAAGGTACCATACTTCTCTACTTCAAGAATCAGAACGAAGAGGAGCTCGCGTTCAAGAGCTACGTGGACGGGCTTTTTGATCTCATCATGCCGGGGGATGAGGTCCTTGATCTCTTCGGGAAAAACGAGATTCTGTTCCTCGGCCCGGACGAACGCACGGCAGAGCTCATGAACTGGGCGGTACGTTATGCGAAGAGGAGAAAATACCCGTTCTGGAAGGCCTTCACCACAGGCAAGGCGCCCGAGCTAGGGGGAATTCCCCACGATATGTACGGTATGACTACCGCCGGAGTCCACGAGTACGTACTCGCCATACTCGAGAAGCTCGGGATGCATGAGGAAAAGATCACGAAAATACAGACCGGGGGACCGGACGGCGATCTCGGAAGCAACGAGATAGTCGTATCGAAGGATCGCACCATAGCCGTTGTCGACGGGAGCGGGGTCCTGTTCGACCCCGAGGGGATCGACAGGGATGAACTTTCCCGGCTCGTACAAATGAGGGCGATGACAGATAGGTTCGATAAGAAGCACCTTTCGAAGCGGGGCTTTTACGTCTCGGTGGACGACAAGGACGTCCTTCTGCCGGACGGCAGTAAAGTCCCCAACGGGGAGGAGTTCAGAAACGGATTCTGTCTCCATCCTCTTGCGTGCGCGGACCTTTTCATACCGTGCGGAGGCAGGCCTGCCACGATAAACATCAACAACTGGAAGGGTATGTTCGACGATCGCGGGCGTCCGAAGGTCGGGATTATCGTGGAGGGAGCGAACCTCTTCATCACCGAGGGAGCCCGTCTCAGGCTCGAGGAGCACGGCATCATCCTGATAAAGGACGCGTCCGCGAACAAGGGGGGCGTCACCTCCTCCTCATTCGAAGTGTTCGCATCTCTCGCGATGAGCGACGAGGAGTTCGAGAAACTGATGTGCGTGAAAGACAAGATCTCCGACTTCAGGATAAAGTACGTGGAGGAGATCGTCTCGACGATACGGAGAAACGCCCGTATGGAGTTCGATCTTTTATGGAGGGAGCATGAGAAGACGAAGATACCCTTCACCCTGCTCACCAACATGGTCTCAGAGAAGATAAACGGTATCACCGATTCGGTCGCGCGCTCGGATCTTCCCAAAACCGGGAAGATACGGGATAGGGTGATCACGGAATACAGCCCGAAACCGCTTTTAGACCTCGTCGGCGTAGACGGTATCGTCAAGCGGGTCCCGGCAAACTACCTGACAGCGGTCGTGGCGACGCGGATCGCCACCGGTTTCGTATACAGCCACGGGCTCGACACCACGGAGGTTGATTTTTACAACTACGTGCGGGCGATGTCGTAGTTTTTTTTGGTTCTTCTTTAGATTAGTTGATAAGGATAAACGTGTATTGTAAAAAAGAAGGCTCTTTTCCACATCGAATACTGTTATTACGGAAA
>JAFGTF010000017.1 GCA_016934265.1 Spirochaetota bacterium
ACCTTCTGAATCACGGTCATGGAGAATCGTTATGTCGGTTGAAGGGATCCGAAAGCGGATCATTGACGATGCGAAAAAGGAGGCGACGGCTATAATCGATGCCGCAAAAAGGGAAGCGGACGCCGTCCTAAAAGAGGGGGGAAAGGAGGCGGACGAATACTTCGAGCGCCGGAAAAAAATGCTCGAAAAGCGGTATTCGAAAGAGAAAGACCGCACGGTTCTTTCTAAAAGGCTGGACCTCAGAAAAATGCTACTGGATAAAAAAAGGCGCTGGATGGATCTTGCCTTTGAAGAGGCGTATAAGATGCTCACGGAGCAGGACGACAAGACCTACCGTGACCTCATGATCGACCTCATCGCAAAGGTCTCGTCCCATCATGACGAGGAGGTGGTCTTCGGGAAGAAGGGAAACGAAACGCTCCTGAAGGAGGTCGTTCGCGGTCTCAACAGCAAGACGGGGGGATCGTTTACCGTCTCGAAGAAGCGGGGCGGGTTCGACTGGGGATTCATCCTGAGAAGGGGGAGCGTGGAGACGAATATGTCCATCGACAGCCTCTTCAAATACAAACGCGGCGACCTGGAGCAGCGCGCCTGGGAGATATTCGATGCTGACGTATAATCCTGAGTTCGTCGAGAATGCGGAGTATGCGTATGCGGTCGCCAGGATACGCGCGCTCGAGACCCGGTTTATAGGCCCAAGCGGGCTCGGCGCTCTCGCCGCTTCAGGCGTCGACCGGTTTGCGGCCCAGTTCTCGGACATCGCGGGCATTGACGGCGCCGACCTCGGCACCCGGCGGGGGGCGGAAACCGCTCTCCGGGCTTTGGATGACCGTTTTACCGAAGACTATCTGCTTGTCGTTTCACTGCTTTCTGGCGACCTTCCGAAACGACTCGTCTCTCTGAAGTACGACTACGAACTGTTGAAGCTCATAGTAAAGGAACACTACGGCGCCGGATTCGCCGTTCCCCGGCATCTGGCTCGGCGTTCCCGGTTTTCGCCTGAAACATTGCGGGAGATGCTTGAGAAAAAAAAAGCACTCGAGACGGGCCCACGCATGCAGGATGTATATACCGCGCTCTGCGCGCGGGGTGCTTCGTCGAAGCGGATATCGGGCCGGGAGATCGAGCATCGCTGTGACAGTGCCTACTACGGGGAGCTCTTCGAGATCTTGGGGGAGATGAAAAACGAATATTTCACAGGCTACTTTATTCGCGAGGTCGATGCCAAGAACGTTCTCGGTACTCTCAGGCTGAAACTTTTGGGAGGGGAAAGGGGCGAGGTGGGCGCGAGGCTTTTACCGTACGGCGCGATCGACGCGGGGTATTTCGAGGAGATACCGGACCTCACGCTTGAGGGATTCGCACAGCGTATCGTATTTTCACCCCTCTCGTCGGTTTTACAGAAGGTCGACAGGACCGCTTCCGAAGAGGAGCAGGTCTCGGAGCTCGAGCGGCTGATCGACGAGGACAAGGTCGATTATCTTCACGAGAGTATCTTCGTCACGTTCGGCGTCGAGCCTGTGCTCGCATACCTCTTCTTGAAGGAGGTGGAGCTCAAATCCTTGCGGACGATACTCGTGACGAAGCACGCAGGGCTTGCGGAGTCCGAGATAAAGCGATACGTCAGGGGTGCGTATGTCTGACATTGCAATACTCGGTGAAGAGAGAAATATACTGGGCTTCAAACCATTCGGAATAGACGTGTTCTTTTATCACGAGGAAGACGCAGCGCCGGAGGAATGGTTCAAAGAGATAGTCGGAAAACAGTACAAGCTGATACTCGTCACCGATACGGTCGCCGAACGGCTGAAAAAAGAGATAGACGATTTGTGGGAGAAGGAGCTTCCCGTGGTGCTGATGATAAGCGGCCTGGCAGCCGGCGGTCCGGCCGCCGGCGGTGAGGGGACGTCGAGGCTTGCGTTCGAGCATCTCAGACGTCTCGTCATCAAAGCGATAGGCACGGATCTCTTTAAAGAGGACGAGGGAGGAACAACATGAGTGATCGGCCGGATATTCGACCGGATGCTTGCGACAGGGGAGTGTGTGCATGAAACAGGGAAAGATAATAAAGGTAGCAGGGCCGCTGGTGATAGCCGAAGGCATGCAGAATACCAAGGTGTACGACGTGGTACGGGTGAGCGAACAGAAGCTGATGGGCGAGGTCATAGAGATGAGGAGGGACGAGGCTTCCATCCAGGTATACGAAGAGACCGCGGGACTCGGGGTCGGGGCCCCCGTCTATCCGACGGGAGAGCCGCTTTCCGTCGAGCTCGGCCCCGGGCTCATCGAGCCGATCTACGACGGCGTCCAGCGTCCGCTCGATATCATACGTAGTCAGGCCGGCGACCGCATCACACGGGGTATCGACATACCGGGTCTTTCGCGCGAGAAGAAGTGGGAGTTCAAACCCTCCGTCAAATCGGGCGACAAAGTCTTTGAAGGCGACGAGCTCGGCACGGTGCAGGAAACAGTGCTCGTTCTTCACCGGATTATGGTGCCGCCCGGGATCGGGGGCGTCGTGAAGAAGATCGAGGGGGGGGGACATCTCGTTACGGACAGGATAGCGGTCATCGAGGGAGAAGACGGCAAGGACAAAGAGATTACTATGATGAGCAAATGGCCGGTCCGTGTGCCCCGTCCGTATAAGGAGAAACTCATGCCGAACGAACCGCTTTCCACCGGCCAGCGGGTGATAGACGCCTTCTTTCCGATCGCCAAAGGGGGGACGGCTTGCGTGCCGGGTCCCTTCGGGAGCGGAAAGACGGTGGTCCAGCACCAGCTTGCGAAGTGGGCTGACGCGCAGATTATCGTTTATGTCGGCTGCGGCGAGCGGGGAAACGAGATGACGGACGTACTGATCGAGTTCCCGCAGCTCACGGATCCGCACTCGGGAGAGCCTCTGATGCTCCGTACGATTCTCATTGCGAACACTTCCAACATGCCGGTGGCCGCAAGAGAGGCGTCGGTCTATACCGGGATCACGCTCGCGGAGTACTACCGCGACATGGGATATTCGGTTGCGCTCATGGCCGATTCGACCTCGCGATGGGCCGAGGCGATGCGAGAGATGTCGGGACGGCTCGAGGAGATGCCGGGAGAGGAGGGGTATCCCGCCTACCTCGGAACGAGGATCGCGGAGTTCTACGAACGGGCCGGAAAGGTTACATGCCTCGGAAGCGACAACCGCACGGGGGCGCTCAGCGTCATAGGTGCGGTCTCGCCTCCCGGCGGGGACCTCTCCGATCCCGTCGTCCAGGCCACCCTGCGGGTCGTGAGAGTCTTCTGGAGTCTTGAGGACAAACTGGCATACCGCCGCCATTTTCCCGCGATAAGCTGGCTCACGAGCTACTCGCTCTACGTACCGAACCTCCGGGAGTGGATTGTGGAAAACCACGGGGAGGAATGGGTTGCAAATGTCGAGCGGGCACTTGCGATCCTGCAGGAGGAGGCGGAACTGGAGGAGATCGTCCGCCTCGTCGGGCTCGATGCGCTTTCGGCGGATAAGCGGCTCATCATGGAAACGGCAAAATCGATCAGAGAGGACTTCCTCCATCAGAACGCGTTCGACGAGGTCGACACGTATTCTTCGTTCGACAAGATGGTAAAGCTGATGGAGCTCATCATGCTGTTCCACGGTCTCTCGGAGGATGCGCTAGAGAAGGGGGTTCCCGTCACCGAAATCGCGTCTCTTTCGATTCGAGAGAGAATCGCGCGGGCGAAGTTCATTCCCGAGGAAAAGCTCGACAAGATCGATGCCCTGAAGAAGGAAATATCGCGCACGTTCGAAGAACTCACCGAAAAGGTCGCAACGGAGGCATAAATGATTAAGGAGTACAATACAGTCAGAGAGATCGTCGGCCCACTGATGCTCGTAGAGCAAGTGGAGGGGGTGAAATACGATGAACTCGCGGAGATAGAGCTGCCGAGCGGGGAGCTTCGGAACGGGAGCGTGCTCGAGGTCAACCGCGACAAGGCGCTCATCCAGCTCCTCGAAGGGGTGATAGGCGTCAATGTGCGCGACACGAAGGTCCGCTTCAAGGGGAAGGGCATGCAGCTCGATGTCGCTGAGGACATCCTGGGGCGGGTGTTCGACGGCCAGGGCCGGCCCATCGACAAGGGGCCGAGGATAATTCCCGAAAAAAGGCTCGATATAAATTCCTCTCCGATAAATCCGTTTGCACGGGATTACCCATCCGAGTTCATACAGACGGGTTTCTCGACGATCGACGGGCTCAATACGCTCGTACGCGGTCAGAAGCTGCCCATCTTTTCCGGCTCGGGTCTGCCGCACGGGAAAATGGCGGCCCAGATCGCGCGGCAGGCGAGGGTTCTGGGGGCTGAAGAAGAGTTCGCCGTTGTGTTCGGTGCTATGGGAATCACCTTCGAGGAGGCGCAGTACTTCATCCAGGATTTTCAGAGAACGGGCGCGATCGAGCGATCGGTGCTGTTCGTCAACCTGGCGAACGATCCGGCGATCGAACGGATTGCGACGCCGAGGATCGCCCTCACCGCCGCGGAATACCTCGCGTTTGAAAAGGAGATGCACGTACTGGTAATACTGACCGATATGACGAACTATTGCGAGGCGCTTCGCGAGGTTTCAGCGGCACGTCAGGAGGTTCCCGGAAGGCGGGGATACCCCGGCTATCTTTACACGGACCTCTCGACCATATACGAGCGCGCCGGACGGATCCAGGGCAGAAAGGGCTCGATCACGCAGATTCCGGTCCTCTCAATGCCCGAGGACGACAAGACGCACCCTATACCCGACCTCACCGGATATATTACCGAGGGGCAGATAGTCCTTTCGCGGTCCATGCACAGGAGGGGAATCTACCCCCCGGTCGACGTGCTGCAGTCGCTGTCGAGGTTGAAAGACAAGGGTATCGGGGAGGGAAAGACGCGTGAGGACCACTCGGACGTCTTCAACCAGCTGTTCGCGGCCTATGCCCGCGGGCTCGAGGCGAGGGAGCTGGAGGTAATCCTCGGCGAGGCGGCCCTGTCGGAGATGGACCGTATTTTCTACAAATTTGCGGACTCGTTCGAAAAGCGGTATATCGCACAGGGCGAGAACGAGGACCGGCCGATCGAGCAGACGCTCGATCTCGGGTGGGAGCTCATGTCGGTGCTGCCGCGTGCCGAGCTCAAGAGGATACGCGAAGCCTTCCTTGATAAATATATGAAACAGTTCGATAAAAAGAGCGCTTTGACGTCATGATATACAGCGAGGATCAGACTGAATACGGAGTAACGTGAATGGTACTGGCAGTCAACGCAACGAGGATGGAGCTCATGCGGCTGAAGAAGCGGCTGACTCTCGCCCAGCGCGGGCATAAGCTGCTGAAGGACAAGCAGGATGAGCTCGTCCGGAACTTTCTCGAAATAATCGAGGACACCAAAAGGCTCAGGCTTGAGGTGGACGGCGAGATACTGGAAGTATTTCAGAGCTACTCGGTCGCCGAAGGTGTGGTTGGAGGTGCACGGATGGAAAGCCTCTTCTCTATTCCCGGCGCCCAGACATCGCTTCAATCCCGGCTCAGATCGATAATGAACGTAAAGGTGCCGAAATTCTCGGTGGAAATAAGCGGTGACCCGTTCGACTACGGGGTGAACACGAGCTCCGTGCTCGTCGACCGCTGCGTCGGAAAGTTCGGGAAGCTTTTAGAGAGCCTGTTGAAGCTCGCGGAGCTCGAAAAGACCTCCATACTCCTCGCAGAGGAAATCGAGAAGACCAGGCGAAGGGTCAACGCCCTCGAATATATACTCATCCCCAATATTCGGGATACGATAAAGTACATCACGATGAAACTCGCCGAAATGGAACGGTCCAATCTCACCAGGATCATGAAAGTGAAGGACATGATCGAGAAGAAAGCCGAAGCGGCGATGGCGAAATAGCCAGGGAGCGGTCCACCCGGCACCCGTTTGGTCCGAGACGGTTGGAGTGCACGTTCGCCGTATGTCTTGTGCCGCGGATTCCGAATCCGATCTTTTGCAGCGCTCTTTTCACGTTCCGAAATAGCGATCTCGGTAAAACTCCCTCCCGCTTGTGATGCGGCAAACGCCGCCACGCCCCCCTTTATTTCTCTACTCCCAGCTCGGTTCGGATGTCGTAACGATCGCTTTCCACGGCCCGTCGGGCACCTCCTCGAACGTTACGAACCGCCAGTCCACAACCCCGCTGCCGGATATCCCGAGGTAGGCGAAACAAGCGGGAGAGAGGTCGAGCCCGGCTCCGCCGTTGTGTGTGTTTTTCGGAGGCGCCTCGCCGAATACATAGCGGCAGTCGTCCGTTTCGAAGGGGCCGACGTCTTCCCACTGCGCGTAGCAGACCCTATCGTCGTGTTGAACCAGTATCCACCGGTTCTTGCAGTAGGAATGGGGCCACTGCTTTTTTTCTGCAGAAACGTCGTCGGCCGAAGTTCCTTCGGCCGCCCATGGGATTACCTCTCGAGCGTTCTCCTTATACCCGTCTGCGGTGAGATCGTTGTAGGGAAGCGCGCAATAGAAGGGGTTCTCACCTGGTACGAATCCTTCGGGGAAGAACCCGTCTCGTTTTTCCGGATGATCGATATCGCCGTATACGTCAACCCAGCGGCCGGTCCATGCGCTCGCGCGATTGTCCAGAATGAAGAAGGAGCCGGCTTCGTACTCACCGATGAAGAAGCAGGTAGCCGTGATGTTCTCGTGAAGGCGGTACCCCTCATCACCGGGGAGTGGCCGGCGGTCTTTTTGCATCTTGTGGGGGGGGAGCCGCCGGATCGCCTCCTCCTCCACCGGTCTTGCCGTGCTCCTGCACGTAGCGAGGAATAACAAGGCTTGTATCAAGAGCACGAAAAAAGACGCAACAAGCCGTCGGGCATACATCTATTTCGTTCCTCCGATCCTGATGCACGGTAAGGGAGTAATATAACAATCGTCGGGATGATAAACAAGACCTGCGTATACGACAAGGCCCGCCGAGAAAGTTATTGAAAATTCGGACGTTTCACAGTACCATCTTATCTGGCGCCCGCCGCAATGCAGTTTACCGTGCAACGGGGTCCCGCTGTATGAGGTGCCGTACCTATATATGACGCTTAAAAATGCAGCTTAAGATTTATAGACTGAACAGAAAGAACGCTATCCCCGGATACATGTCCCAAGAAGCGAGCGGTATCGATCTTCTTGCCTCCCTCGATCGTGAAATAACGATAGCCCCGGGAGAATACGAGCTCGTGCCGACAGGCATCAAGATCGCACTGGAGGCGGGATTCGAGGCGCAGGTTCGACCCCGGAGCGGGCTAGCATTGAAATACGGAATTACCGTGCTGAACGCACCCGGCACAGTCGACTCTGATTACAGGGGAGAGGTAAAGGTATTGCTCGTAAACCACGGAAAGAGACCGTTCGTTGTCAAGAATCGAATGCGTATCGCTCAGCTCGTGATTTCCCGCGTTGAACGGGTGGAGATCGAAGAGGTTCAGGACGCATCGGAACTGGAAGAAACAGGCAGAGAGGAGGGGGGCTTCGGCCATACGGGAGTCTGAAGTTATGGAGAAAGGCGTCATAAGAATCATACCGCTCGGCGGGCTCGGGGAGATCGGAAAGAACATGATGGTGATAGAGTTCAACGACACCATCGTCATCGTGGATTCCGGAATAATGTTTCCCGGAGAGCGGATGAACGGAATAGATTTCATTATTCCGGATTTTTCCTATCTCACGGAAAGAAAAGACAAGATACGCGGAATACTGCTCACCCACGGTCACGAGGACCATATCGGTGCGCTTCCCTATCTTCTGAAAGAGATCAGCGCGCCGGTGTACGGGACGCGGCTCACCCTCGGTTTCTGTAAAAACAGGCTGGAGGATCACAATCTCCCCACTGAGCCGGAATTCAGGGAGATCGAACCGAGACAGCGAGTTGACTTCGGTGAAATCACCGCGGAGTTCTTCAGCGTCTTCCACAGCATCGCGGACGGTATAGGAATCGCATTCCATACGCCCTACGGCACTATCGTTCACTCCGGCGATTTCAAGATCGACTATACGCATATCGATGCTTCCCAGTTCGATTTCTACAAGCTTGCCGAATACGGAGAAAACGGCGTGCTCCTTCTCCTCTCGGATTCGACCAACTCGGAGCACAGCGGCTACACACCGAGCGAGATCGCGCTCAACGAGTCGCTCAGGGAGGCGATATCCGAGTCGGAGGGAAAGGTGCTCGTCGCCACGTTCGCATCCAGCACCCACCGTATCCAGCAGGTATTCGATGCGGCGCTGCACACGGGCCGGAAGATAGCGATACTAGGGCGGCGCATGGAGACCAATATCAGCATGGCGAAGGCACTGGGGTATCTCCGGTTCGACGAGTCGATAATGATCCCGCCGGATCGGATAAAGAGCGTTCGATCGAGCGAGGTGATCGTCCTCACCACGGGAAGCCAGGGAGAGCCCATGTCCGCCCTTTCCAAGATAGCGTTAGGAAAGCACGGTATGCTCGATATCGAGAAGGGCGACAAGGTCATTATTTCCGCATCCGTGATACCGGGGAACGAGAAGACCGTTTCAAGGATCGTCGACTGCCTCTACCGCAGAGGCGCACGGGTGATATACGAGGGATCAAGGCAGATTCACGTATCCGGTCATGCGTCGCAGGAAGAGTTGAAGCTGCTCATGGCTATTACGAAACCGAGATACTTTATCCCCATTCACGGCGAATTCAGACAGCTCATCAGTCATGCCTCGCTGGCCCGGCAGGTAGGAATGAAGGAGGAGCGGATACTCGTCGTGGAGGACGGAGACGTCGTGCGAATCGACGAAGAGGGGATCGGCATCGAAACGCGCCTCGATCTTCGAAATGTATGCATCGACGGAAAGGACATCGGGCGTATTGAAACGCCCACCCTGAACGACAGGAACCGGCTTTCAGAGAGCGGTGTGGTCGTCGTAGTAATACCGATTACCGTCGAGGACGGCGGTATCATGGAGCCCGAGATCTTCTCCAAGGGGTTTGTCTTTTCCGAGGATCCCGACACCCTGCTCGGAAGGGCGAAGGATATCGTGATGCGGGAGGTGCGGACTTGCGTGCGGGAAAAACGTGCCGTGGGCGACCGTGGTACAGGGCGATTGAAGAAGGTGATATCGGATTCCCTCCGTGATTACTTCTTGAAGGAGACTGCGAAGCGTCCCGTGATCGTGCCCATCGTAATCGAGGTGTGATACCGGCTGTCATCGGTGATTTTTTTCAGTTATCAGAAAGAGATCCCCATCTTCTCTTTTTCCGGTACTACAGATACCGTGATATCATACGTTGGTCAGGCCTCATTTTCCTTCAGAGCGGTCATGTACGATTGCCCTTTTTTGGGATTCGTTATTCAAAGTGAAGAGGCTGTAGAGTGTGCGTGACCGCATGACAGCCCGATTTTCGGTAATTTTTCCTTCTACAGATCGATATTTAGCTGTCTTTACTGCAGAGAAAATGGGGGCTGTCCCTATTTACGCAACGCCGAACTTTTCTTTGTGGACATCGATTTCCGGCCGCCTCATATTATTTTATTATTACTGATACCAATGACTCAACCTTGTACGGTCGTTTTGAGCCGACAGCCGATTGTCAAACGCCTAAAGCTGAGAGGTAGATGCTGAGGGTGTAATATATTCTCAAGATAAGGGAAAAATGGGCGCGGCAAGCTACTATTACGAGATCCTCGGAGTTTCGCCGTCGGCGACGATCGAAGAGGTGAAGAAGGCGTATCATGCGCTTGTTCGCCGGAACCATCCCGATCTGTTTACAGACGAACGGAAGCGTCTCCAGGGCCTAAAAATGGTGCAGATCAACGAGGCGTATGCGAGGATAATGTCGGACCGTACGCCGTTGCCGGCGGCAGGGCCCGACAGCGGGAGGAACGGAATATATGTGAAACCCCGAAGCGGATGCGATGTAGGGTTCTGTAACGATATCGAGTATGCGTACTACAAGCAGGGCTTTGAAAATTACTCTACGGCGCTGCACGGAATAGCGCTCATGGAACGAAAGAGCGCACATCGAAACGAGTGGTACTACATACAACGGTTTTCAAACGCTCTCTGCTATCTCCGGAAAGCGGATACCTATTTCTCGCGGCTTCTGGAAGAGTTTCCGGAATCTATCTGGGCTTATGATGCATGGATCAAGGTGAGACGCATCGAGTATTTCTCCCGTCTCTACCGGAAGATACTGAAGAATATGGACCGCCGTCTTCGGGAGAAAAAGAGGTCCGTACCGGCCGGTAAATAAAAGGCCCCAAGGCAATTAGGGCGAACGGCCCCCGGCTACATATGTTTCTCGAGTTTTTTGATGAGCTGATTCTTCGGGAGCGCACCGATAAGACGATCGACTTCCTTCCCCTCTTTGAAGATGAGGAGCGTCGGAATATTCATCACACTGAACTTTGTGGGCGTTTTCTGATTTTCGTCGATGTTGAGCTTTACCACTTTGACGGTATCTCCGTACTCTTCGGCGATCTCGGCTACAACCGGTTCCATCATCTTGCACGGACCGCACCATTCGGCCCATAGATCCACAAGAACGATCTTGTCTTTTTCGTTTATATCGTTATCGAAATTCTCGTCCGTGGTATCGATATGCGCAGGCATCTTACCTCCCGTGGTTTTGGGTGATTAGGCGTGTATCGGTGTTGGGCATTAATATAGTAAAGCGGGGCGTACGGGACAATAAAAAGTTCTGTTAAAGAATTTTCTTTTGTGTCGATATAGTAGGTGAATTATAACCGGAAAGGAAAAAAGATGGTACGGGGCTTGTATACCGGGGCGTCCGGAATGATAGCGCAGATGAAGAGGATCGATGTTCTCTCGAACAATCTCGCGAACGTCAACACCACCTCGTACAAGAAGGACACGACGATATCCAAGTCGTTTCCGGAAATGCTCGTACGCCGCATCAACGATGACGGCGTGCGCAAGCTTCCGATAGGATCGTACGATCTGATGCCGGTGATAGGAAAGATGGGTACCGGAGTCGAGATAAACGAGGTGTACACGCGGTACACGCAGGGGAGCTTCAAACAGACGGAAAACCCCTTCGATCTCGCGCTGGAGGGCAACGGCTTTTTCTGCGTCGAGACCGAGAGGGGGGAGCGGTATACGAGAAACGGTAGCTTTCTTATCGACCGTGACGGCTGGCTCGTGACGAAGAACGGGTACAGAGTGCTCGGAGAGAACGGTCCGGTACAGCTCAAGAAGAACAATTTCATGGTCGACGAGGACGGAAATATCTTCCAGAACCTCGAGTATGCCGGGGACCCGCTTCGTCTCGTGAGCATGGAGGAGAACGAGTGGAACGAAACCGTGCTCGTAGACCGGCTGAAAACGGTCGATTTCCCCAAGATTCGCTATGTGAAGAAGGAAGGTGACAGCCTCTACATGGAAACCGACTATTCGGGAGCGGCGTTCGTAAAGGAAGCCGACCGGCCGAAGGTGCGGCAGGGCTTTCTGGAACAGTCGAACGTCAACCCCGTGACCGAGATGGTGAACCTGATCGAGGTCCACAGGAGCTATGAGGCGAACCAGCGGATGATCCAGTCGCATGATGCCGCCCTCGGCAAGGCGGTGAACGAGGTCGGAAGGGTATAGAGGGGCGGGATTTACGCTTTTTTACACCGCGATGCGGTATTTCGCCCTATAATAACGGGTATTGATCCGGAGGAAGCGCCATGATGAGATCTCTCTGGACTGCTGCGAGCGGCATGATCGGCCAGCAGTTTAATATCGATACGATCGCGCACAATCTTTCCAACGTAAATACGACGGGTTACAAGAAGGGAAGACCCGACTTCGAAGACCTTCTGTACCAGACGATACGGTCCGCCGGAACCCCCGCAACGAGGGATACGCTCGTGCCGACCGGGATACAGGTGGGACACGGCGTGAGACCGGCTGCAACGCAGAAGATGTACTCCCAGGGCTCCCTCCAGAATACGGGAAATACACTCGATCTCGCCGTTGAGGGGGAGGGATTCTTCCGCGTACAGCTCTATGACGGGACCTTCGGATATACGAGAGACGGTACCTTCAAGATCGACTCGAACGGACAGATCGTGAACTCCAACGGGTTCAAGCTGAGCCCGGAGATCATCATGCCGGAGGGATTCGTCTATTCCGATATCTCGGTTGCACAGGACGGTCTCGTAACGGTGAAGGTGGCCGGAGACGATACGCCGATCGAGGTAGGACAGATCCAGACGTACCGTTTCGTGAACCCCGCGGGCCTGAAGAACATCGGAGAAAACCTCGTGAAGATATCGCAGGCCTCCGGTCCTCCTGTGGAGGGAAGGCCCGGATTCACCGGTATGGGTAAGCTCAGGCAGGGGTTTTTGGAGATGTCCAACGTGCAGGTGGTGGAGGAAATGGTTAATATGATCGTCGCGCAGAGGGCGTACGAGCTCAACTCGAAAGCGATCACCACCACGGACTCGATGCTCGCCACGGCCAACGGGCTCAAGAGATAACGGAGGTGACGAACAATGACCGGTCTTATCAATTCACTCACCGGTCGAAATAATCCCATCATCGAAGCTGCGGGGCAGTCCGCGTCGCTCGTGCGTCTGAAATCACAGAAATCCCGTTTCGATCAGATTCTGGCGGAGGCGGCGGGAAGCCATAGCGATGAAAAAAAGCTTTTGGACGCATGCTACGGTATGGAGACGCTATTTATAGAGAACCTCTTCGATGCAATGCGAAAGACCGTTAACGAATCGGATTTTTTCGGACAATCTCTTGCGAAAGACATATTTAGTGATATGTTATATAGTGAATATGCAAAACTATCAGCCAGATCCGATCAGTTCGGGCTTGCCAAGCAGATCTATGAACAGTTAAGTGCGCAAAATACTTCGTAGTATCATATTCCCCGCTTCAATCTTCCTTTTTCTATCGGTACACTTTCTGCATGCAGGCACGTATTATCTGCTGAGGGATTACTACGCCCTGCTGTACGGTGGATACCACCGTTACGAAGTGGACTTTTTAGGCTTACGGCCTCTCTTTTCCGCCTATACGTCGTCTTCAGACGGGAACGCATCGAATCCGCTTCCGGGCGTGCTCAATCCGGAGATCCAGATCGATACGGAGTTCAACTTCGAAGCCGAGATCGACCTCGACCTTTCCTACGGCACCGCTTTCTCGCTCGAGCCCGGCGTTGTGACGGGTGCTGGCGCCGAGGGAATCACGGAAGGTCTCTCCTACGATCTCGTCGAACGTATTCTCTTGGAGGGGCGTGTAGGCGAACGCTTGTTCGTGGAGTTCAACTACGATTCGACGCGTACGGAAGCGGGAATCGGAGAGGAAAAGAACATCTATTCCGTCAAATACCAGGGTGAAAAGGATGAATTTCTCAAGGAGGCGACGCTCGGAAACAAGTATCTCTCTATAGAGGATACGCGGTATACGCCGATCGACGAGGGTAACCAGGATTCGTTCGCGCTTCGGGCGCGGGCGGGAACGGGCCGCCTAGAGCTCGAAGGGCTGTTTCGATACAATGTCGCGCTCGACGGGAAAAAGCAGTTCAAGGGGTTTCGAAGAAACATCGACATGCGGGTGCTCGATACCGATTATGCCAAGGGAAGGTTCTTTCTTTTCCCGGACAGGGGTATCGATGAGCAGACGCTTAGGTTGTACCGGACCGCGGTATCCCGCTACGACATCGTCGTAGACGACAAGAAGTTCGTTCTTTTGGGACGAGGTACCGATTACGATTTCGATGACGCGGACGGTGTCGTCACGATGAAGACGGCGCTCGGCATCGGCGAAGAGCTCGTCGTTTACTACGAAAAAGACGGCGTACCCGTCGGCGACGGGGCGCTCGGAATAAATGCGATGATCGACCATGACGGCATCGACCCTGACGGCGGCAGGGTCGATTTCAACCTATGGGGCTTCTCTGAATATTTCGATTCGGGCGGCGAATACCTCTACCTCATGCAGACAGGCTTCAATTCATACTGGGAGATGCGGAACATCTATTATCTCGAGGAGCTGGAAGGTACCAGCGTACATGACGTCTCGATCGAGCTCCAATTTACCGGGGGCGGAGGAATAAACGGCAATTATGCCGGCCTGCTTGAAAGTTACGAGATCAATACGACGTACGGTACGATACGGTTTCTTTTCAGCGACGATTCGTTCAATCCCGGGGGCGGGTTCTATTCGAGGCCGTTTCCGGGAACCCAGCCGTTCAGCTCGACCTACACGCCTCCGGACCCGACCAAGCCGTTCGATTCGTCGAACCCGATATACGGGGGGATAAACTACCCGCTGTCGGAAAACTCGGTAAACACCATCCATCTGACCTACAGCTTCTACGCTGAGTCCTTCTTTCTCGATTTCGATCTCGTACCAGGCAGCGTGACGGTGCTGGTTAACGGGAACACGGTCGATCGGTCATACTACGATGTCGACCACTCCTTCGGGATCGTCACCTTCAAAGAGGGGGTCATCAACCCTGCAAGCGACATAACATTTATCTACCGCTACACGCCCTTCGGCGGCGGCGACCAGGACCTTTTGGCCGCGCTGGGAGTGACATACGCGGGGGACCGGCTTACGGCCAGAAACCTCACCTCTTTCAGAACGGCGATCAAGGGAGAGGAGGCTCCTGCCGTAGAAGACGAGAGAAAGAGCGTGGTGAAGAACGCGACCGCGCTCTCTTTCGAGCTCGGCGCGACGGAGGAAGAGGAGGGCGTCTACGCGCGCGTCGACTCCGAGGTCGCGTTCTCATCGACGAACAAAAACGTGTACGGCAGCGCGGTGGTCGCGGATATGGAAGGGGGCGAGTATACGCGTACAGTCCCGCTGAGCGACAGCGACTGGATGGTGGCGACGAGATCGCAGGATCTGCCGGACGACCCGTACCTCGACACGCGGGGAAACGTGCTGTACAAGAACTACTGGTACGAAAGCTTCCTCTACGGTGATCAGCTCCAAACTTTGAGCTGGAACATTCCATCGAGCCAGGTGTTCGAATACCACGACAAGGCGGGACCTTATAACACGTCGGACCACCCCTCGGGGGGAGATGAAACTTCTCTCGTCATCGACTACGAGCTCGGAACCGACACGGTAAACCCGTATGTCACCGTCGTGACGCCGCTCGGCGGCTCGAACCTCGCCGAGTACGAGCGGTTCAACTTCATCGCGCGGGGGGACGTATCCGGTGCCACGGTACGTATATTCTTCGAGGTGCTGAAGAGCTACGATGAGGACGTAAACGCCAACGGCTTTCTGGACACGGAATCGTCCATCAACGACAGGGGGTTCAGGTTTACACCGGAGGGGGGGACGAGCACGGTGGTAGGTACCGACAGGAAGGGGAACTCGAACGGCAGGATCGATTCGGAGGACCTGAACAAGAACGGGTACCTCGATACGGGGACGGAAGAGTCGGTGACCATGGGGCAGTCGGCTTTCGTGAAATACGCGGTTTCCTTTCCCCAAGGGACTTCAAGCTGGGAGTACGTGTCGGTCGACATACTCGACCTCGTGGAGCAGTACCGGACGGTGTTTCAGTATGCCAACGCCCTCAGAATAACCGTCGCCGCCGACAACGACGGGCCCGCTTTCCAGGCCACGGGGTCGGGAAAGATAGTCATCAACAAGCTCTGGTTCTCGGGGGCCGCCGTGGTGAACAACTCGAAACAGTACCTCACCGTTTCGGAGGTGACGGTGAACGAGAGCCTGACGGTAAAGAACAACAGTTTCTCGAATTCCTATCCGTGGCTCTACAACCACCTCCACGGAAATAGCGTATACAGGGATCAGCACGAGCACGTAGAGGGCGTGCTTCGCTGCACGCTTTCCGCCTCGGCGGGAGACCCCCTGACGTCCGGAACGACTGCATCGCTGTCCAGGCGTTTCGGCACGGCGGTCGACATGACCTCATACCGGGAGTACACGATGTTCCTGTTTCTTCCCTCGTCTGAGACCGTTCCCGCCAATCTCTCCTTCGTGCTCTCGTTTATGAGCAGCACGAACGAACGGCTCGATATTACGATACCGGGAGACCGGATCGTAAGCGGGTGGAACAGGATCGACGTATCGCTCGATCACCCGTACTCCGTGGCGCTGAACGATGCCGTTTTTGGTACCATGACCCGGACGGGAGACCTCTCGGTGCTGAAGAGGGTGACCGAGATACGATTCGGGTTTCTCGCACAGGGGGGAGACGTGACGGCGCCTGTTGAAGTGTGGCTCGACGAATGGCATACGGGCGGTTCGAGAGAGTACTACGACAAGGCCGCCTATGCGGAGGGTACGGTCGGATACAACGGCAAACTGGTCTCTTTGAGCGGCTTCTCGCTGCTTGCCGACCCGTCCCTCTCCGCGGGATACGAGCATACGGAGGGGGAGTTCGATGAGGAGTTCGACTACAAGCGCGACCGCTGCTTCGGCGGGATCGGCTCCACGTTCTTCGAGTATCTCGGTGCCGACCTCGAGCTTTCCAATGAGTATGTGACGCCGAATCGCGCGGAAGCCTTGTTTCCCTCCGGGCTCGACGCGAACGAGACGATCGAGCAGTACTCCCACTCTCTCACTCTCGACCTCAAAAACGGCTATATACCGGTGCTCACACACGGCTACGACAGAAGAGTGGTTCGTGCCAAGGATATAGAGCTCACCGACGAATCGTACCGGTATAAACAGAACGATGAGTACACGGAGTCCGTGACGGTGGGCGAAAAAGTGGATTTCCCGTTCGGCGTTTCCCAGTCGTACTCGCTCACGAGGTCGTGGACCTACGAGTATATCTCGATCGGATACCCGGAGACGGGTTTCGTTCCGGACGTGATGCAGGATGCGTCGGTGAGCCAGACGAGCGATATGTTTCTCTCGTACTCCTGGGGAAAAGGGAGCACGGCAGGCCGGTTCAGGCGCGAGATAGGGTTCGATGGAGGGTATGGACCCTTCAGCGAAGACCTCTATTCGTCGTACGCGATGAAGCTCGGTTCACTGTTCGACCCGCCCAATGCCCTGCTTCGAAACACGAGCCCGTCATACAAATCCGACGACTTCTCGCTGGATCTCTCGATCCCGCTTGTCGAGAGCGTCGGGTGTATGGTGAGCTTCGATACCGCGTTCGACGAGACGAACTTCAGCGAGAACGGCGGGTACAGGGACACGGCGTCGGTATCGACCGTATACCTCTCCATTCCGTTCCGTCCTTTGGCGGGCGGGCCGGTGGAGATCGTCCCGTCGATTGAGCGGAAGATAAGCGGGGACTACAGGAAGGTGTACTTCGGTACCTCGGAGAGCAATATCCTCCTCGACCACTACCGGTTTCTCTTCATGCCGCCGTTCTACTATATCAACCCTTTGGAAACTCTCGGGCTGGGGAGGGTGAACGACTACGAAGCGGTGGACCTCTACAGCGGATCGGACAGGGTCCTCGGCAATTCGACGAACATGCTGACGAACGCCTACGAGCTGGATGCATACCTCGATTTCGAGCAGTGGTACGTCCCCTCTCTCGTCGGTCTCTCGTTCGGCGGAGAAACGATGCGCGAGGGGGCGGGGTACACGCAGAAGAGGAGTACGGGGCTCGTGGTCGGGAAGTACCTGCTTCTCGATCCGGACGGGGGGCACTACGATAAAAGCCTCGACGTGACGGTGGACTTCACGAACGAGCGTAACTATGCGACGAAGGTCGTTTCCAATACCGTCGGCGTGGAAAGCGAGCTGCATCTCCTCCGATCGGGGTACAGCGGGTTCGAGATCTCCCACCGGATATCGCTGGAGAGCGAGCGTCAGCGTACCGATGATCCGGCCATGCTGCTTTTTCCAAACGATCCCTCGCGCGAACCGGCGGTGAGTGTGGTTCCCGACAGCGATACGCTGACGAACGAGATCGGTTTTGCCTACCTATGGGAGCTCGATATAAAAAGAAGTGTGCTGTACGAGCTTTTCAGAGGGACGGAAGAGATGACCGGAACGATGAAGCACACCGAACAGGTCACCTTGGAGAACATCTATACGTTCACCGACCGGGAGAAGAGCAACAGCTTCAGCAATATACCGGTACGGGTTACGCTGGAGCACGAGTCCTCCTACGGGATAACTGAGAACATCACCTTCGAGGCGGATGTAAAGGCGGTCGTGGGGGTGGAGGAGAAGGTTCTGCCTCCATCGGTCGAGGGCAACATTCTGCCTTCCATGGGCCTGGAGTTCGGAGTGAAGCTCAAGATCGTGTTCTAACGCGAAGCGGGAAACGAATTGATAAGAGGGCCGGCCTGCAGTATACTGTACGGTATGTACGGATCTGGAGGATATCATGGGTAAAAAAGCATTCAGGGTAATGCTTTTACTCTTCGGTGTGATCACAATGGGGACGGTTGCGTCCGCACAGAGCCTGGAGATAGAGCCTGAAAAGGCTGAATTCGAGTTCGACATGAATATCGGAGTGGGCCTCGCGAGCTATGAGGACGCATCGGGGACCAATCGGGCCTACCAGAAGCTCAGTTTCCTGCCGGAATTTTCATGGGGGAAGTTCGGCGCGGGAGTAGACCTGACGTTCGAGTTCGACGGCGAATTCCGGCTTAGGGATCTCGACGGCGACGGAAAGGCCGACGGTTGGAGCAGCGTTTACGACTACGTGTACAAGATCGATTACATCCGGTACGGACTGCCGACGGAACCGCTCTACGTCATGGCCGGAAGATACGACTCCTATACACTCGCCCACGGCCTCATTATGGACGACTTTTCCAACACACTGTTTTTTCCTCAGGTCAGGCAGCTTGGGCTGACATACCGTCTCGACGGCGCTCTCTTTGATTTTCCGTATCTCGGGCTGGAGGGAGTCGTGGACGACCTCCTCGACTGGGATATCATCGGGACGAGGCTATACGTGAGACCGTTCTCCGGCCTCGATGATCCGGCATTATCCGGGATCGAGCTCGGGGCGTCGATCGTAACGGACCTCGATACCGGAGAGATCTACGATCCGAAAAATCCCGATTATTCGAGCTACAGCTCCCCACTGGACTACCCTTCGGGCGATACGGTCACGGAGATAGGCATCGACGTGGAGGTTCCCATCATAGCGAGGCAAAAGACGAAGCTTGCGGCCTATGCGGACTGGGCGCTCATACTGAACAGGGGCACGGGCGGTCTCGCCGGGGCTGACTTCACCTACCGGTGGTTCACCCTGACAGGTCAACTCCGGTTGCTCGGCCCGCGGTTTACCGTGAGCTATTTCGGACCGTTCTATGAGGCACTGAGGGCACAGAAGCCGGGGGAACTGGAATCGTACGACACCTTCGCCCTCGGGTACCTCGCAGGAACTAAAATGGTTCTCTTCGATACAGTGCGGTTTGTCTTCTATCTTTCGGACGTACCGAGCCGCGGCAGCGGTCCCGGAATAAGTACCGGTCTCTATTCGGTAGAGGGTGCGCTCGGAAAGCTGGATGCCGGTATCCGCTACGACAGGAGGAATATAAAGAGCTTCTCCGATCTCACGAGCGGAGATGATACGTTCCTTAAGATCATGGTAGGCTACAGAATATCCAGATCCGCCCGAATCGTGTTGACTTATCAGCGGGCGTACGGCCCGTCGGGTGAATGCCAAGACAAGACGTTCTGTGAGACGCAGTTCTCATTCTAATCGGTTTCGGGAGGAAGTGATGCGCAGGGGCATGCTTTTTGTACTTCTTTTACTGCTCCTATATGTTCCGGCTTCCTATATGTGTATGATGCTCGTGCCGTCCGTGCTCTCGGCACAGGAACAGCTTACCCTTGAAGGGTTGACGGAAGAGGGAGTATTCATTACATATCTCTCGGGAGCGGTGGATGTCGACAGAACCCCGCAGAACGGGATCTCCGATTTCGAAATCGCCGAGCTCGATATGGAGCTTCCCTCGGGATGCGTCATACGAACGGGCAGATCGTCGCTGTGTGAGATCACGATACCACAGCGGAGCGTAATACGGCTTGCAAGCGGATCATCCTTCGAGATAGTCGATGCTTCGGTCGATACTGAGACCGGGAGGGTCAGGGAGCGTTTCAACTTCTTCGCGGGAAAGTTCAGGGCGAAGGTGGAAAAGTTCACCGTTCGTGACTCCGAGTTCACCGTCGCTTCGGGTACGACCCTCGCCGGAGTTCGGGGAACAGAGCTCGGAGGGGCGATACGGACGGGGGACGGCGCAGATTTTTTCTGTTTCGAGGGTGAAGTCGTAATCAAGAGCGCGGAAGACGTGTTCGAGCCGGTCGTCCTGAACGCCGGAGAGATGAGCTACGTACCGCAGGCGGGGGCGCCGTCGGGAGTGCAAGCGATACCGCAGGAGACTTTAAAACAGTGGAGGGATGAGTTCGCTACCGTAGAAGAGACGGCCGCTGCACAAACGAGTGACGAATGGCTCGAGGAGTCCTGGGAGCCAGTCGAGAAACAGGCCCAAAAGGACGAGGCGGCTTTTTCCTTTGCCGTACAACTCGGTACCCTCACGGCCGGCAGCGAGGTCTATTCCGCATTGGCTCTCATGCCGTCGTTTGCGGTCGGAAAGTTCGGTATCGGCCTCTACCTGCCGGCGATTGTCCCGTCTCAGACCGGTTTCTTCGGGTTCAACGAATGGTACAATCGCTCCGAGTGGGATTTTGAGAATCTGCAGGACGGCGTTGGGGATGCCCTGCTAAAGATCAGGTACATACGCTGGGGCGAGGAGGGCGATCCGCTCTTTCTGCAGGCCGGCGGTATCGACGGTTTCACTCTCGGCCACGGCTTCATCGTGGACGGGTATTCGAACACGCCCCACTTCCCGCTGTATCGCCGCACGGGCCTGCGGTTCGACCTCGATACGGACCGCTTCGGATTCGAGACGATGATCGCCGATCTTTCCCGTTTTCAGCTTATCGGCGGCAGAATTTATACGAGACCTCTGGGGCGGGCTCTGCCGTTTGCCGTCGGAATAACGGTGGTGCGGGACAGGCCCCTCCCTTCCGCTTCCCCGAATATCCTCGAGGAGCCGAATATCTTTCTGTTCGGCGCTGACGCGGAGTTACCGGTTTTCGGCACCGCCGACACCGGCGCCGCCTCCTTCGGTCTGACAGTCTATGCGGACGGTGCAACGATGGGATACCTCTACCCGGAGCTTCCCGCCTCGCTTGCGGGGAAGACCGCCGGTGCAACCATCGGATTCGTACCTGGAGCGGGCATGTGCATCGGGCTGAAGGGGAATGTCGGTGAAATCTTCACCTTCCGGGCGGAGTACAGACTGATCTTCGGGTATTTCGAGCCGGGGCTTATTAACGAAAGCTGGGAAAAAAGAAGGCTCGTCTACGGTACGGAGCTCGAGGGGCTGATCTCCGACACTTCGTACAAAGACGACGTCACGTCCGGCTTACTCGCCGAGGGAGGAGTCCTTCTCTTTAATACCGTTTCTCTCGATGCGGGATTCTCGTCCTACACCACAACCAGATACAGCCTCACGGAGTCGAAGAACGTACCGTACACAGTTAAAGGCGGGATGCTGTCGCTCGGGATTGAAAAAGGAGCGATTCGGAGGTTCAGCGGCTCGATATCCTACAGGAGGGAAGACGGGCTTGAAACGGTTTTCCAACAGCCGCTCGACGCCAAGACGAGGCTCGATGCGGAGGTATCGTACGAGTTCGCCCCGCAGGCGGAGGTTTCGTTCTTTCTTATCAGAAGCTTCCGATTCAACGAACAGACCTTGCAGCACGAACCGGTCGACACGCTCGGTGTCCGTACGACATTTGCCGTATTCTGAGCCGACTGCAAAAAGAAAAGCCCGGAAGGCCGAATTCTTGCGGGCCTTTTACGAGCGTTATTACGCATTCTTCAGCGCGGCCATAAAGGAATCGATGTCGCCCTCCGTGGTATTCCACGAAGTCATGAGACGGACTACCGGGCCCATCGGGTCCCATGTGTAGAAGAAATACTCTTTTTTTGCGGCGTCGAGATATTTTTCGGGAAATACCGCGAACACCCCGTTCGCCTCGACCGGATGGGCGATCTCGATGCCCCGAAAGGCTTCGAGACGCGAGGCGAGCAGTTTCGCCATCCGGTTCGCGTGCCGTGCGTTCAGAAGGCAGAGGTCTTCCGAAAGATATGCGGTAAACTGCGCGGAAACGTATCGCATCTTGCTGAAGAGCTGCATGCCCTGTTTCCTGATATACTTGAAATCCTTTGAGAGTTCCCGGTCGAAGAAGAGTACCGCCTCTCCGAGCATCATCCCGTTTTTCGTGCCGCCGAATGACAGCACGTCGACTCCCGCCTCCTTAGTCAGTGACTTCAGGCCGACGCCCAGAGAGGATGCAGCGTTCGCGAGTCTCGCGCCGTCCATATGAACGAAAAGCCCGTTCGTATGCGCGAACTCGGAGAGCGAGAGAAGCTCGTCCTGTGTGTATACGGTTCCGACCTCAGTCGTCTCCGTGACTGATATCGCCTTCGGCTGGGAGTGATGCTCGTCGCCTAAAGCTGCTAAAAACCGCCCGAGCTGCCCGGGAACAATCTTGCCGTCCGGCGCGGGAACGGTAAGAAGTTTTATTCCGCCGACGGCCTCCAAAGCACCGCATTCATCGACGTTGAGGTGAGCGATGTCGGAACAGATCACCGCTTGATAGGGGCGGACTATCGCGGAAAGCCCGAGCACATTGGCTGCGGTACCGGTGAACATCATATAGACGTCGATATCGTCGCCGAACGTTTCTTTGAATTTCCGGGTCGCCTGGGCGGTATATGGGTCGTCGCCGTACGCGATGCAGTGGCCGTCGTTTGCCCCCGCTATCGCGCTCAGTATGTCCGGATGAATACCCGCGTTGTTGTCGCTCGCGAATCCTCTTTTCAGCTTCACAGTCGGCCTCCGTGTATTGACGGCGCGCGAAAAGTCCCATGTCGCAGCCGCCGTAAAAGGTTATCGGTTTTCGTTCGTATGCGGAAGGGCGATAAATACTCGGATCGGTAGTATACTGGGGGCGCTGTCGTTACGGCGCGTGCGGCCGGGCACGTTACTGCTCTTCATCGGCCTGCTCCTCTTTTTCGATGAACATGCCGCCTCCGGAGAGCTGTCCGTACCTCAGCAGGAATGCAAATGTCGAAGCATAGAGGAACGTTTCCACTATCGCCTCGATTGTCCGCTTCGACTCAAGCTTTTTAAAACCGTCTATGTTCGGATCGAAGCGAAGCCTTTCTTCGGGATTCTGCAGCAGTCTCTTATCCGAGCTGTAGTCGGTTATAACGGTGGACAGCACCTCTTCCGTCCGTTTCATTACGGCCGCCACCCTGTTTCTCGAGTTTCTGCTGATCATAAGCCGTTTCTTCTGCAACTTCTCGAGCAAGTTGGAACGCTGATACTCCGTAAGACGCTTATCGTCCTGGGCGCGGGTCGTCCCTCTCACGGCTTCGAGATAGCTCATCGCCTCGGTTCGCGCTTCGTTGAAGAGGATATAGGCGTGATTCAGCTCCTCCTTGATGTCGACCTTCTTCTGCTCGACAAAATCGATGTTGTACACGATCTTACTTGTGGTGAGTACCAGCGAGTACTGGGAATCGAACTGCTCCAAGAGGGCGAGCGTTCTGTACATCTTGTCGTTTCGTTCGAGGAGGGAGAAATTCCGGTCGTTCGCTTCGCTTTCGGAGACGTGTTCCCGTTCGAAGGTATGCAGCGCTTCCTCGATTATGGGAAGCCCCCGTTCGACGTGTTTCGGCACCTTTATCTCCTCCCGCTCGTCCTGCACTGGACGGGAGGGCGCTTCTCTCATCCGCTCTTTCACCTTTTTCAGCGCTTCCGCCCTCTTCTTCCTTTCTCTTCGCGTGATGTACCCGATACGGTCCGATACGCCGAGCTCGAGGAAGTCGTCGAGCTTCTGCGAGTACAGCGCGAGGTACCTGCCGTCGATCCTTAAAAGGAGTACATGGAGCTGCGGGAGGAAGGTATCGAAGAGGATGTCAATCCTGCTTCTTACGCCGCCGTAGAGGCGTGCCGCATCTTCAGGCGTAATTTTCCTGTGTTTTTTCTGTATTTCGATGCCCTTCAGAATCGAAAGAGTGCATGCGTGCCGGTACTGGCCCAGTATGTACAGCTTCTTGAAAAGCTCCTTCATCAGAGATATCGCCGACGCCTTCGGTATTCTACGTGTCGAAACGAGTCTTTCGAAATCGGACCATGAGACTTCATCGTAAATATCGCTGAGCCGTACGATACATTCATAAAGAAGGCTGTGCTCGCCGGCGGACGATGAGAGGATTTCACGAGCAGCGGAGGAAGATCCGTGAAGCATCGATGTGGTGATGAGGTCGATGTCGATGATAGCGTCTTTGATCCGGCTTTTTACGTCGGCAACGAACCGCTCGTTCAGATTTTTGGCCCCGACGCCCCATACTTTGAGAAATCTGCCCCGGATTGCGATCCGTACGGATGCGAAGACGTTTTTGCCCCTCTTTTTCTTCGGTGTCGACTCCGCAGGTGCCGCGGTTCGTGATCGTGGAAGATGAGTGCCCGGGGGGGCTTTTTTTCCGGCAGGAACGCCAGGCGACGGCCGTACGAACGTGCCCCGGTCTATCGAGCTCTTCTCGACTTTTCCTCCATGGTCGATGAAATTTCTGAAGAGCTTTTTTCGCTGCTCCTCGTCGAGGCCTTCAACGCCGATACGGGTTCTCGTATCGTCAATATCCTTGCCCATACGCGCTCCTGAAAAAAAGGATAGCCCATTTCCGCTAAATAGAAAAGATTTTTTGACGAAAAGTAACCTGAAGGGTTTTCAAATGACGAATAGAGCCTTATTCATAGACCGCCCGCGGGCGCGTGCAATTCCCTCTTCCGATAAAAAGCGGGAGCTCATCCAAAACCAGAAAATAGTGCAGCGAAAGAAAAAGCAGCAGCCGCAATCGTCGAAGAGGACGCTTTTTGAGAGCGTGCGAATAAAGTCCATCGCGATAAAAAGGGGTGTCCTGCTGATAACGGGGACTTCGGTTTGTGCAATCCTTTTTTTGATCCCCCTTTTCCTCGATATCAAGTCATACCTCTGGGAAAAGGCTCGCGTCGCCTACACGGAAGAGGACCTCGTGTACAATCTCTTCCTCATGGAGGGCGGCGCCAACAGGAAGGCGGAGCAGTCGGCCCTGACGACCGGTATATCTGACGGTGAATTCATCGTCCCCAAGCTCCGTGTTGTCAACTATACGGTAACAAAAGGCGATTCCCTCTTCGGCATCGCCCGGAAATTCAACGTTTCCGTTGATGCGATAATTACGGCAAACGAGCTCAAGAATGCATACTACCTCAGGACCGGTTCCGTGCTTCTCATCCCCAGTATGAGCGGCATATACTACACGGTCAAAAAGGGAGACAGTCTCTTCGGGATCGCCAAGCGGTACGGGGCGGAGGTAAACAGGATAGCGGACGTCAACGATCTCGATTCCTCGGTCATAAGAAGCGGCACGCGGCTGTTCATCCCCGCGGGGACTCTTACCGCATGGGAACGGGCGAGCGCAATAGGGGAGGTGTTCAAGAGCCCCGTGAAGGGAAGGATATCCTCGAGGATGGGTTTCAGGCAGGACCCGTTTACGAATCGCAGGGCGTACCATACCGGCGTTGATATAGCCGCCAAATCCGGCACCACGGTCAGGGCCTCACAGTTCGGAAGGGTATTGTATTCAGGGTATCACGGTAATTACGGAAAAACGGTGATTATCGTTCACCCCCAGGGATATGAGACCTTATATGCGCATCTCGACAAAATAACCGTAAAGAGGGGGCAGGCCGTACAGCAGGGGGACGGTATCGGTACCGTTGGATCTACCGGCAGGTCCACCGGCCCGCATCTCCATTTCGAGGTTCACCAGAACGGCAAGCTTGTCGACCCGCTGAAGGTCGTCAGGGTACGATGACGACGTCGCGTAGCCCGGTTGCAGTATTCTCAAAGGATGCGCATAAACCGTTTGCCTTTATCGACAGGGTCTGATATAATGATCAAACTACTTCAATCGCATATTCGTTGCCATGGCAGTTCATAGACAAAATTCGTTACAGCTCGGATCTCTGATGTTAAAAAGGCTTCGTGCCGGTGCGGCGGCCGGCCGTGTAACGGCCGCACGGTCTGGGGCAGTCGTCAGGCGAAAAATCGTCAATCCCTTTTTCAGGATCATCCGCTTCGTATACTGGTACAGGGTTGCGAGTTATCTCGGCGGTATAGATAAAAAAAAGCTACTCTCCCGCATACGCCTCTACGGGTTATGTGTCCTCTGCGTGGCGTTCGTTTCCTTCTTCCCCAGCTCATATACCTTCGAAGACGAGGTCAGACCGTATTACGGCGATTTTGCCTGGAGCCCTACGGACCCGGTTCGTATCTCGCCGGGCTCTTTTTCTGAATCCGGGAGGGGCGGACTCGAACAGTATGTTCCGAAGCTCAGGCTTATGGAGTATGAGATACGGCAGGGTGATACGCTTTGGAGCATATCGAGGAATTTCGATCTAGACCCCGACAGCGTTATCAGCTGCAACAGCTTCAGCAACGTGCACAGCATTCACGAAGGAGACCTCATCCTCGTTCCCAATATCAAAGGTATATTCGTCAGCGTTGAAGAAGGTGATACGATCTTCAAATACTCTTCCGAATACAAGATCCCCCCGGACTTCATCATGGAAGTGAACGGCCTCTTTTCCAACGAGCTGGTCCCGGGTATGAAGATCTTCCTTCCAGGCGGCCGTTTCAGCCAGATGGAGAGGGCCTACGCACTCGGCGAGGCATTTGAGAAGCCATGCAGGGGAAGGCTCACCTCGAGGTACGGATATAGGCGCGATCCGTTCACCGGGAAACGGGCGTTTCACACGGGAGTCGACATAGCCAACAGGGTCGGTACGAAAGTGCTCGCTGCCCGGGAGGGTCAGGTCGTATTCGTCGGCAGAAGGTCCGGTTACGGTACCGTCGTCATCATTTCACACAGCTTCGGCTACAGGACGGTCTACGCGCACCTTTCTTCAACCGCAGTCACCAGGGGACAGCGTATAACATGCGGCAAGACGATAGGGTATATCGGCAATACGGGCAGGTCTACGGGCCCGCATCTGCATTTCGAAGTCTGGCTGAAGAACAGGCTCATAGATCCGCTGACGCAGACTAACATGGCTGTTCGATAGTATATCCGTATTGTTACAGCTGTTCAATTGACGGTCAACGTTAAAATCTTCGAACAGTCGCAGACCGGCATTGGTTATCAGGCGGTCAGTTATATTACTAGAGCGTATTTTACCGTCAGAGCTTTATTTCTTCATACGGTCTGTTGACTAACATGGCTGTTCGATAGTATGTCCGCATTGTTACGGTCGTTCAACAGACGATCATAGCCGTATCTCTTCGAACAGTCGCAGACCGGCATTGTTTATCAGGCGGTCAGTTATATTACTAGAGCGTATTTTACCGTCAGAGCTTTATTTCTTCATACGGTCTGGAACAGTACGGTAGCGTGCCAGGCTTGCCGTTTTTTCCTTATCGTCGCCTTGTATCCGTCGATTTTTGTTGTACGGTATCCCAGAGGGTATCCGCTTCGACGGATGTCGAAGGCACAGCCGTTCGGAAAAGCCTTTGCCGTGTCCTGCGGCTGGGAGAGATCGATGCAAATAAAGAAGTCGACGAAGCTTGTATGTACCATCGGCCCGAAAAGCCAGGACGAGCGTACGCTTGCCGGCATGACGGAGGCGGGCATGGATGTCGTGCGGATGAACATGTCGCACGGCTCGCATGATTTCCACAAACGTACCATAGACCTGACGCGTGAAGTCTCTAAAAGAACCGGAACATATCTCGGAGTTATGCTCGACCTCCAGGGACCCAAGATCAGAACGAGAGGGCTCATGAAGGAGCCCGTTCTTCTCAAGGAGGGGCAGCGGTTCATTCTCACGACGAAAGACATATCCGGAACCTATGAGCGAGTCAGCGTAAACTACGAACCTCTTCCGAGCGAGGTTCAAAAAGGAGAGATCATTTTGCTCGATGACGGTCAGATACGGCTCGAGGTGATCGATAAGAGTGAAACCGATATCGTCTGCACCGTCAGAGAGGGAGGAGTGATACGCTCGTACCGGGGTTTGAATCTGCCTGACACCAGGCTCGGTATGCCCGCACTTACTGAGAAGGACATAGAAGACCTCTCGTTCGGCCTGAAGCACGGTGTCGATATCGTTGCGCTTTCTTTCGTACGTCGTGCAGCGGACGTGGAGGAGCTCCGGTCCAGGATCGAAAGCATGGGAAGAAAGATCCCGATCGTCGCCAAGATCGAGAAGCCGGAGGCCGTTGAGAATATCGACGAGATAATAGAATCCTCAGACGGCGTTATGGTGGCGAGGGGGGATCTGGGTGCCGAGACGTCTCCTCAGGACGTGCCGGTGCTCCAGAAGCTCATCATCATGCGCTGTAACAGTATGGGAAAGCCGGTGATAACCGCAACGCAGATGCTCGAGTCCATGATCTCGCGGCCGAGGCCGACGAGGGCGGAAGCTTCGGACGTCGCAAATGCGATATTCGACGGCACGGACAGTGTGATGCTCTCCGGAGAAACTGCGGTGGGAGAGTATCCCGAACGGGCGGTGGCGATCGTGACGGACATTGCGAGGAGGGCCGAGCGGGAGATGCAGAATAACGGCATCGGCATATGCACTAAGAAGCATCCGAAAGATCGGACCGGTACGCACGATGTGCCGGAGGAGATATGCGCCCAGGCCTGCATGCTCGCCGATCGGCTGTTGCCGAAGCTCATAATCGGGTTCACGCTTACCGGAAAGACGGCCGCACGTCTCAGCAAATACAGGCCCTCCGTACCGATTCTCGCGTTGTGCCCGAATGAGGAGGTGCTGCGTTCGCTGTCCCTCTACAGGGGAGTACACGGCCTTCCCTTAGAGACGGTAAGCTCCGCCGAGGAGCTCTTGGACCGTGCGGAATGTATCGTGGTGGAAAACGGACTCTGCAGGGAGGGGGATACCGTAGTATTCGTCGGGGGCGTGCCGGTGCTCTCAGGCGTCTCAACCAACATGTTGAAGGTCCACCGAATCAAGATCGGCGATAAAAACCTCTAAAGATCAGGCATCTTCCTGTCATATCCACGCATCATACCCGATTCCCCGGACCATACGGGCGACTGCTTTTACGCTTTCGGGATCTTGATCGTATTCGACCAGTGTCTTTTTTTCAGGCGCCGACACTCAGGACATCTTTTACGCCCGCTGTATTGCGGCCGATGTGTTCGATCGTGTATATGCAGGAGGCCTACTTCGCCCCTTTCAGATCGAGTATCGCGGTTTTTTCCCGCGTTGTCATACATGCTACGATACTACGAAACGGGTTGGGGGGGAACAACTGTCGGCAATCCGCGCATTTCGGGGGTGAAAAGGAGGGGGTACCTTTTCTTTACAAAACTTGGAATATTTATTCCTATTGTGTTATCTTTTATAATAGTAGAACAATCGTCCGCACCAGGCGAAACGGCAGGTGTATATGGATCCGAAAAGAGAGCAAAACCTCATCTTCATCAGGAAACCGCAGGATGTCGAGAACGAAGCGGAGCATATTCTGACTCTCATCAATCCGGAGTTCGACTTTTCCGCAGTAAGAAG
This sequence comes from Spirochaetota bacterium, assembly GCA_016934265.1. GTDB lineage: Bacteria > Spirochaetota > B62-G9 > B62-G9 > DRHN01 > JAFGTF01. Next base: position 29,592 of record JAFGTF010000017.1, read on the forward strand.
CGCATTCTGTGACACTCGGAATCTTTTCATCGGCAAATACAGCGGATACCATGCGTGCAATACCCGCTACCATGACCTCGATCATACGGTAATGGTGTTTTTGGCCTCGGCGAGGCTCGTTCATGCGGTTTCTATCCAAGGAAGAGATTTCAAAGAGATTGACGTCGTCTTATGCCTTATCGCTTCGCTTTTTCATGACGCGGGATTCATCCAGCGAATCTCGGACAGGGAGGGCACGGGTGCCAAGTATTCGATCGGTCACGAGATGCGAAGCGTCGAATTCATGAAGGAAAACCTCGAAGAAAAGGGATACCGCGGAGATCTCATAACCGACTGCGCGAATATGATATTATGTACGACGCTCTCGGTATCTCCGAAAGAGATAGATTTCAGAAACGAAGATATAGAGACGCTCGGTAAGATAGTGGGAACGGCGGACCTCGTTGCACAGATCGCGGACAGGCTCTATCTCGAAAAACTTCTCTATCTATACGAAGAGTTCGAGGAGGCGCATGTTCCCGGATTCGATTCGGAGCAGGACCTTCTTCGAAAGACGGAGGTCTTCTACCGGGATATATCGCGGCGCAGGATTAACGAGGATCTCGGGGGTCTCGGAGGCCTCATGCGACTTCACTTCAAGAGCCGGTGGGGAATAGACCGGGATCTCTACGAGGAATACATACGGAAAAACATCGATTATCTCAAAGTCGTTCTCGAGCAACGTGAACAGGACTATCGCATGATGCTGAAACGCGGCGGCGTCGTAGAGAGCCTTACAACGACATAGCCTCGTTTCGTTCGTCCGCAAGGCTGAATCTGCTTGTATTTTACAATTCCTACTTATATATTTGTGAAAAAATTATCGATAAGGAGACCGATATGCTTGCACTTCCAAAAGTGGTGAAATCCTCCTGGAAAGACCGCCAGGGACCGTTCGTCTTTGCAACGTCGGATTCCGATGGAAACCCGAACGTGATCTATGTGACGTGCGTGAACCGGTACAGCGACGACACGATCGTGATAGCGGATAACAAGTTCTTCAAAACCAGGGAGAACATAAAGGCGGGATCGAGAGGATCTTTGCTCTTTGTGACCGGAGAGAAAAAAGCCTACCAGATAAAGGGCGGATTGGAATATTATGTCTCCGGCGAGTACTACGACGATATGAAGAGATGGCTCGATCCGAAATATCCGGGGAACGCCGCCTGCGTTCTGAGGGTGGAGGAGGTGTATTGCGGTTCGGAAAAACTATCGGACTGAGCGACGGGAGGGAAGATGAAAGCACCATGGGACGTACTCGATATATACAGGGGAAAACAGTTTGACGGGGAGTGGCCGACGATCCCTCAGCTCTTCAGCATTACGCTTTCCCGACTCGGAGACAAACGGGCGTTCTCCCAGTTCGAGCCGGAGCCTTTTTCTCTCACCTACCGTGAAATAGAAGGGTATGTGAGCAGGGTAAAGAACCACCTTCTTAAGCTCGGGGTGAAAAAGGGAGACAAGATCGCGCTCACAGGCAAGAACTCCGTGGAATGGGCGGTCGCTTATCTGTCCATCCTTTTCTCTGGAGCAGTGGTGGTGCCCCTGGACTATCAGCTCAAGACGGAAGAGCTCGAGAAGCTCATACGCTTTTCGGATTCGAGGGTACTGTTCGTCGACGAGGAAAGGTACGATTCCCTCGGCGGGGAAAAAACCGCTCCCGGGGCCGTCATATCGCTCTCGAAAACGAAGCCGGACTATATTCTCGATCTCGAAGGCGGTACGGATATCGAGGCAGCCATGCCGGCGGCGTCCATGCCGGCGGCGTCCATGCCGAAGGAGGATGACATCGCGGCGGTACTCTTCACCTCCGGAACGACGGGAAACGAGAAGGGCGTTATGCTCTCCCACCGCAACCTGATAAGCGACACGTTCTACGCCCAGGCGAACCTCACGATTCTCACCGATGATGTCTTCTACGCCATTCTTCCCATTCATCACTCCTACACCATGACCGCGGTGCTGCTCGAGGCGCTGTCCGTCGGAGCCGAGGTCGTTTTCGGAAAACGACTCGCCACACCGCAGATCATGAAGGAGCTGAAAGAGGGTAATATTACCATGCTGCTCGGGGTACCCATGCTGTTCAATAAGATGCTGAAAGGGATCATACGGGGGATCAGGGAGAAGGGGGTTCTGTTCTACGGGCTAATCCGGGCAATGATGAAAGTGAGCGGTCTCATTAAAAAGGTCTTCAAGGTGAACCCTGGGAAGAAGATGTTCGGTTTCATTCTGAAGCGCGCTTCTCTGGAGAACATACGCATCTGTATCTCCGGCGCCGGTCCGCTGCCGCCTTCCACTTTCAGGCAGTTCAACCAGCTCGGTATCGACTTCATCCAGGGATACGGACTCACCGAGACTTCCCCGATCGTGACCCTCAATCCGAAGGAGCACTACAAGGAGACATCGGTCGGAAAGGTGCTGCCGAATATCGATATACGAATACTCGATCCGGACGAAAACGGTGTCGGCGAGGTCCTCGCAAAAGGCCAGGTCGTCATGCAGGGCTACTATAAGAACAGTGAGGCGACGAAAGAAGTGTTTACGGAGGACGGATACCTGATGACGGGTGATGTCGGATACCTCGACGATGACGGCTACCTTTACCTCACGGGAAGAAAGAAATCGATGATCGTCACTGAAGGTGGAAAAAACGTCTATCCCGAGGAGATCGAAAACGCCTTCCAGCTTTACGACGAGATCGAGCAGATTCTTGTGAAGGGATACGTGAAGGATGAAAAGTCAAGGGCCGAGAATATCGAGGCGTATGTCTATCCGTCGATAGAGTATTTCGGCGAGAAGGCCAGAAACGATATCCCCGAAGAGGGAAGGGGAGGGTACGTCACAGAGAGGATAGGGGAGATCATCGCAGAGGTCAATCTGCACCTCAAGCCGTATCAGAGAATTTCCCGCTTCAAGCTCCTCGCAGAGCCGCTGGAGATGACCACCACCAAAAAGATCAAGAGGTATAAGATCGCCCTGGGAGCGGAAAATGAATGATGCTCCGATTAACGCTGAATCCTTGCAGGCTTAAGCACCGTCGGCCCGAATGGCAGGCGGGGGTCCACTACCCGAATACCTTGACACGTCCTTTCTTTTCGGATACTGTATGCCTAATGCAAAAAAAGTGACGGCAACCCGATATACTGAAGCCGTGAGATGTCATAAACAAGGATACTGATCTATGGCAAAGTCAGAAGAGATAGACGACATGCTCTTTTCGGAGATACTCAACAAGACTGTAGCCGAGTACTGCAAACGAAAAGGGTACGAGTACTACGATTACGAGTTTGCCGTGTTCTACGGTATCAGGCAGGAGAATGAGAGACAGGTCGGGGTGATCGCTGGATCGGCCGATTCGAGTTTTTTCAAAGACGCTTCGCTCCGGCTCGAGGAGATCTCCTGAATCCCGATGCCGAGCGGCAGCGTTGCTGACGATAAATAAACGGTTTTAGTGAATGATGAGGGCGGCCGGTGTTGGTGGTATCGAACAAGACGGAGGGAGGCTACGTTGACACCGAAAAAAAAGGTATCCTTTCACGATAGAATAGAGCCTGCGATAAAGGATCTAAACGAGCGGGTGGAGATCACCGAGAAGGACATCCAGCAAGAGGCCGCACGTCTGTACAAGTACCTGTACGAAGAGACGGCCCGGGAGATGGGAACGGGACCGGGCGGGGACGCCGGAACGGACGACGTGACCGAGATCCCGCTCGACTGAGTTTTTCGGTATCGGTACTGCAGAAACCCTACGACGATCGGCCGGTATAATCCACTGTTTCGAAAAAGGCGGCGGGTGCGGGAGACGTAATCGTAAAAAAAATCATTCGGTCCGTTTTTTTTACGGCGACCGCCGTCTTAAAAAACGGATGGAGAAACGGATGAGGCCGGGTAACAAGAAAGCGCCGACTAAAGGATCCTTTTCCCCGTTTCTTGTCGTTTTCTTCATCTGCTCTTTCTTTCGGCTTCATGCCGAGACCGGCTCCGTTTCCTATGGATACACGGGATTGACACCGGACGGAAACCGGTATATACCGGGAAAGGGGAGCTTTCCGCACGTACGCGCACTGGACGTCGAACTTCCGGGCAAGCCCGTCTGGATCGCCTCCGCCCGGACGAAAGATGGATCGGTAGTGGCGGTTTCGCTCCAGGACGGGAACGTCCTGCTGTACTCGATAGTGAACAGCGTTGTTTCGAAGCTTGATGTCCCGGTACAGACGATCCCTCCCGGCGCGCAGCCGGTTTTGGTACTTTATGGGGATCATGCGGGGATACTAACGGAGCGCGCCTACCGGCGAAACTTCCTCACGCATCCCGTCGTGCTGCCCGGATCGGGAGAAACGGTTTCGATAGACGAATGGGGGCGCCTTGTTATCGGCACGGACGGCGAAACACGAAGCCTGGATCTAAACGCCCTCCCGGACGCCAGAATACTCTTCGACGAAAGAGAGAGGCTGCTTCTTCTCACCCAGCCCACAGACGGGTACGAACACGGCATTCTCGGTGATCTGCTCGAAGCGACGAGCGTTACGATCGTCGATACGTCGCCTGCATTCAGGGTGGCCAGGCGTATCCCGGTCGGTCGCGGCAGGGTGATAGAGGGGATTTCTCCCATATGGGTTGATATAGACGGCGACGAAAAGAGGGAGATCATCATTACGGTGAGCGATGTATCGGAGGGGGCCCGTATTGCGGTATACAGCGAGGAGGGAGAGCTGTTGGGAAGCGGTGCCGGGATAGGCCGGGGGGTCGGATGGATACATCAGCTCGCCGTCGCGCCTTTCGGAGAAAACAGGGAAACCGGGCTCGCCGTCGTACGCACGCCGCATACAGGCGGCGTAGTCGAGTTCTACGGATGCTGTTGCGATGTGCTTACGATCGACGCTCGCCTTCCGGGAATCTCGACGCACAGGATCGGATCCAGGAATCTAGATACGGCCGTTGCCTGCGACTTCGACGGAGACGGAACGGTGGAGCTGCTCGTACCCGACGAACGGTTCGAAACGCTGCTTCTTTTATCGCGGACCGGCGGGACGGTCGAAATCGAATCGGCCTATCCGGTGGATGGCTTCGCGGTGACCAATATCACCGCCGTGTGCGGTCCCGGAGAGACCTGCGTCGTCGGAGTGGGAAGAGAGGACGGTGTTTTACGAGTGTGGGTACCGTATCTATACCTGTAGTATTTTTATGAGTGTTTTGATACCCAAAAAAAGGAACGGTGAGATAAAACGACCGTTCTTGCCCGCCAATGTATCCGTTTTTTCGTAGTGCGCGATCGGTACCGGCACCGTGCAGCTGCGGGGGACGGATCGACAGATCAGTCGGACGATCCTTACTATGCGCATGACTGCGCAGATCGTATTCGCCGGGACGTTCGAAGAGGCGCGGGGCGTATGGAGATTTGAAGTAACAGTTCGGTACAAAGATAAAGGGTGGGACCTTTACGAGGACCTGTGGCCGGTATCGGATCCTAAAGGCGGCGGTGCCATTACAGAAAGAGTTCTCCCTCACATGCACGAGGTCGAGCAGCCCACAACGCGCAGCCTCGGCGGCGTCGAAATACCGAATGGAACGTCCCCGGTCACGGTACGCGCCTGCCGTAACATCTTCGGGTATGGAGGTAGTGAGGTGCTCGTCGACCTCACCGTAAGGAAGCAAGACGGGTTCGAAGTGACCCGCCCATAATGACAATAGCCATGTATGAACGCACCCTGTTCGGATTGAGAAGTTATCTGTTTCTATTCGCCCACCCTGACGACGATCTCTACTGCTGCATTCTGTTAAAAAGACTCATCGAGGAGAAGAAGAGGGTACATGCCCTGTACCTCACGAGCGGCGACGCGGGAGGCCGAAGCGGAGAAAGGGAAGCGGAGGTGTTCTGCGCCCTGGAACGGACGGGAATTGAAAGAGAGAACGTCCGTTTTCTCCGGATTCCGGAGATCGAGCTTGCGGGCAGCCTGAACAGGGCGGTGTCTTCCGCGGTCCATACCGTGAGAACCTGCGGCACGGACTGCATCGTGGGACACGATTATGAGGGCGGGCACGAGGCACACGACCTCGCGAGCTTCTGCGCTTCGGAGACGGGAAAAATCGGACGCGTCGGGGAACGGTTCGTGTTTCCCGTATATCACGGCCCGCCCCACAATAGGACGGGAGCGCGTTTCATAGCGGGGAGAAAAGCGCACGTTACGATATCGTTCGAAAAGGGGGACAAAAAACTGAAAGAGAAGGCGCTCTCCTGCTACCGGTCTCAGCGTGAGCACTTCGATGGCCTCGGGCGTTCGTGCAGCGACTACTTCGAGCTTTTGTTTTCACGCGAGCTCTACCACCGGATCTGCGAGCCGATCGACTACTCGAAGAAGCCGACGGACGTTGTCGGGTACGAGTATCACAGAAACGGGTTTACATTCGAGCTGTTCCGGCGCGTGCTCGATGCATATAAAAAGAGGAGTGCTACCACCGATCCGCGGTGAGAAACGGTTTCAGGATTCCTTCGATGCTTTCCGCGAAGGTTACGGTATTTTCGAACCCAAGCGACAGGAGCAAGGAGCAGTCGAGGTGGGAGTCCTTCGGCCTCGGGGCGCCTAAAGGAGGGCCGTCCTCGGACGAAATAAATTCTTCGGACACTCCGACGAAGGGGGCCATCGCTTTCGCCATTTTGTATTTTGTGTACGGTTCGAGAGCTGACCAGTGAAACGTACCGTTGAATTCGGGGTGTGCCGCCCGGCGCAGCACTATTTCCCGTATAACGCGTGCCACCTCATCGACGTGAGTCGGATAGCGGACCGCCCAGTCTTCTATTGTAATACGGGATCGCGCGGCGGCGGCCTCCATGATGGTCTTCGCGATCATGGTGACGGGTGATTCTTCGAGGGTTTCCACCTCGCCGTAGAGTATCGGGACACGTAAAACCGCTGCATCGGGAGTCTCGTCCCATACCGCCTTTTCGCCGCCCAGCTTGCTTTTTCCGTAGAGGTTCAGTGGATTTACGGGGGATTCGGGCGAATAGGGGGGTGCGGTACCGTCGAATACGTAGTCTGTGGACATATAGAGGAAAAAGGCACCGATCTTCCGTGCTGCCGAGGCAAGGGTGCCGGTTGCGGTGACGTTGAGTGCAATTGTTTTTTCAGGGTCCTTCTGACTGACGTCCGGTCTTCTCTCGGCGGCGGTATGCACGATGACGTCGGGAGTGACCGCCGTTATATACTCGGAAACCGCCGCGGCATCTGTGAGATCGAGACGGGTAAGGGGTGCGCGGGCCCTTGTGAATGCCGTACCTATAACCGTGAACCGGCCGTATCCTTCGAGCTCCCGCATAAGCGAGCGGCCGAGAAGCCCTGTGGCTCCGGTTACGAGCAGTTTCATGGTATCTCCTTGTTAGCTTTCAGTCGCCGTAAAATGTATATTCGGGCGTCGGCAAAGAAAAGGCTTTTGTATCGCGCTAGGTCCCCTTTACCCCTTCCATTTCAGCGCGGAACAAGATATACTGACTTGGTAATGGAAAAAAGGAAACTCCCGTTACGGGCGGCAGTGCTGCCGCCGGCGAATGTTTTTTCACAGTACGGGTGAGGATCGCGGCGGGATCAAATAAGGAGACGGGCGGAGTGTAATGATGAAGAAAAGAGGAACGTACATAACGATTTTTATCGCTTTCGTTTTGCTGCTTGCGTTTGCAGCCGGGTGCAGGTCTACTGCGGACATACGGACGGATGAACGGTATGAGAGGGACATCGAAATAACGAAAATCCCTGACGGGGACTACAGGGGAGAGGCAACTGACGGTCCAGTCAAGGCGGTCGTCATCGTGGAGGTTAAAAACGGAAAAATACGGTCGATCGTTCTCGAGCACCACCGTATGATGAAGGGTAAACCCGCGGAGAGGATCCCACAGGACGTCATTCGAGCCCAGTCTCTCAATGTCGATACCGTTAGCGGCGCCACGATTTCGAGCAGGGCGATTCTCGCCGCCATCGCCGATGCGCTGAGCCGGCACGACTGACGACGGATAGTCACCGTAAAGGTTTTCGACAAACCATATGTCGTCGGGGGAAGATCCGTTTCAGGCCTGCCGCAGGCAGGGGACGTAACGCATATCCGTGTCGAGCACATGGGTTTTCCACCATTCTTCGATCTCCCTGCCTACCCGGATCGCGAGGTAGGAATCGGGTCCCTTGTCGTCGCATTCCCGCTTGATTTCCATAAACCGGGTCATGAAAGCAATGTGCTCTTTTTTGTGCGCTTCGAGATCGGGATAGCCGTGCCGGGACAAGAGTTCTTCCTCAGTTCCGAAATGCTCGATCACGTATGTTCCGAGGTACTCGAGCATTCCCCCAAGCCCCCTTTTTCCCTCCCCGTCGTAGATCGAGAGGGTGAGCCTGTCGATTCTTTTAAAAAGCTCCCTGTGCTGTCTGTCGATGGCGTCGATCCCGGTTTCATACCGCGACGTCCAGCTGACACTGTCCATGGATGTAATCCCCCTCGCCTGATTGTACTGACTCCGACTGGTAACGTCAATAGATATGGAGTTTGAATGGCAGGTTCTGTGCAATCGAATCTGTATTGTTTCGGATCGGCAGTTTATGGGGACACTGATCGTTTCCGGCTATGCCGGGGATATGGGTATCGAGCACAACTGCGGAGAATTCATAGGCAGTGCTCTGTCCCCGATGGTATTCTCCCTGACTTTTATTCCTGATTGATGATATAATCGCTTTGTGTCGTGGAAAGCGGCAGGAAAGCCGTGTGTGGTTTGTTACTGCGGGGTCTATTCGCCCTTCGACCCTCCTGCAGTATGGAAAGCTGATTCATCAGCACGATTACGGGTGCCATGAACATGGTCGGGTGGTTTCTGTACCCCGGTTCCCTCTTGTTTTGGGTCGGTGCGCATACCGCTTCTTCACGTATCGGCATATGTTTTTGGATTATTCTTTTCAGTGGAAGCTGAGAAGTGCGTTGACGGCGGTGAGCAGATAGGCTTTCAGGCAGAAACCGGGACGTGAATATGCCAAAGAAAAATGACATAAAAAACGAGACGACATTCCGTTTCTACGAGGAGCTCAACGATTTCCTGCCGCCTGCGAGGAGAAGGACTCCCTTTTGCTACAGGTTTTCGGGACGCCCCTCGATAAAGGACGCCATCGAGGCGGTGGGAGTACCGCATACGGAGGTCGATCTCATTCTGGTGAATGGAGTCTCCGTGAGTTTTTCCCACCGCATCGCGAACGGGGATCTCGTATCGGTATATCCCGTGTTCGAGCGCCTCGACATCTCGGGGGTCACGCGGCTTCGTCCCGAGCCGCTGCGCGACCCGAAGTTCGTACTCGACGTTCATCTCAAGACCCTGGCGAAGAAGCTTCGCATGCTCGGATTCGATACGCGTTATGAAACGGCTTATACCGACGAAGAGATCGCGCGGATCGCGTCGGATGAGCGGCGCATAGTCCTCACGAGAGATATCGGGCTTTTGAAGAGGAGCGAGGTGGAACGGGGGTACTGGCTCCGCTCACAGACGCCTGCGAGACAGCTTCGGGAGGTGACAGAGCAGTTCGATCTTTTCAAAAAAATCAGTCCCTTCTCCCGCTGCCTGGACTGCAACGGGACCGTCAGGCGGGTGGACAAGCATGAGGTGGAAAAACTGCTGCAGCCGAAGACGAAAAAATACTACGATGAATTCTACCGCTGCAATTCCTGCGGCAAAGTATTCTGGAAGGGTACCCACTACCTTCGCATGCTGCGGGAGATCGAAGCGCTTTTGACCGGGAAATAGCTTTCCGCCCAGCCGCATCCTTTTGTATTTTACAACGAAAAAGAGGAGCTTCGATGACCTGCCGCAGGTGTGAAACGGATCTTTCGGAACCCAAACTGGACCTTCGCTACTGTATCTCCCGGATGATACGGTTGTGGGGAAAACGCGTAATTCGGACCGTCTGGAGAACGAGGAGGCTGCAGCTCGGGCTGGTCCGCGCCGGTATCAACAGAAGGAGGAATCTGAGAAAACGGGACCTGCTCGTGCCGATGGGCATAGGAATCAGTCCAACGGCTAGGTGCAACCTCTCCTGCAGGGGCTGTTACGCGCGATTTCACCCGACGGACGAAGAGATGACATCGGCGGAGTTCAGAAGGGTGGTCTCAGAGGCGGTAGGGGCGGGAGTGTTTCTATTCGTCGTCACGGGCGGCGAGCCGTTTCTTCGGAAGGACCTGCTAAAAATCTACGGGGAGTTCAGAAGCGCGCTCTTCTGGACGGTGACTAACGGTACTCTGATCGACGAGGATACGGCACGACGGATCGCACGTTTGGGGAATGTGGTTCCCATCGTCAGTATCGAAGGGGGGGAAAAGGAGACCGACGAGAGAAGAGGGGAGGGCGTCTTTCGACGAGTGACGGCCGCCATGAGCCTATTACGGTGCCACGGCATACTCTTCGGGTTCTCTTCGGTGCTGACCGCGGATTCCATAGAGTGTCTCGGAAAAACGGAGTTTGTCTCGTCCATGCGGGAGGCGGGATGCACAATCGGGGTATTCAACGAGTTTATTCCCATGAGCGAGAAAGACAAAGAGAGCCTGCCGTCGGCCGCTCAGAAAATGCGGTTCAGAGAACGGCTTCAGGAATTGCGGGAGAGAGAGCCGATCATCCTCATTCACCTGCCGTACGACGAGTACGACGAAGCGGGAAGATGCATGGCGGTTTCCGGAGGCGGGATGCATATCAATGCGAAGGGGTGGGTGGAGCCGTGCCCGTTCGCGCAGTACGCGCGGGAAAATATAGGGAAACAATCCTTCAGGGAGGTGCTCCGGTCTCCGTTTCTCGCGGCGATTCGTGCGCATCCGACCCTGCTCACCCACGGGAAGATAGGCTGTTCACTCGTCAACAACAGGGACACGCTGGAAGAGGTCGCGCGCATGACAGGGGCGGGACCCACGAATGGAGGCGTTCGATTGCAGGAGTCGTCGTCCCCTACCGGAGGGGGAACAAAGGAAGGTGTGGTATGAAAGCGATTCGACCGGCGGTTTTCACCTGGAGCGGGGGCAAGGACAGCGCGCTTGCCCTCCACAAGGTCCTTGCAGGAAAAGAAACCGAGGTGTGTGCTCTCCTCACCACAGTGACGGAAGACTACGGCAGGGTGAGCATGCACGGAGTGAGAGAAACGCTGCTACGGCGGCAGGCGGCCGTAGTCGGAATCCCGCTTCGCACCGTGCGGATCACCAAAGACGCGTCGAACGGGCAGTATGAAGAAAAAATGAGACGAGTCCTCGCGGACTTCAAGGAAAGCGGTATTCATCACGTGATATACGGGGACATCTGCCTCGACGGCATAAGAGAGTATCGGGAGAAAAACCTCGAGAAGCTCGAGATGAAAGCGCTCTTTCCGCTCTGGGGTAGTGATACCGGTTCTCTCGCGGAGCGGTTTATCGATCTGGGTTTCAGGGCGATAACGACATGCGTGGATTCGAAACAATTGGATAAGACTTTCTGCGGGCGCGAGTACGACAGGTCATTTCTTCACGACCTTCCGGAGTCCGTGGACCCCTGCGGGGAGAACGGCGAGTTTCACACGTTCGTGTACGACGGCCCCCTGTTCGGGGAG